>NZ_JBSFQJ010000019.1:0-111636 GCF_053588655.1 Gordonia sp. NPDC003424
TTGATCCTGAACAAATCGGATCATGCCCTGTGAGACAGGCACTTTCGCGTATCAACACGACGCCACAGCAAATCAGCACGAAAAATTCAGGCTAGATGCCGAGTTCGTCGGCGCGGCGCACCGCGGCTCGACGGTTCGTCACGCCGAGCTTGCGGAAGATGTTCTTGATGTGGGTCCGGACGGTGTTGAGGGAGACGACAAGTTCGGCCGCGATCTCGGGTCCGGTGAGCTCGCTGCGCAGCAGACGCAGGACCTCACACTCCCGTGAGGTGAGCGGGTCAGTCAGGCCCTGTTGGGGTGCCGTGGCGCCGGTATCGAGGAAGACGCGGACCAAGCGCTCCGGCGCCGCCAGAATGCGCGCCTCTTCGAGGGCCGCCGGCGCGCGGGGATCATCGCCGGCCCGACGGGCGAGTGCGAGCAGCACGAGTGCTTCGACGAGGCTGCCGGTGCGGCCCCCCTGCTCGGCAGCCGTACGGAGGCGTTCGATCAGTCGCGTGGCGTCCGCGACCCGGCCCGTCGCGAGGAGGACGCGCGCGAAGGTCAGGTGCGCGTACTCGCCGATGTAGGTGAGCTCGTCATCGGCGGACAGACCGGAGTAAGCGGCCCACCGTCGGGCGCCGTCGAGATCCCCGGCGCCCAACCGCACCCGCGCGATCGTGGCGGCAACCGGGCGGACCGCGGGCGAATAGTCGGTGTCGTAGCGGCTTTCGGCCACCCGCAGCACGTCGAGTGCGCCGTCGTGGTCTCCGGCGGCGGCCCGGAGTCGGGCATCGACCACGCGCGACCGGTAGGCGTATTGGCCGAGTGCCAGGCCGTCGTCGAGCGCGCGACTCGTCCGCAGGCGCCCGGCCGCCTCGTCGAGCTCGTTGCGTTCGAGGTGCAGCTCGGCGAGACCGATGTGCATGTCGGCGGTACCCCGTAACGGCCCTTGCGCGGCAACAAGTTCCAGCCCGGACCTCAGGGTGCGCTCGGCGGCCCGCAGGTGGCCCTGGGCGGCCTGGATGTCGGCGAGGCCGAGGGAGCAGCCGAGCACGTCGGCGAAGTATCCGGCGTCCTCGAACGCCGCAATCGCTGCGGCATACCGGCGAGCGGCCGATTCGAGGTCTCCCCCCGTCCATTGGGCGAGTCCGATGAGGGCCGCCGCGGGGCCACGGCCGAGATGGTCGTCCGCTGCGCTGAGGGCGGCGGCGCGTTCGCCGTGCGCGATCGTTGCGGCCAGATCGCCGTGCAGCAGTGCGAGTCCCGCGCGGTACATCGCGGCCTGCCCGGGCAGCCGGCGGAACTCGTCGGCGTCGTGCACGATCATCTCGTCGGCGCGCCGCCCGTGCTCCAGACACGCCTCGATGCGGTCGAGGGCGGACTCGACGCCGGCCACGTCGCCGGTCACCATGTGCGCACCCACCCAGCCGATCTCGAGAACCGGGCGGTTGGCGAAGATCTCCGCGGGAAGCGCGTCGAGCCACGCCCGCAGCGTCGCGTCCTGGCGGGCCCGGCGCAGCGACGGGATCGCACGTTCGATGAGGTCGGCTGCCGTCGAGAAGTCCTGTGCGGCAAACGCATGGCGAATGGCCTCGGGCCGGTCGCCGTGCGCGTCGAACCACTCGGCCGCCCGCCGGTGCAACTCGGCCGCCCGCCCGGGATGCTCGACGTCGAGCCGGGCGCGCAGGACGTCGGCGAAGAGATGGTGGTAGCGGTACCACTTCCGGCGGTCGTCGAGAGCGACGACGAACAGATTCGAGCGCTCCAGCACGTCGAGTGTCGGCCCGCGGTCGGTGTGGCCGGTGACCGCAGCGCACAGGGAGTCGGTCATCCGACTCAGGATCGAGGTCTCGAGAAGGAACGACCGCACGGCGTCGGGTTGCCGGCCGAGGACCTCGTCGACGAGGTAGTCGACGACGTAACGGTCGTCTCCGGCGAATCCGTCGATGAATCCTGACGGGTCGTCGCGGCCACGCAGCGACAGTGAGGCGAGCTGCAGGGCGGCGATCCATCCTTCCGTGCGACCCGCGAGCGCCTCGATGTCCGTCGGCGACAACGCCAGACCCGAGACCTCGTTGAGGTAGTCCGCAGCCTCTCCGACAGTGAAGCGGAGGTCGGCGGCCCGGATCTCGAGCAGATCCCCGCGGGCACGCATGCCTCCCAGCGACCACGGCGGGTCCGCCCGGCTCGACACGACCAGGTGGATGTGCGCCGGAAGGCGCTCCACCAGCAAGTGCACGGACTCCTGCACCTCGACCGACTCGATGACGTGATAGTCGTCCAAGACCAGCACGACGTCGTCGGCGAGTGCGGCCAGGTCGTTCACGAGCGATCCGACAACACTGTCCAGGGCCGTCGGCGAGGACTCCAGTATCGAGATGGCCCCAGCGCCGACGTCCGGGGCGACCCTGCGCAGTGCCGCGACGACATACGACCAGAACACCGACGGGTCGCTGTCCCGATGCTCCAGCGACACCCAGGCCGTCCTGCCGGCATCGCCGGCCGCCCCGAGCCATTCGGTCAGCAGCGTCGTCTTGCCGAAACCGGCCGGCGCCGACACGAGCACGAGCGCCGGAAGGTCGGCGTGCCCGAGGCGCTCGACGAGACGGGCGCGCGGGACGACGCCGCGGCGGCGCCGCGGAGCGTGCAGCTTGGTCTCGACGAGGAGGAGGTCGTTGGATTCCATGTGGCCGCCAAATCTACGCCGTCGCGCGAGGTCGACCATGGTTTCTGCGTAGCTGTGCTGTCACGGACTCGTGTGTATTGCGGGAGTACCTGTGCCACAGCGGTTTTCGTCAAGAAGGCGTCAGGCGTGAGCCGAGGTGACGTGGGCTGGGACGGCGTTACGACGCGGTTCGCGCAGCCAAGGGCCGCCGGTTCGAGCCTCGCCGTCCACGGCCCCTGGGTAAGGTCTGACCAGCGCGCCGAGGCGGAGGAGCATCGACACCATCGCCGAGCACGTTCGCCGGCGGGCCCGGATCTCGCGATCTCACCGGCTCCGGGCAATAACATAGAGGCTCGTGAAAGCCGTCATCTACGACAACTACGGGCCACCGGAGGTACTTCGCGTCGCAGACGTACCGGTCCCCGATCCCGCTGCGGGACAAGTGCGGGTCAAGGTGGTCGCGACATCGGTCAACCTGAGCGACTGGGAAGCCCTGCGCGGCCGCCCGGCCTACTCGCGCATCGGCGGTCTGTGCAAACCGGCACACCCGACGCTCGGCTCCGACATCGCCGGGTGGGTCGATGCGATCGGTGAGGGTGTCACGCGATTCCGCCCCGGCGACGCGGTGTACGGCGACAATCTGTCTGTCAGGGGTGGATTCGCCGAGTACGCCGTCGCGGCCGAGAAGGTGCTGACGCTCAAACCAGCCGAGCTGGATTTCGTCGAGGCCTCGACGATCCCCAGTCGGGCGCGATCGCGCTGCGGGGCACCCGCGGCGCCGCCCCGGGCAAGCGGGTCCTGATCAATGGCGGCGGAGGCGGTTCGGGTGCTCTTGCGATCCAACTCGCCAAACGGGCCGGCGCCCACGTCACGGGCGTGGACAACGCCGCGAAACTCGACTTCATGCTCTCACTCGGCGCCGACGACGTCATCGACTACCACCGCGACGACTTCACCCGTGGGCGCTACGACCTCATCCTCGACCTGGTCGCCCACCGTTCGGTCTTCGCCTACCGCCGGTCCCTCAACCGCGGCGGCCGTTACCACTGCGTCGGCGGCACCGTGCCGACCCTGCTGCGGGTACTCACCGCCGGTGTCATCGTCGGCGCCGTCACCGGCCGGCGCCTGGGGGTGTTGGCGGTCAGGGAGGGCCCCGCCCACTTCACGCCCGTCACCGACCTGTGCCTCGCCGGCGAGATCGCCACCCAGGTCGATCGCACGTATCCGCTCGAGGAAACCGCCGACGCCCTCGCTTGCGTCGGCGCGGGTCAGGCCCTCGGCAAGGTCGTCGTCACCCCCTGAGGGAGCCTCGGGGATCAGACGAAACGCCGCACGTCTCCGGTGTCGCGATGGGCGGACCACCCCGGATCTCCGGTTTCGGCGAAGCGCACCCATGCGTGGTGCATCTCGTCGGCGATGCGCTGGTCGGGTTCGGGCCCGGTCAACGCATGGGCGGCGGCGAGGTGGTCGAAGACGAACGGGATCTCCACCGCATGACCGGCCTGGATGTCGGCCTGCGGACTGCGGAATCCGAACTCGTACAGGTGGGTCGCACCGGCCGGCCGGGACGCGGCGATCGCGGTCGTCGGAGATGAGAATGCCCGCGCGGTGAGCGCCTCGCTGACCGCATCGCCCGCACTCGCCCCGGCATCGAGCCGGCTGCGGAGATAGTCGAGGCCGCCGGGACCGCGGCCGAGGATCGCCGCCGCGGCCTCCTCGGTGACGGCCTGCGCTCCGCCGGTCGCGGCCATGAAGAACCGGAACTCGTCGGCGTTCCAGCCCGCCAGCAACGGAATGTCGGCGCCGGCACCCGCCCCGATCGCCTCGTGCGGAGTCGCGGTGAGCACCTCCCCGTCCACCACCGGGAACTGCGACATGATCCCCAAGCCGACCTCGACAACCGTCGGCCCCCACACCTCCGGGTCCGGGTCGAGCATCAATTCCAGCGCCACCGTCGATTGCGCGCGCAGCAGATCTGCGACGCCGACACGGCCGAAGGCTTCCGCGGTGGCATCGATCTCGAGGATCTGCGCGATCCGTGCGGTCACCTTGCGTGCGTCGGCGGGATCCGCGGCGGCAGAGCCGTTGCCGCTCTGCATGATCGCGCGTCGGAACATGCCCGCGGCGAGCGGTGACGCCAACAGCGACGCGACACTCATCGCTCCCGCGGACTCGCCGAAGACGGTCACATTGTCGGCGTCGCCACCGAAGGCCGCGATGTTGTCGCGCACCCATGCCAACGCGGCGATCTGATCGAGCAACCCGCGGTTGTCGGGCGCCCCCTCGATCGACGCGAAACCGGCTGTGCCGAGCCGATAGTTGATGCCGACGCAGACGACGCCGTCACGCGCGAAGGTGTCCCCGGCATAAATCTCGATGCGATTGGAGCCGCGCGTGAATGCGCCCCCGTGAATCCACACCATCACCGGCAGTCCGCGCGCACCCGGGTCCGGGGTCCACACGTTGAGGTTGAGATAGTCGTCGCCGAGCACGATCGCGTTGTCGAGCAATGCGGCGATCGGGGCGGGATAGTCGACCTGCGGGGCGGTGGGACCGTACTCGGTGGCCGGCCGGACGCCATCCCACGCCACCGGATGAGCCGGAGCGGCGAAGGCCGATTCGCCGACGGGCGGTGCCGCATAAGGGATTCCGAGATAGGAGAAGATCCCATCGGCGACCAGGCCGGACACCCGGCCACTGGAGGTGAGCACCGCGGGTGCCTGCACGTCAGCACGAGTCATACCGACCGACGGTACGCGACGGCGGTGGCCGCCGGTGGGTGATCCTCGGTCCCGGACAGACGGCGCCGATCCTGCGGTCGGTCGATGTTGCCGCGCCTGACGTTCGTTGGGACGGATCTTCGTGTCGGCGAAGACCTCGAGGGCCTCGATCAGACGCGGCCCAGCTCCGAGGTGAGGTGATGGGTCATCGGGACACCGACCGCCGCCATCGCGAAGTCGGTGCGCAGGCTGTCTCCGTCCAGACGGTAGCGACGTTCGGTGGATTCCACCGACTTCGCCGTCGCCGTCCCCGTCACGACGCCGGACATCCTGAGTTCCACGACCCCGTCGACGACCTCGAGGACGCCCTCGCACAGTTCGGTGTGCCCGGTCGGCTGCGCGAGGGTGAATTCGACGACGCCCTCCGCCGGCAGTCGGAGGAATCCTGATTCGGTGTGCAGACCGGCGCCCGTCGCCGAGCGAGTGCGCTGCCGGTAGACCAGAAAGGGTTTGCCGATGTCCTCGACGGTGATCGTCTCCGTGTAGGCGAACGGGTCGATCGTCGGATACTCACCTCGGCCGGGACCGGTCCAGGTACCGATGAGGGAGGCGATCGGGGTCAGATTCGGCGCAAGACTCACCCTGCGAGAGTAATGCCGGATCGTCACGGTGGTCCCGGCTGGGATCGAACCAGCCCCAGCGGGTAGTCTGAATCTCCGCCCGACCAGCGCGAACAGGCCCAAAATAGCTACTTGACGTGCGGTTATGAGTATTGTGGCGAGTGAGGATGGTTATGGGTGGTTTGGGGTCACTATTGCCCGCTTATTGCCCAACTGTTGCCCGCCGATGCACCCCGAGGAGACCCGACATGGCCCGTAGCGCCGCCAGCAAGACACAGCCCCGCACCCGCCGCTCGTTCGGTCGGCTGCGCCAACGGACCTCGGGACGGTGGCAGGCGGGGTACCTCCACCACGGCTCGATCCACAACGCCCCGGCGACGTTCCCGACCAAGGACGCTGCGACGGCGTGGCTCTCGACCGAGCAGGACCTCATCGACCTCGATCACCGCAACCCCGGCAAGGGCATCTGGACCCCGCCTGCCGAGCGCGCCACCAAGGCCAAGGCGGCGGTGCTGACGCTGCGGGTCTACGCCGACCGATGGCTGGAGCACCGCTC
The DNA here is from genome assembly GCF_053588655.1 of Gordonia sp. NPDC003424. Lineage (NCBI taxonomy): Bacteria > Bacillati > Actinomycetota > Actinomycetes > Mycobacteriales > Gordoniaceae > Gordonia > Gordonia sp. NPDC003424. The sequence continues at coordinate 6,541 of NZ_JBSFQJ010000019.1, forward strand.
CCTGTCGCGGCGGACCCGGGAGAACTATCGCTACCACCTGGACCAGAACATCTTCCCGGTCCTCGGCGACGCGGTGCTGACCGAGATCACCACCGAGGACGTGCGCGCCTGGCACTCCGGCCTCGGCGAGGAGCACGCGACGCGCAACGCCCGGGCCTACGGGGTGCTGACGGCAGTCCTCAACACCGCAGTCGACGACGGGCTGATCGACCGCTCCCCCGCCCGGATCAAGGGCGCGTCGGCGGTCAAGCGCACGAAGCGCGACGTGGTGCTGCTGGAGGCCCCCGAACTGACCGCGCTCGCCGACGCCATGCCGGAGAACCTGCAGTTGTCGGTTCTGCTGGCCGGGTGGTGCGGGATGCGGCGCGGCGAGGTGTTCGCCCTGACCCGCGCCGATATCGGCCCCGAGGCCGCCACCGTGCGGATCAACAAGGCGGTGACCTACCGGGAGCGCAAGTATGTGTGCGGCCCGCCCAAGACCCGCGAGTCGAACCGGACCGTCACCGTGCCGCCGCACCTGCGCCCCGTCATCACCGCGCATCTGCGCGAGCACGTCGGCAAGGCCAAGACCGCGCTGCTGTTCCCCGATCCCGAGTCGGGGTCCTACTTCGCGGAGGGCCGGTTCCGGGTCCCGTTCTTCGCCGCCCGCGACGCCATCGGCAAGCCCGAGCTGCACTTCCACGATCTGCGGCACTTCGGCGGTGTGATGGCGGCGCTGACCGGCGCGACGACGAGGGAGGTCATGGACCGGCTCGGCCACACCACCTCGACGGCGGCGATGCGCTACCAGCACGTCGCGGCGGGCCGTGCCGACGCGCTGGCCGACAAGCTCTCGGCGCTGGCCGGTGGCGCTGGCTGACCCGGCACCGCATCGGCGCGAGGCCCCCGACCGGACGGTTCCGGCGGGGGCCTCGGTGCGTTGGTGGGCGCTAGCACCGCCCGAGCGATCAACGCCGCATCGCATAGGTGATGGTCTTGTGCTCCCAGCCGTCCTCCCACGAGAAATAGACCGTTTTGCCGAGTCCCTCAAACTCCCAGCGCAGGAAACCGGGCCGTTGAATCGAGCCCCGAATTGGGTTCTCAGGTGCGTTGAAGGCGTCCAGTTCCCGACCTTGATTGAACAGGGTGATCCCGAAATCAACGCCAGCCAGGCGAACCGTCCCGCCGCGTATCGCGTCGGTTCCATTGGCCAAGAACGGCTGCGCAGACCACCAGTCGCTAAATATCGGCTCTGGATTACTGAAGGGGTCGAACGTAAGTGGGCTGTCCACCTGACTCGCCACGCACATTCCCCATGTCTCCGGCCACTCGGCGCGGGCGAGCAAGATATCCACGGCCTCCGGGGGTATCGGCGTGGACACACGGCCACCGTTTCCTGTGAAAGCGTTCGCGGCGGCATGATTCAACAGGAGCTTCAACGCCCACCTCTGGAAGTCATCGCCCGAGATGTGCACCTCAGCCTCCTCTCCCCACTCACCTGCTCCACCGCGCCACTCAAGTGCAACGTCTCGGATGAACCGGGCGAAACTGATAGCCGCGTCGTCCGCCGGGTGAAGTCCGTGGTTGTGACTGGTGCAGAGCACGTTGGCGACGAACTTCTTGGGCTTGACGGGCCGCACGATTCCCGCTCCGTGGTTGTGCTGGATCGTCGCGTTCGGGTCATCGAAGGTGAACAGCTTGATGAGGCCGTGGGATACGTAGTGCTCGCCCGAGATCGTGGCCGAGCAACCTCCACGGGTATTCGCGTAGCAGCGAGGGTGGCGATATCTCGGATCACCCTCTTGGTAAAGCTCCATGATCTCGAAGACCTGATCTGGCGGATATAGCCCGCCGTCAACACGTGCTGGTTGTTTGGGTGTCTCCCCGATTCTCACCTTGACGACCGCACCGGGGCGCGTTGCGCGGTTGGGAATCTGGTGAATTTGGATGATCTGGGCTTGCACATTGTGCTTTCCGTCATCCGAATGAGCACCAATGAACAGGCCGAGGTGGTCGCCTGTTAGGTCCTTAGCAGCGATTTCGTATTGGGACACGACTCCGCGGGATTTGTCGCCACCAATCAGATCGACACTGCGAAGCGTAGGTTCCCGCTCATCCAAGGCTTCGTCATCCGGCGCGTTCAAGCACCCAATGACGCCCGACAGCCGGTAGACCCAAGTCCGCCGCGCGTTGCCCTCCGGTACGCCGATGAACCGCGCAACTGGCCCGTGCTCGTGCTCAAGAACCCAGTCGATCTCGTCCACTGTCAGCGGCTGAGTCGCACGATCCTTGAAGATCGTGTCTCCGATGCGAACAGCCAGAACTGGAATAGCAATAGGCGAAGTCATGCCGAACCGTATCGCCTGAGCAATTTGGGCTGATCATTCGGCCTTGTCGTCGACTTCCGAACGCGCAGGACCCGGGAACGGATCGGGCTTCACCACCGGCACGGTGTCGGGGAGCGTTACCGGCCCGCGCTCCGGCGGCAGTTCCTCGGCCTTGATCTGCTCCGGCGTCGCCCAGTACCACTTCCCATCGGTACCCGTGGCCTTCTTCGACTCGATCTGGCAAGCGCGGCGCGCCCGGGTCAACTGGTGCTTGGTGAACCCGTCGCGCTCGCCGTCGGTGATCCCCTGCGCAGCCCAGCGAGGTCCGTCGGCGAGGTACTTGGCGAGCCACTGACCGGCGGCGGCGCCTCCCGAAGACCCGCCCCTGCCCCGGAACTTGTCGCGCAGAATGTCGTCGACGGTCCGGTCCGAGGATCCCGTGATCGCGAACTTCGAGACCTCGGCCACCTTGCCCGTGCTGGTGGTTATATTCTGCGTGTCGATGGCGTATTCCAGGGCCAGGTCCTCCGGCCCAGCGGAGTTCTTCGTCTGTGACATCACCCGGTTGCTGTCGTCGTCCTTGGCGAAGGCCAGGACCGAGCGGGCAACCTCACCGAACGCCGATGACCCCTGAATCGCGGCCAGAGGGTCACCCGAGGGCGACTTGGTGAGGTGTGCGATACCGATGACCACGCCGTCGATCCGCTCGGCGATGCGCTTCCAGGGGTCGAGCGCCTCGCGCGTTTCGTTGTTGCGGTAGATGTCGGTCTTGCCCGCGATGGTCCCCATGAGGGGGTCGAGGATCACGACGGTCGCGCCTACCTCAAGGAGGTGTTCGGTCAGGGCCTGCTCGTCCTCGACGGCCAGCATCCGCGACTCCTTGCCGTCGTGCTCGGCGTAGACGTGCAGCACCCGACTCAGGTCGGCACCCGCCGCGCGGAGGCTGGGCTTGATCGTGTAGTTCCACGGCTCCTCGGTCGCGATGTAGGCGACAGTCTGGGGCTGGCCGTGAAAGCACCCCTCGTGGGTCCCGGTGGTGAACCCGGCGGCGAACCATCGAGCAGCCGTCGACTTCCCGACCGCAGGGCGGCCCGCGAAGATCGCGAGGGTCCCCAGCATGATCCGGCCGGCCCCGGCGTACTCCCAGGCCCACGTCGGCGCGTCGTCCTCGATCTGGTCGGCGGGCGTCGACCGAATCACCCGCGCCGTCCGCCCGACTGTGGCCTCGCCCTTACGCTGATTCACGTTGTCTCCATTAGCTTTTGGGTCCTCCAGCCCGAGGTCCTCGTAGGTGAACGTCGCCGGTTCCTCGAACAGGCCGTGCTCGGCCATCACCGCGTCGGTGTTGCCGTCGAAGTCCACGGCTGCGACCGCATCGAGCCGGGTGACGAAGTGGCCCTCGGTGTCGGCGACCCGGGCGCACTCCTCGAACGGCTCGAAGCTGTGGGAGGTCCAGATGTGCAGCGGCGGGTCGGGTGAGACGGTCCACACCGCGCAGCCAGGCTCGTGGGCCGTCGCCGACTTCTCGCTGTCGTGGACGCCCGGGGCGGTCCAGGTGTCGCACCCGCAGGTGTCGGCCTTGCCGGTCGGCATCCAGTCGGTGCCGCCGAGAATGTCGGCCCAGGTGATCTGTGACCCCCACTCGGCCACCGCGCCGCCGTCGTGGTCGGTGCGGACCCTCGTTGCCCGTTCGCGGCGCGCGGCCCCGAACTCGGCGATCTTGTCGAGCAGCCAGCCCGGGGCGACCTCGACGGTGCCGGTGAGCCGGTAGTCCCCCTCGGGGCGCTGGCTGGGCGGGATGAGGGCGTAGCTGTCGCCCGCCTTCACGTCGTAGGTCGACTCGCCGTCACCGATGGCCATCTTGTCGGGGCAGTCAGGCAGCTCGACGCCCTCGGGGACGACGAAGTAGTAGTGCCCGCCCCCGTGGTGGTTCCACCGCTCCGGCTCGCCGGGCTTGGTCTCAGCCCGCGCGCCGGGGGTGGTGACGGTGGGCTGTGTGTCGGGGTCAGCGTCAGCGTCGGCGAGGAACGCGGCCACCTGCTCGGGGGTGTCGCAGTCGACGATGAGCAGGCGGCTACGCCCCGCCGCGAGGGCAAGGTTGACCGGCTTGTCGCGGTGCCTGCGGCGGTACTCGTCGAGGTAGTCGTTGTGGGTGCCGGGGTCGTCGGTGGCGAGCTTCACCCCCGACGGCGACTTCACCTTGTCCCAGCGCGGGTTCCCGGCATCGCGGGCGGCCTTCTTGGCGGTCTCGTCGGCGGCCCGGCGGTCAGGAATCCGCCGGGCATCGCACGGCAGCTTCGAGCCGGGCACGGCGAACATGACCGCACAGCCCTCGGCGGCGAGGTCAGAGATGTAGTTACCCAACGTATTCGGTGTTGTGCGCCCGGCATCGCCGAGGAGCTTCGTGAGGTTCCTCGCGCGCTGTTCTGCGGCGGAATTCGCGGTATCATGGTCGCGGGCCAATTCCTCGGGTCCAATCTGATTCCGCGAACGGGCGTCCAGTGGGTAGGACGCCCGTTCGCTGTTTTCGCTGACAGGGCCGCTCGATGCCGGGTGTGGGGTGATTCGAGAGCGGGCAGAAGCGATTACGCGCCAGCGGAATTGGTCCCGTAGACCTCGACGGGGATCATGGCGCTGAACAGCGCGTCCACGTCGGAGACCTTGAGCCTGATGTGGGACTTCGGCCTGTCCGAAATCCTGTAGGCGGGCAGCTTGCCCTCGCTGATCAGCTCGCGCAGCGTCCAGGTCGAGTATCCGGTGCGCTTGGCGGCGCGCTGGATGCTCTCCCACTGCTCGCCTGCAGATGTGGTGGGTGCCACGGTGTTTCCTCTCCCTCGTTCCAATCTGAGGGGTGTGCTCCCGTGGCGCGGGTGACCCGCTGCCGACGACGTTACGGGATGGGGGCGGTCGCGGCAAGCTTCTGGGTCTCGCGAGATTCGTTGGGGCATAGACAATTCCGCCACTGTCGGTGTTGTGGGCGCCCACCTCGAGGTCAGGTACGACATAGGTACCCCGGGCCGAAGCGGACACACAGCTACGCGACGGCCGGAACCACGAGGTCATCGCCGACACGGTTACCCGGGGGCGGGTTCCCGGTAAGAGTGCGCCCCTCGCGTATACCCGTGCAATCTTGCAACCTTGCGATCTTCCCTGGTCACAGGCAGTTTCAAGAATGCAAGGTTGCACGCGCGTTCTTGGGGAGGGAGGTAACTACCTTCTTCTCTCTTATCCGAGCGCCTCGGACCAAGAATGCAAGGTTGCAGGGCCGGGTGACCAAGGTTGCACGGGTACATCGGCTCCGACCAGTGAAGATCGCAAGATTGCAAGATTGCGGGGGTCTACGCGGGAGGCTGAGCTGTGTGTCGTGAACGCTGGCGACCGTGCCGCCCGACGACGAGGACTGCGGCCTCGGTGGTGCTGATCGACGGACCCCGAGCCGGGCGCCGACACCTCCGACGAGAACCGAATCCGACCGTTCCCCAACGCATAACACCGAGTTCTGGCACTGTTGTCGATGCACCCCAGAACGGTACAAATACGGACATGCCAGGTCCACCCAAGGGAATGTCGCGAGCCGAGTCGCGCGAGCGTGCCGAGGACGTGTACTACATGCGAGCCGTGCTCGGGATGAGCTGGCGCGCCATCATGCGCGAGAAGTCCTACGGCTCCGTCGGCGCGGTGCAGTCGGCGTATCAGCGACACCTCAAGCGCAACGAGATACCGGACGGCCCGACGACCCTGGCCGAGATTCTGGAGCGGCGTCGGTTTCGGCAGGGCATGGGAACCAAGGCGCTCGCGTCGGCGATGAAGGCCGACGACTTCTCGTCGGTGTCCTCGCTGCTGCGGACCCTGCTCGCCGAGGACGCCGAGCTGGCCAAGCTCGTCGGCCTGCACGCCCCCGAGCGGATCGAGGCCGTGGTGATGACTCCGCGCGAGCGCATCGAGCAGGCCCGGCAAGCCACCCTCGAATCCCTGAACCAACCATCACCCCAGCCCGTACTCGACGCGGAGGTCGTCACCGAATGAGCGAACAGCGCAAGGCCGCGATCAACGCCGCGTACGACATTGCCGCCGAGGTTGCCGACGGCAACCCGGCAGCCGACCTCGACCTCGTGGCGTCGAGCCTCGACACCGCGCACGCCGCCGCGACCAGGAAGCGGACCGCCGAGGACGTGGACCGCCTCGTCACCGATGGGGTGTTCTCGGCGTTCGGGTTCGTCGACCGGGACGGTCCGCTGTGGGCTGTGCAACGCGACGTTGCCGTGAAGGTCCTCCAACTCCTCACCCCCGACGAGCTGACCGAGACGATGCGTGAGGTGCGGTGGGCCGACGCCACCGATGCACCCGAGCCGTGGGACGGCCCCGTCCCCTCGCTCCCGGCCCCCAGCGCCCCGCTGCCGGGCGAACAGGGCGTGGCCCACCCCGATACCCCGGCGACGCCCGACGGACCGTCAGAAACCAACGGGGACAACACCGAACATGACGGATCACCCGCAGCCGAGTCCACCGACGACGACCCCGAGGTGATCATCGACGCCGAGGTGATCGAGGAGGTCGGCCAGACCACCTCCTCGCAGACGCGCTACCGGATGCCGACCGGCCAGGTCTACGCGCCCCGGGCCGACGGGTTCGCCCGCCGGATCGGGGGCGGTGGCCGACCCGTCACCCAGATCAACACCGACAGCCCGCACCTGGGCGACCAGCGGTAGCCGAGGTCTCGCAGTTCTCAAATATCGGGAGGGCCGTCCCGAGACCCGTTGCGGCGCTTGAATCCCCACGTCGCCAGTCGCAGAAGTTGCCGCGAATCAGAACCACCCACGCGCGACTTCTGCGAGTAACGTCGTTGGCATGACGAACACCGAATCACCCAGCGCCCCTTCATCTTCCACGCACGAGGACCCCGCACCGACCGGGCAGCTCCTCGGCTACGCCCGCACCTCGACCGGGCATCAGCACCTCGACCAGCAGCACGACGCGCTGGCCGCAGCCGGGGTGCCCGCCGAGCGCACCTACTCCGATCAGCTCTCGGGCACCTCGGCCAAGGAGCAGCGGCCCGGCCTCTCCGCCCTGCTCGCCTACGTCCGCCCCGGCGACACCATCGTCGTCGTCGGCATCGATCGTCTGGGCCGCAGCGCCGCCGAGGTCATGCTGACCATCCGCGAGCTGCTCGACTCCGGCGTGGTCATCCGGTCGCTGCGTGAGGGCGTCGACTCCTCGACCGCCACCGGGCGCGCGGTGTTCGGCATCATGGCCTCGATGGCCGAGCTGGAACTGGAGCTGGGCCGTGAGCGCCGCGCCGCAGCACGCGCAGCCCGCCGGTCTCGCGGGATGCCGCTGGGCCGTCCCCGCAAGCTCGACTCCGACCAGATCGCCCTGGCCGAGCGGATGCGCGCGAACGGTGAGCCGGTACCGATCATCGCCGACACCCTGGGCGTGTCCAAGGCGACGCTGTACCGGATGCTCGCCAGCACCGAGGCGGTGTCGGCATGACCGCCACCTTCGAGCACTGGGGGCTGCGCACCGGCCCCGCGACCTACGTCGGCATCAGCGAGCGCGTGAGCATCCCCTGCCGGATCGTTCGGTTCCGCCGCGACTGCGTGGTCGTCCGCTTCGGCGACGCGCCTCCCGAGACCGTCCATCCCCATGATCTGCGGCAGGCTCCGCGCCGTCGCTGACTCCACCCCACGGCCCCCGACACCACCACGGTGCGGGGGCCGTGTCTTATCCACAACACCTACTACAGTTGGTGTGGCACAACGTAATTAGCCGAGTGTCGCCGTTGCGGAGCCGCTCGGCTCGGTGCATGATGGGTCCCATGACCGCAGCCACCGCCGACGCGCAGACCCCGGCCCCGGGCGACCTCACCGCGCGACAGTGGGCCGCTCGGCACAACGCCCTCCTGGGACGCGGCGCTGCCGACGACGACCCGCGTGTGGCCGAATGCCGCGCCGCGCTGGCCTATCACCGGGTCCGCCGGGTCATCGTTGCCGAGCGCGACGCCCTCGACCCCGCCGACGCGGCAATCCTCCAGGGGGCGCTCACCATGCGCACCTGACCACCACCCTGCCGCCCCGGCGGGCCTCGACGCCACGGCAGCAGCACCGGATCGACGACATGCAGTTCGACCCACCCGCCGGTCTATCGACCGCGCCACACCGAGGAGACCCACCATGACCAGCACCACGGCCACCACGCCGACGCGGACCGCCCGCCGCCCCCACACCGACCACGAGATCGAGTCCGCCATCCTGGCCGCCGTCGCCGACCTTGCGCCCGCAGATGGCGATCTGGTGCGGTGGAGCAAGATTCGCACCCGCCTGCCCGAGGGCTGCGGGTTCTGGCAGGCGCACGAGGCACAGCACCGGCTGTGGCGGCGCGGCGATCTCGTCATCGTCCAGATCAAGGGCACGCCGTGGGTCGGCCTCGCCGACGAGGTGACCCGGCTCGCCAACGCCGCGTGCGACCGGCGCGGCGAACCCCGCACCGTCGTGATGCTGTGACCACCACCGTGATCCCCCGCAGGAGCACACCGGCTCCCGACCTCGAAGCCTTCCACGTCCTCGGCCAGCTCACCGGGCGCGCGTTCGCCGAGGTCCGCCTCGACACCACCGGCCTCGCCGAACTCACCCGCCACGTCCTCGACCTGGACCTCGAACGGGCGCGGGCCGTGCTCAGTCCATCAGCACCCACAGCCATTACCGCACAACGGAATTAGGAGACACACATCATGGCCAGCGGATACCTCAAGCCCCGCCCCCAGTGGCCGGTCGGACCGACGCCGGTGTTCGACCAGACGACCAAGCGCGAGCGCCGACGGCGGTGGCTCACCACGGTCTACGACGCCGACTTCGACTTCGCCGCCGAGATCGACGCCATCGTCGGCCCCCTCGCCCAGCGCGTCGCCGCCCAGCCGCGCCCGATTGTGTTCGGCGCGCACGCCGAAGCCGTCACCGAGGCCGTGGGCGGGCTGTGCGGAACCGTCGCCGAGCTGGTCGCCGACACCCGCCTGCGTAGCCTCGACTCCGTGGACCGGGCGCGCGCCCGCGAGGCACTGCGCACGGTGAACACCTCTGCGGTCCCGACGATCTCGCCCGAGGCGCTCGCCGACGGTACCTGGGTAGCAGCCCTCGTCGAGATCGCGCAGCCGCACACCGAAGCGCTGGCGCGGCTGCTCGGTCACCAGAACGCTGCTCGACGCGGTGAACCCACGGCCAGCGATCTCCTGATCGACGCACTCCGCGAACTGGATCGCGCCGCCCTCGACCTGTCCCGTCGTGTCGACAAATCGGAGTACTGGCGCTCGATCACCCCCGACGCCGACGGCACCACCGGACCCGATGCCGCACAGTCGGCCCGGCAGACGCTGGTGGAGCTGGGTGTCGGAGCGACGACCGTAGGCGAGGGGAGTGTGTCGTGACCGCGGATTACCTGCACGCCTGCTCGGGGTGCGGAAAGCCAACGATTCGGTACCGGGGCACCGTACACGGGTTCACCTGCGATGCCTGCATGAACTCGCGGATCGGCCTCGACCGTGGGCCGACGCGCCACGAACGCCGGTCGTCGTACTTCATCGAGTCCCATCGCCAGGAGGTATCCGGTGGCCAGTAACCAGACCCGCGCCCGCCTCACCCGCGCCGACGTCACCCCGACCGAACGCCGGATGCTCGCCGCTGCACTTCACGAAAGCGCCCATGCCATAGCCGGTTTCGTGTGCGGTCTCGACGTCGAGCGGGTCCGCCTGTTTCCCAACAACCCGCGCCACGCGGGAGCGTGCGAGTTCGCCCGTCACCCCGGCGGGACACCCCCGTTGGTGGCCTACGCCGGTACCGTCGCCGAACTGCGGTGGACCCTCGGCTGCCGCCCATCCGCCTACCAGGTGAGCGCGCGTCTCGATACACACCGCGAGGACCGGGCGATAGTCGCCTCTGCGGGCACGTTCGATCTCGACCATGCGCGCGGACTCGTCGACCGTTGCTGGCCAGCGGTGACGACGCTCGCACGGTCGCTCTACGTGCATGGCGAGGTGGGCGAGGGCGACGTCATCAAGGCGCTGCGGGTCCCGCCGGGACCGGCGGGAGATCGGTACGTCGCCGAGCTGCGTTCGGGCTATCGGGCAGTGTCCTGACGGACCTGGCCCAGCGACGCACCATCGGAGCCGCCACGATCACCTCCATCCTCTGAACCACCCACCCCGGGGTGCGCGTCTATCGTCCGCCGCCCACCGATGGGCCGGGAACCGGGATTGGCTGCGGGCCACCGGAACCCGGCCCCATCACCACAGCGCGACCAGGCCGACGTGGACGCCGCCTGCAGCTCCTCCGCGACGACCTCGACGGTCGCCACCACGCCCTGGCGGTGATCCGGTCCCTGCAGTGCGCCCGGCTCGTTCAGCGTCGTCGCCCGCTGCCGCAGACGGTTACAAAGCTGACTGCTTGGACACCGGAATAACTTATACCTGACTTGGCTCATTTTCCCGGATTTTCGGGTTCGGATGGGGTCTGATCTGGGGTGTGGGTCGCGGGGTGGACACTAACCGGCGCCTCCTGACTTGGCTCATTTTCCCGGATTTTCGGGTTCGGATGGGGTCTGATCTGGGGTGTGGGTCGCGGGGTGGACACTAACCGGCGCCTCGTAGGCTGGCGGGCGTGGCATTTGTGCGCACGGTGAAGACGAAATCGGGGGCGACGGCGGTCCAGATCGTGCACTCCAACCGCCGCGGATCGCGCACGATCGAGCACATCGGTTCGGCCCACAACGACCAGGAGCTCGCAGCGCTGAATGCGGCGGCGACCGAGCGGTTGCAGGCCGGCCAGCAGCAACTGGATCTGGGGTTGATGGCCGGGCCGGGAGCGTTGCCGATCACGTCCTCGCGTATGGCGGTGCTCTGGGACACCCTCACTGAGGTTTACGACAGTCTCGGTTTCGCGGAGAAGTCCAACGGGGACAGTGTTTTTCGTGATCTCGTGGTCGCCAGGATCATCGAACCCACCAGCAAACTCGACTCCCTGCGGGTGTTGAACGAGGTCGGTGTCGAGCCGATGTCGTATGCGACGATCAAGCGTCGTCTGCCGACGTACGCGGCCGCGCAGTTTCGCCGCGACCTCGCGGCGGCGTGCGCCGATCACGCCCGGGTCGGACCGGCAACCTTCTGCCTCTACGACGTCACGACCTTGTATTTCGAGACCGATAAGGCCGACGGGTTCCGCGAGCCCGGATTCTCCAAAGAACGCCGGCTCGAACCGCAGATCACCGTGGGGTTGTTGACCGACGCGTCGGGGTTCCCGCTGATGATTCAGGCGTTCGAGGGCAACCGAGCCGAAACAGCCACGATGATGCCCACCCTGCGGGCATTCATGGCCGCCTACGACCTTGAGGACGTCACCGTGGTCGCGGATGCCGGGATGATCTCGGCGGCCAACAAGGAGGCCATCGAGGTGGCTGGGTTGTCGTTCATCCTGGGCGAGAGGATCCCGACGATCCCGTACGTGATCAGTAAGTGGCACACCGATAATCCCAATCAGACACCGCCGGACGGGCTGGTGCTGACCCAGCCGTGGCCGGCGACCTCCAAAACACGGTATCGCCGCAATCAGGTGGTGTACTACCAGTACAAGGCCGACCGGGCGCGCCGGTCGATCCGCGGTATCGATGAACAGATCGCCAAAGCCGAAAAGGCTGTGGCCGGAAAGATTCCGGTCAAACGTAACCGGTTCGTCACGCTCAAGGGCGCCGACAAGACGGTCAACCGCGATTTGGAGACCCGTGCCCGCACCTTGGCCGGCTGGAAGGCATACGCCACCAATATCAGTTCTCCGACAGCAGATTTCGTGATCGGCACCTACCACAACCTGTGGAAGATCGAAAAGAGCTTCCGGATGTCGAAACACGATCTGGCCGCCCGCCCCATCTACCACCGGCTACGCGATTCCATCGATGCGCACCTGTCGATCGTGTTCGCGGCCCTGGCGATCACCCGAGTCATCGAGGCCCGCTCTGGCTGGTCGATCAAGAAATTTGTCACCACCGCCCGCCGATACCGCGCGATCACCATCCAGGCCGGCGAGCACACCATCAACGCCGCCGACCCAATCCCCGACGACCTGCAAAAAGCGCTCATCGAAATCCGCGGTGGACACTAAATTGAGCCAAGTCAGGTTACAAAGCTGACTGCTTGGACACCGGAATAACTTATACCTATTGCCTTGGCCCTAGTAATAGATGTAGTCTCAGATCGTATCCACGAACGAAGGGAACCGCATCATGCTGAATCTGAATCTGCGCGAACGATTTCTGGTAGGGCCTGCAACCACTGTCGGCGCCGACCCCTCCATCTGGAATCGAGACTGGGCTGGCTACGACCCGCACGCAAGCGATGCCGTGAACTTCGAGCAAAACCGTGGTGTCTACAACATCGGACCACGTGGTCATCGAGAGCGAATCGCGACGATGAGCGTCGGACATCAGATTCGGATCGTCGCTGAGATCGACGCCATAGAGGACATTCCTCTACACAAAGGCGGTGTGAAACAAGCGGTCGCTGGTCGCATCCTGGCCCCGGGCAATCCCGACTACGACCGACTCATCAACACCACTATCGAGCCGTTCCGGAATCCAGTCCGGTACATAGTTGACGACGTCGCTGACTCAATTTGCCTGTGCGGCTGCGAAACCGAGTTACCACCTGGTCGACGTTGGGTACCAGGCCATGATCAGCGCGCGCTCCATGACCGGGTCACGCGGGGTTGGCGCTCGGTCGAGAACTTCATTCGCTGGTACGACACCGAATCGGGCCGTCCCGCCGTCGGCGCGTAGAGGAGGCTGCGTCATTCGCCGGTGAGTTCCTGATCTTCCTCCGCAGCCTCGACGGTTGATATGAAGATGTGGTGCTTCTCGTCGGATTCCAGGTACGTAACCAGATTTGTCCGGAGCCTGTCCATCCCTTCGTAGTAGCTCCGAAATGGTTCGGCGGCCTTATTTGCAATCCGACGGTTGGGCGGAATTGGGATCATAATCTCCCGGTACCGTTTGCCTACGTCTTCTCGATTGGTCTGCATAAAGACGACTCGATCCCACTGGCGGCGCACCGCTTTCAGGGTCATGGCCCAAAGTAGGTAGAAATTGTCAAACGAGGCCAACTCCGAGGCCCTAAGGATCAGAACCTCTTTCGTCAAGACCATTTGCTCCTGGCCGGGCATGATGACCGCGAAATCACCGATGTTCTTGCTTGTTCGAATGGGAGTGACGAGGTCCCATGCGCGAATCCCGGACTCTTTTCCTTTCCAGAATCTCTCAGCAACAACTCTGCTCACTCGGTTGGTGGGGTTGATGTTGATCTGGCCGGCTCGAATGTCCGAGACCTTGATATAGGGAACGTCGCCGAGTCGCAGATCGGCCGAGGGGCTGCCGTGGCCAGCGAGGGCTTCGATCCGGCCGTCATCAATCAGCGCCCCAAGAGATGTACTCCCGTATCCTCCCATTTCAGAGCTCTGCATCAATGCGGAAAAATCACTGAGGGGGCGAGCATCGAAGTAGGCCGGGACCGCCATCAGGCGCGGTGTCAGATCGCCGACTTCGACCCATCGAGCAGTAGTCGTGGCCTTGCCGGTCCGCAGACTAGCAACGTCGACTGCGAGCTGATCGTCAATCGCCGTGGTCCGAAGGCCCGAATCGCGGTCGACAACATACAGCTCCTCACCGTCCTTGTTGATCCCTACAGTCGGGGCGTAAGAAACGTAGACCTGCCCGTCTGTAAACCACTTCGGCTTGTGAACCATTGTCCGATCACCGCTTTTCAAACACGTAGAAGTTGGTCTTTGCGCGACAGAATCCTTGAAATGCTTCCATTGGAATATTGAAGACGCCGCGCAGTTTGAATCGCGGTTCAAGCCAATCCGGAAGCCACGAGTACGTTGATGAAAAGAAGTACGTTTCGGGCAGGATAATCCCCAGGCGTCCGCCCTTCATGAGCAGTCGATGCGCACGCTCAAGGAAAATGAGGCCGATCTCCAGATCGACGTAGGTGCCCTTGGACTGCTTTGCAATGGAGTACTGGTTGGCCCTCGAATCTGACGCACTTACCTTCAGGTTCTTGCCGAACGGGGGATTTGTCACGACCACCGTGAACGATCCGTCAGTCAGCGGACCTTCGAGATAGGGGTAGTCGATCTTCCACCTGTGCTCGCGGATCGAGTCTCCCGAGTGAATATTGACTGATCCGTCGCCGAGGCTCACCATGATGGCACGAGTCAGCTTGACGTTGATCGCGTCCTTATCAACTCCAAATACTTGGCGGTGTGCCCACGTCCGCGCCTGAGCCTCGGCCCGTTTCCCGGTGCCGTGGGAAAGGACGCTGAGAAATGCTTGCACTAGAAAGCCGCCTGTCCCACACGCCGGGTCAATAATCTTGTCCTGTGGGCGAATATCCAAGATCTCGATGGCAGCAGAGATCACCCGCTCAGGTGTGAAGTACTGCCCCTCACCGGCCTTCAAGTTGGCTCTGCGGAAGACCTGGAAGGCGGACGAAATGGCTTCGGCCCCAACCGCCAACAGGTTGTAACTCGAAAGCTCGTAGACGACCTCCGCAATCGTGTGATCGTCGAGCAACAGGTCGGTTTTCTCATTCTCGGCGAAGACCTCTGGCCGAAGGTTACGCAGCGTCTGAAACTCCACCCGCATCTTGCGCGCAGTGTAGCTCTCGCCAGCCTCACTCAGCTGGAAGACCAGGTCGTTTGTTGGGTCGTACTCTCCGTTGGTGTCCGACTCCAGTTTGAGAAGCAGCAGGTTGCAGAGCTGATCCAACTGAGTTTCAGACCTCGTCGCCTTACTGTCGCGGGCGACCACGACGTCCAACAACCGCCTGAAGACCGAACGGAGCTGTCCGCTCTTCGGCACCTTCAGGTCCGCGAAGGTCAACGGTTCCTTCGACGCCTTAGTAAGGTCATCACCAGGTCGCGGGATGCCACGACCGCGCTGATGGAGAAAGCCGCCATCAGCAAGCTTGTAGACGCGGACGTCCTCAGATCCGTTCGTCCAGAAGCCCATGCGAGCACGTGGCTCTCGCGTGAGGTAGACCTCAAGCTGAGAGATTCCGGCGTTCAGGTCGGGGGCCTTGAACTCGAAGAGCACGACAACGTGCTCCCACGACCCGACCGTACTGGCGTCTTCGAACAGAGCCAGGTCCACGGGCCACGCCGAGAACGACTTTCCGCCCTCACGACTCGCGGCATCGTGAGGCGACTTCGGGACACGCCACTCCGGGGCCCACTGAAGCTGGTTGCGGTCCCACCCGGCCTTCACCAATGCCTCGACGACGGGGAGCCGGACCAGCTGGTGCTCGGGGCCGGACAGGGTGCGGTTTTCCGGATCGGCCATTCAAACCCCTTCGCCGGGGTGCCATCCGCTCCGCACGGGTCGCCACTCCCCTCGATATTGCCCGGTTATTGCCCGGACTGGCTAATTATCGCCTTGACCTGGTGGTCCCGGCTGGGATCGAACCAGCGACCTCCCCGGTGTGAACGGGACGCTCTTCCACTGAGCCACGGGACCGCGCGCGGCGCGTTCGGCGCCGGTGCACGAGGCAGAAGATTACACGTTCTCGGCGCAGTTCCCAAAATCCGCCCCCGGGCCCGATCCGCAACTCTCTGACCAGGCGATTTGGTCCGCGTGAAATGTTCCGATAATGTTCCTCATCGCGTCGAGAGCACAACGGTCCACAAGATCGCTCCCGACCACGCGGATGTAGCGCAGCTGGTAGCGCATCACCTTGCCAAGGTGAGGGTCGCGGGTTCGAATCCCGTCATCCGCTCGAGGCGAGTCCTCTCGCAAGTGGCGGTGTGGCCGAGTGGTGAGGCAACGGCCTGCAAAGCCGTGCACACGGGTTCGATTCCCGTCGCCGCCTCCATGAGCACCAACTTAATAAGCCCGCGCGATTAGCTCAGCGGGAGAGCGCTTCCCTGACACGGAAGAGGTCACTGGTTCAATCCCAGTATCGCGCACTGATTTCAGACCCGCTGCCCGCAGTCGGGTCTGAAATGCTGTAACGCCCACCCCAGTTCACACTCCAGGACCTGTCATGACTGCTGACCGCGATGCCCTCCAGTTCACCCTCGAATGGGTCAAGACCAACGGATTCACGGTCAGCGGCACCGACGTCGTCACCGAGTTGCTGCCGATCACGCGTCACGTCGACGACGTCGTCGACCGCGAGGCGCAGCTGCTCGCCGCGATCGCACGCGTCGAGTCGCGTCGCCTCGTCCTCGTCTGAGGCCACGTCGACCCTGGCCTCCCCCCCCCGAGGCCACTCGCACCCGAAACCTGTTGTCGGTCAGGCGGATGACACGGAAATGTCACGGACAGCGGCGCCGATAGACTCCCGCGTCATGAGCATCAGAATCACCGCCGGACTCTCGGCACTCGCGGCCGCCGGCGCCATCGTCGCGTTGGCCCCGGCCACCGCACACGCCACCACCACCCCCGCGATCGGACACGCCTGCGGTGCCGGGGAGATCGGCAACCTGCGATACACGACGGCCAAGCAGCCCACCGTGTGCGCCAACACCGGCCGCGACATCAGTTGGGTGCGCACCGGCGCCGTCGATCCGGTCACCCGACATGCGGGCACGGGGTGCTCGGGCGCCTACGCGGTCGCCGGCTCGCCGACCGGCAAGGCACTGCTCTGCGCTGACGGACGCTGGGTCACCAATCCGTAGATCCCGACACCCTCCCCGACAGCCCGCAGCCGCTTCCCGCCCGGAGGCGGCTGCCGTCGTCTCGGTGAATTTCTCGACATGGCGATGTCGGAGAGCCGCGGACGTCTCGCACGCCACTACACTTCCGGCATGACAACGCGCATCGCCGTCGGCCTCGGCGCATTGGCCGTCGCGGGTACTCTCGTCACACTCGCGCCGGCGGGTGCGGACGCCGCTCCGATCATCGGCACCACGTGCACCAAAGCGCAGGCCAACGACCTTCGCTATACGGCCCGGCACCAGCCGACGGTCTGCGCGTGGATGGGTGCGCACGGCGGCTTCAAGTGGGTGCGCACTGCGCGGGTCGATCCGACCGTCCGCACGCTCGGCAGCCACTGCAACAACCAGTACCCCGTGGCCAAGACCCCGCGCGGCAAGGCGGTTGTCTGCGTCAACCGACGTTGGGTCTACGGCCCTTAAACCCCATCACCACAACACCTTTCCCGTGACCGGCAGCCGCCCGTCCCGCATGTCGGGGCCGGCGGCTTTTCTGTGCCCCGACCGTTGACACCGGCCAGTGCGGCAGGTCACAATGCATAGGCCAAACATGACATGACTGTCACGTCACAGAAAGCGACATCCGTGAGCCCTTTGAAGTTTGACGTCGTCACCACCGGACTGCTGTTCCCCGAGGGACCGATCGCCCTGCCCGACGGAGACGTCCTGGTGGTCGAGATCCATCGCAAGGCCCTGACCCGCGTCGCCGCCGACGGCACCCGGTCGGTGGTCGCCGAACTCGGCGGCGGACCCAACGGTGCGGCCATCGGGCCCGACGGCCGCGCCTACGTCGCCAACAGCGGCGGTCTCAACCGCTTCGAGGTCGGACCGTATGCCTTCGCCGGGGGCACGCCGGAGGACTACACCACCGGCAGTCTGCAGGCGGTGCACCTGACGACGGGCGAGGTCGAGACGCTCTACACCCACTGCGACGGCAGCCCACTGCGCGGCCCGAACGACATCGTGTTCGACACCCATGGCGGCTGCTACATCACCGACCACGGCAAGAGCGACAGCGCCGTCGCCGACCGCGGCCGCATCTTCTACTGCGCCGCCGACGGGTCGTCGATCACCCAGGTTGCCGGAGACATGAACGCCCCCAACGGCATCGGCCTCTCCCCCGACGGAACGCGGCTGTACGTCAGCGAGACCTACACCGCACGCGTGTGGTGGTGGGATGTCGTCGCCCCCGGCCAGATCGTCGGCGGCCGCACCCTCGCCGGGTCCGGTGACGCCAACTTCCTCTGGGGGTCAGGCGATTTCCGCTACCTGGATTCTCTGGGCGTGGAGG
Source organism: Gordonia sp. NPDC003424 (assembly GCF_053588655.1). Taxonomy (NCBI): domain Bacteria; kingdom Bacillati; phylum Actinomycetota; class Actinomycetes; order Mycobacteriales; family Gordoniaceae; genus Gordonia; species Gordonia sp. NPDC003424. The sequence goes on from NZ_JBSFQJ010000019.1 coordinate 24,882, forward strand.
CCGGAGGCAATGTGTGCGTCGCCTCGCTGGCCACCCCGGGCATCTGCGTGATCAGTCCCGAGGGCGAGCTGGTCGAGTTCGTCGAGATCGACACCGACGGAGACCCGGGCATCACCAACATCTGCTGGGGCGGCGAGGACATGCGCACCGCCTACGTGACCGCCTCGAGCACCGGCAAGCTCCTGCGATTCGAATGGCCGCGTCCCGGCCTGGTGCTGAACAACCAGTCACGGGCGGCGGTGGTCTGAATGCTGGTCAGCGACATCGTCGAATACGGCGCACGCAAGCATCCCGATCGGATCGCCGTGCGCTTCGAGGATCAGACGATCACCTACGCGCAGTTGCGCGACCGGAGCCGCCGGCTGGCCAACGCCCTGCTGGGCGTCGCCTCGCCCGGCGATCGGGTGGCGGTACTCTCCACGAACTGCACCGAGTACTTCGACTGCTACTACGGCATCCCGATGGCCGGAATGGCGTTGACCATCCTCAACTTTCGGCTTCACCCCGATCAGATCGCCGGACTCGTCGAGCATTCCGGCGCGTCGGTCCTGATCGTCTCGAAGGAACTGTCGGGTGTGGTCGAGGAGATCCGCGACCGACTGACCACGGTGCACGAGATCGTCGTCATCGACGGTGAGGACCCGGCAACGTCGTGGGCCGAGTTCGTCGGTCGTGCTTCCGCTGACGAGCCGGCGACCCGTCCCGATGCCGACGATCTCGCGTGGCTCGTCTACACCAGCGGCACCACCGGAATGCCCAAGGGCGTCATGCTCTCGCATCGCAATCTCGTCGCCGGGGTCACCTCGTCGGCAATGGAGTGGAACATCACCGAGGAGACGGTGTTCCTGTTCTGCTTCCCGCTGTGCCACGTCGGCGGGTACGTGAACCTCGTCAACCATCTGATGGGTTCCACGGTCGGCATCCTGCGCACCTACGACAACGCGACATTCTTCCGCCTCGTCGCCGAATGGCAGGTGACGCAAACGGGTCTCGCCCCGACGATGATCAACTTCCTGCTCAAGGACCCGACGCTCGACGACCACGACCTGAGCACGTTGCAGGCCATTGGCTACGGATCGTCGGCGATTCCGGCGGCCGTGCTCCGCGAAGGGCTCGAACGTCTCGGCGTCGACTTCTACCAAGGCATGGGGATGACCGAAACCGGTGGGAACGTCCTGCATTTCGACGAGGCAACCCATCGTCGCGCCGCCGCCGGCGAATCGCATCTGCTCGCCGCGGCCGGAAAGCCCATGCGACTGGCCGACGTTCGCATCGTCGACGACGAGATGCGTGACGTGGCAACGGGTGAGATCGGCGAGATGGCATTGCGTGGCGACCAGATCATGTCGGGCTACTGGCAGGACCCCGAGTCCACCGAGAACACCTTCACCGACGGATGGCTGCGCACCGGGGATCTCGCCCGGCAGGACGACGAGGGTTTCGTCTACATCGTCGACCGCAAGAAGGACATGATCATCAGCGGCGGCGAGAATGTCGCGTCGCTGGCCGTCGAGCAGGCGCTCTATCGCCATCCGGCCGTGGCCGAGGCCGCCGCGGTCGGCGTTCCCGACGACACCTGGGGTGAAGTCGTCTGTGCCGTGGTCGTTCTGCGGCCCGACGTGAGCGCGGATCCCGACGAGGTGGCGACCGGGATCGTCGCGACGTGCCGGGAGCATCTGGCCGGCTATCAGGTACCCCGGCGGGTGGAGTTCGTCGACGCGCTGCCCAAGAACGTCACCGGCAAGATCCTCAAGAAGGACCTGCGGAGTCGTCTCACCCAGCCGGTCTGAGGAACCCATCGGGCGCCAAGCCGGACTGTCGGTGGCAGGCGATAGACTTGAGGTTTCGCCAGCCGAAGGGCATCGAATAGTGTTGTAGCACAGCTGAATCCAGTTGTTCGAGCACTTGACTCGAACATTTGTGCGAGTACACTTGGAGACATGCCCGCCACCATCCCCACTCCCGCATCCGCCACCACCCAGGCCTGCGTGGCCGCAGCACTCCTCACTGCGGCCCGCGAGCTCGACCCCGCCTCGATACCCTCGCGCAGCGACGCGTTCGAGACGACCAAGATCGTGATCTCGGCGGCCAACACCGTCGCACACCTCCTGGCGGTGTGTGCCGCCGAGATGAATCGGTTGGGGGTGGCCCAGGCCAACGGCGGAAAAACCAAGGCGCTGTTGATCACCATGGGATTGGCGCCGTCGGTCGCCGATCGGCTGCTGCGCATCGGGAGAGCGACGCCCTCGATGCGGTTGCTGCCCGGGTACGCATCCGACGGAGTATTCCCGGCCGAACACATCGACGCGATCGTGCAGGGACTCACGCACGTCGCGCGGCGGGCGCTCGATGGACTGTGCGACGAGGAACGCCACGAAGTGGAGCTGACGCTGATCGCGCAGGCGATGTCGGGAGCAACCCCGAAGCAGATCGCGGAGAAGGCGCGGAAGTTGGGCAACCACTACGCAGCCGAGACCGGTGGGCTACCCGCCGGCGAGGATCGCAGCATCAACGACTTCACCATCTCGGAGACGCCTGACGGCCGCGTGGCGGTGCGCGGCGACCTGGACATCGTTACCGGTCAGAAGCTCAAGACGGCAATCGACTCGCTCGCCACACCACGTCCGGAACCCGACGGGTCGACGGATATGCGCTCGCCGGGGCAGCAACGCGCGGATGCGCTCGACGCGGTGCTCGACGCCGCGGCGGACAACACCACTCCGTTCATCCCGACCCCGAACATCGAACTCAACCTGACCATCCCCTCCGATGCCCCGGCGCGGCGACCCTGCAGTGGACCAGCCCGCTCACCCAAGCCACGGCGAGGCTGCTGGCGTGCGATTCCGCGGTCACCGAGGTCATCATCGACGGGGAAACCGTGCCCCTGCAGATGGGCACCAAGAAGCGACTGTTCCCCGCCCACCTGCGCAAAGCGATCATCATCCGCGACCAGTGCTGCATCAAGTGCGGCGCGCCCGCGTGGCTCGGGCGGTGCCACCACATCACGTACTGGAGCGAGGGCGGCCCCACCGACCTGGACAACGGGTGCCTGCTGTGCGCGTCCTGCCACACCCAGGTTCACTCCTCGGAGTGGGAGATCATCATGGGCGCCGATCGACACCCCTGGTTGGTGCCACCCGCGTCGGTTGACCCGTCCCGAAAACCGTTACCCGCCTACAACAGACGCACCATGACCCTCGAGGACCGGGTCGCCTGATGCGGCAACCGGCACGCGATCGCAGCCCGCCCGTCGACCCCCCGACACGGTCCCGAGCCGGCGCTGCGGGCCGGCTCAGGGAGTAATGAGCGCAGGACATTTCAGCGCAGCACATTTCAGCGCAGCACATTTCAGCGCAGCACATTCCGCGCACCCGGCACCACCGGGACCGCGCACGACCTTTGAGAACTCCATAGTGAACGGACGGGCACCGGTTGCCTGCCGGGCCGGGCACGGCCCGGCAGGCGGCCCGGCGCCGGGACTCAGTGTGGGCCGAAACGCTCTGAGAGCCGTACGATCTCGTCCAGACCCATCATCCCGGTGAACTCGTCGAACGCCGGCAGATCGCCGAGTGCGGCCGCCGGGGTGCCGTCGAGCCGCACCTGTGCGTAGAAGTCGCTCATCGCCCGCGCGGCCGCGAGCAAACCACCGATCGGGAACAGGATGAGGGCAAATCCGAGATCCGCCAACTCTTCTCGACTCAGCTCCGGCGACCGGCCGCCCTCGACCCAGTTGTAGACGAGACGATGCCCGCGCAACTCGGAGGCCACCTGACGAACCTGCTCGACGGTGGTCGGCGCCTCGACGAACAGCAGATCGGCGCCGGCCCCGGCGTAGCGGTGGGCGCGTTCGATCGCGTCGTCGATACCGTGCACGGCGATGGCGTCGGTCCGGGCGATGATGAGCAGGTCGGGGTCGGAGCGTGCGGCGGCCGCGGCCTCGATCTTGGCGATCATCTCGCCGGGAGCCACCACCTCCTTGCCCGCCATGTGCCCGCACTTCTTCGGCGCGACCTGATCCTCGAGCTGGATGGCCGCGATGCCGGCCGCCTCGTAGTCGTGGACGGTGCGGATCACGTTGAGCGGGTTGCCATATCCGGTGTCGGCGTCGGCGATCACCGGCAGGTCCACGCCCGCGGCGATTCGGCGCGCGGCCTCGGCCATCTCCGAACCGGTGACGAGCCCGACATCCGGTCTCCCCAACAGGCTTGCGGCGACGCCGAATCCGGTCATGTACACGGCCTCGAAGCCGGCCTGTTCGGCGAGCCGCGCGGACAGCCCGTCGAACGCCCCGGGCGCGAGCAGCGGCTCACCCGTACCGAGCAGCGCGCGCAGGCGTTCGCGTGGATGCCGGCGGGTGCCTAGGAATTTCGCCATGGTGCCGCCTCCGGGTTACGCAACAACCGCCGGGCCGTCGACATCCGATGCACCTCGTCGGGCCCGTCGTAGATGCGCGCATAGCGGGCGTGCCGGTACATCCCCTCGAGCGGGGTGTCGGCGGTCAGTCCCAGCGCACCGTGCACCTGGATCGCGCGATCGATCACGTTGTGCAACATGCGCGCTCCCCAGAACTTGATCAGCCCGATCTGCACGCGCGCGTCGTCGCCGGTGTCCATCACCCGTGCGGCGTCCAGCGTCATCAGCCGGGCGGCGTGGATCTCGGCGGCGGACTCGGCGATGTAGCGGTGCACCTCCCCCTTGTCGGCGAGCAGCGATCCGTGCACGAAGCGGGAGTTGGCCCGCTCACACATCAATTCGTACGCACGCTGCGCCTGGCCGAGCCACCGCATGCAGTGGAAGATCCGGCCGGGTCCGAGCCGGTCCTGTGCGATGACGAAGCCCTTGCCGCGCTCGCCGAGCAGATTCTCTGCCGGCACCCGCACGTCGGTCAGCCGCACCTCGAAGTGGTCGCTCGGGTCGTGACCCATCGTCGGGATGGACCGGACGATCTCGAAACCCGGTGTGTCGGTGGGCACGATGATCGAGCTGATGGCGGAATGCCGTGGTACCGAATCGTCTTCGGTGCGGGCGAACACGGTGCAATACGCCGCCTGGTTCGCCCCGGTGGTGAACCACTTGTGGCCGTTGATGACCCACACGTCGCCGTCGAGTTCGGCGCGGGTCGCGATCAGCGTCGGGTCCGAGCCGGCGACCTCGCGTTCGGTCAGTCCGACCGACGGCAGGATGTCGCCGGCGACCATCCCGGTGATCCACCGCCGCTTCTGCTCCTCGGTGCCGTGCTTGTGCAGCATGATCGTGTCCTGCATGGTGACCGATCCGACGGCGAGTTGCCCGTATTCGGACCGACCGATGATCTCGTTGAGGTGGACGAAGTCCATGAATGCCAGTCCACCACCACCGACATCGGCCGGATGGCCGAGCGCCCACAGGCCGAGTTCCTTCGCCCGCGAACGCAGTTCGTCGAGCGTCTTCGCCGCTCCCGCACCCCCGGTCGTCAGTTCGGACTCACGCGGGATGACCTCGTCGTCGATGAACGCGCGCATCCGCGCGCAGAGGTCGGCCAGGTCGGCGGCGGGCAGGGTGGTGGCGGGCAGCGAGGTGGCGGGCAGCGAGGTGGCGGACAACGTGGGATTGGGCAGGGTGGTATCGGGCAGGGTCATCCTTGCCCCTTTCGGTGTCGGGCGGCGGCTTCGTGAAATGGTCGTATGCCGGCGGAGTCGACGTACTCGTCGATCCGGACGATTCTGTCGTCGGCGACGGTGACGAACAGCGCCGCCGGCCGCAACCGGTCCCACGCCGTCGATCTCGCCGGTGAGCACGTGCTGCTGGATGAACCCGTCATCGTGGGTGATGCGTCGAATGTCGTTGTAGGACAAACCCTGCACGGTTCGCGACAGCCAGCGCAACACGCGGAGGTTGTCGTCGACGGATTGTTCGACGCCGTCGTCGTTGTGCCAGATGACCGCATCGGGCGCATAGAGCCGGCGCAGGGCCTCCGTGTCACCGGCCTCGATCGCGGCGAAGAAGCGGTCGGCGAGCGTCGTGGTCACTGCGCGTCCTCCGTGAGTCCCAGTGCGCCCAGACACATCTGGTCGAGCGTGTCCAGCAGTGCCTCCTCGTCGGCGGTGTCACCCTGCACCAGCCAGAGGTAGAGGGTGTGGTCGACCATCGCGGCCATCGCGCGCGCCGCCATCACCGGGTCCAGCGTCTGGCGGACCCCCAGACCCTGCTCCTGCCAATGGCGGATCGCTCCCGCGGTGCGTTCGATCAACTGTGACCGGTGATCGTGGCGCAGCGTGCGGAATTCCTCGTTGAACGTCGCCACCTGTTCGACGATGGCCATCATCTTCGCGTTCCGTCGATATGCCTGGTAGTAGGCGCGGTTGGACGCGACGAGTCGTTGTGCCGGCGACAGGTCCGTCGCCCACGGCTCACGACTGTGCACCTCGGTGAACAGTCGGGTGCTCAATTCCCGGAAAACGTCTTCCTTGGACTCGAAATATCGATAGAACGTTCCGTAGGCGACGCCCGCCTCGCCGGCGATCTGCTCCACCCGGGCATCGAGGAACCCGACGGTCTCGAAGACCCGCTGGGCGGCGTCGAGGAGGGCGTCCCGGGTGGCGCGCCCACGGGCGGAGAGCGCGTCGACGGGCGCTGGGGTGTTGACAGGTGCCTTGGTCACGTTCAAGACTATCCAAGAACCTGACATGACAGTCAAGTCACTTTCTGGACAAGGAGCGCTCCATGGCCCCCACCAATCCCGAATTCCAGCTGGGCGGGATCAATCACCTCGCACTCGTCTGCTCGGACATGCGCCGCACCATCGACTTCTATACCGGGGTTCTGGGCATGCCGCTGGTCAAGACGATCGAGCTGCCCGGTGACCTGGGTCAGCACTTCTTCTTCGACTGCGGCGGCGGCAACACTCTCGCCTTCTTCTGGCTGGCCGATTCTCCCGACGCCGCGCCCGGAATCGCGGCTCCCAAGGGCCGCCCGGACGAGGGCGAGCTCGCGAGCGCGGTCGGCTCGATGAACCACGTCGCGTTCGCGGTTCCGCCGGAGCACTTCGATGACTATCGGGCACGCCTGGAGGCCAAGGGTGTCCCGGTCAGCATGGTCCTCAACCACGACGACAGCCCGCGCGGGGTGTCCCGCGACGTCCATCCCGGCACCTTCGTCCGGTCCTTCTACTTCCAGGACCCGGACGGGGTTCTGTTGGAATTCGCCTGCTGGACAAAAGAGTTCACCGACGCAGATGTGGCACACGAACCGAAGACCGCCGCCGACCGCAAGGCGGGGGTGAACTCCTGATGCCACGACTGCCCGAGGTCCATCGCGCCGACGTCACCGACGAGAAGATCCTCTGGTACTACGACCGGTTGTTCGGCCCCGACAAGGACCCGGCCGTCGACCACGGCACCATCCACGCGACGCCGGGCGACTGGTGGACGGTGTTCGCCCAGTCCCCCGAAGTCTTCCGCCACGCGGTGCGCGGCTTCGCCCTCTACCGCAACGCGACGATCGACCCGCTGCTGCGTGAACTCGGACAGGGTCGCGCGGGCTTCGCACGCGGCAGCCAGTTCGTCTTCTCCCAGCACTGCAAGCAGATGCGGTCGTTGGGGATGCCCGAGGAGAAGATCGCCGCGATCCCGGCCTGGCAGGTCAGCGACCTGTTCACGCCGCTCGAACGTGCGGTGCTCGCCTACGCCGACGCGCTGGTCCTCGACGGCGGACGCGTGCCCGACGGCGTCTTCGACGTCCTCACCGATCACCTGTCCCCCGATGAGATCCTGCAGCTGACCTACATCACCGCGCTCTACGACATGCACGCAACGATGTGCAAGGCGCTGCGGCTGGAATTCGACGACGTCCCCGAACGGATCACCGAGGTGCGGATTCCGGAAGGAGTCGAAGTCGCCGACCTGTCGGCCGACCTCGCCGGGGAGTAGACGCCACCGCGACCCGGCGGCCGGACGGATCAGCGGGGATCGGCGGCACACCGGAAACCGGTGTTGCCGGTGGAACTGTCCGGCGTGTTGGCGGTGCGCGCGGCGACCCGATAGCGGTTGCAGTAGGAGTCGTGGCACAGGTACGAGCCGCCACGGATCACCCGCGCGGGTCCGTCCGCCGGCCCGCCGGGATTGACGCAGTGGTCCGTCGAGTGGGCGGTACCCCACCAGTCGCCACACCATTCCCAGACGTTGCCGGCCACGTTGTACAGGCCGAAACCGTTGGGCGCGAAGGCATCCACCGGGCACGTGCCGCGATATCCGTCCTCGGCTGTGTTCTTGGTCGGGAAGCTGCCCTGCCAGATGTTGCACCGGTGTTCCCCGCCGGGCAGCAGTTCGTCGCCCCACGCGAAACGCTTCTGCGCCAGACCGCCCCGTGCCGCGTACTCCCATTCCGCCTCGGTCGGCAGCCGGGTGCCGGCCCACGTGCAGTACGCCTGGGCGTCGTTGAAGGAGACGTGGACGACGGGATGACGTCCCCGGTCCTCGACGGTGCTGCCGGGTCCCTCGGGAGCAGACCAGTAGGCGCCGTCGACGGCACACCACCACGGTGCCTGATCCGGTCGCGGCGCGCCCTTGCGCAGCGCGGCCGGCAGGAACGCGGCGAAGACGAACGACCACCCGTAACGCTGGGCATCGGTGACGTATCCGGTCGCGTCGACGAACGCCGCATAGTCGTCGTTGGTCACCGCGTACGGGGCGATGCGAAAACCGTCCACGCGCACCGGGCGGACCGGTCCCTCACCGTCGTCCGGAAAACCTTCCGAATCCTCGGTGCCCATGAGGAATTCGCCGCCCGGCAGGTCTACCCACGAGGCGTCCGCCGGGCCCGGACCGGCTGCGGTGGCAGCCGATCCGGTATCCACGTGCGCGTCGTCAGGTGACCGCCCGGGCGCACAGCACCCCGGCTGTCCGATCCGAGAATCCATCACTGCCTCCTGCCGACATTGTTCCAGACGGTTCGGACCGGGCCGGACTCACTGCGTGGCGAGCGCCGCGCGCAGGCGGGCCTCCGCGGCACCGGGTTCGTCACCCTTGTCGGTGTCCGTCTCCAGCACCACACGATGGATGGTGCCGGTGAAAACCCCACCGGGAGTGCCGTAGTGCTCGGTGACCGGCGACCCGTTGTCGGCGCCGACGTCGAGGCCGTCGGTGGTGTGGTACAGGAACGGAACGGTGTGCTCGAGCACCGTCTCACCGACGCAGATCCCGTCGACGAAGAGCCGGCCGATGCCGCCCTTGCCGACGCCGCCCCCGTCGTAGGAGAAGTCGTATTCGACGGTGTGATCGCCCGGGGCCAGCCGTTCGTCGGCGACGATCTCGTAGTGCTCGACGTCGATCCAGCTGTAGTGGAACGCCGGCACGCCGTCGCGCAGGTAGAGCGCCCAGCCGCCGAACCGGCTCCCCTGGGTCACCAGCGCGCCCGCGTCCGACGCGCCGACACCCACCTCGACACCCACCCGCCAGGAACAGTTCTTGGTGTCGGGCACGACGTTCTCGTTCATGTGCGACATCCCGGGGAACAGGGTCAGGGTGGTCCGGCCGGCCATCAGCTGCGGGCGCCCGACGGTGGGGGCATGCAGCCTGACGACCTTGCGGTCGTCGAGCGGGAACACGTTGTACTTGGCGCCCTCGATCAGGAAGAGATCCTTGAGCTGCTGCAGTCGCTCGGGCTCGGCCGAGGCCAGGTTGTGCGCCTGGCTGATGTCGCCCGGAGCGTAGAGCTCCCAGTCGTCGTCGGCGAAGCTGGGGGTCTCGCCGTCGAAAACCCATGGGATGCCGTGGATCGTGCACGCCGACCAGCCGTCGTGGTAGATGCCGCGATTGCTGAACAATTCGAAGTACTGCGTGGTGTGCTGTTCGGGTGCGTCGGCGTCGTCGAACGAATACACCATGGAGACACCTTCGAACGGCTTCTGTGCCACACCGTTGACCGTCGTCGGCTCCGGTAGGCCCGCGGCTTCGAGGATCGTCGCCGCGACGTCGTTGACGTGGGTGAACTGGTGGCGGTTCTCGCCGGCCGCCTCGATGCCCGCGGGCCAGTGCACGATCATCCCGTTGCGGGTGCCACCCCAGTGCGAGGCGATCTGTTTGGTCCACTGGTACGGCGTGTTCATCGCATGCGCCCAGCCCACCGGGTAGTGGTTGAACAGACTCGGGCCGCCGATCTCGTCGATCCGCTCGAGCATCTGTTCCACCGTGGCCGGCTCGAGGTTGTAGGTGGCGAACTCGTTGAGGCAGCCGTGGGGTCCGCCCTCACCGCTCGCACCGTTGTCGCCGAGGATGTAGATGATCATCGTGTTGTCGAGCTGACCGAGCTCGTCGAGCGCGTCGACGACCTTGCCGATCTGCTCGTCGGTGTGCGTGGCCATCGCGGCGTAGGCCTCCATCATCCGCGCGTAGAGGCGCCGCGCGTTCTCCGGCTGCTCGTCCCAGGCACCGATCTCGTCGGGCCGGGCACTGAGATCGGTCTCCTCCGGCAGGATGCCGAGTTCCTTCTGCCGGGACAGGGTCCGCTCACGCTGCGCATCCCAGCCGTGGTCGAAGTCGCCGCGGTAGGACTCGACGTACTCCGCCGGCGCGTGGTGCGGGGCGTGCACGGCACCGAAGGACAGATAGCTGAAGAACGGCTTGTCGGGCGAGAGTGCCTGCTGCTGACGGATGTCGGCGATCGCACGCTCGGCGATGTCCTCACTGAGGTGGTAGCCCTCGCGCTGCGGCGTGGCGACCGGGGTGGTGCCCTCGAACAGGGTCGGCGCGTACTGGTCGGTCTCGCCGCCCATGAATCCGTAGAACTTCTCGAAGCCCTCACCGGTCGGCCACCGGTCGAACGGGCCGGACCGGCTCATCTCCCAGGTCGGGGTCTGGTGGTACTTGCCGAAGCAGCCGGTGCTGTATCCGTTGCGCCGCAACATCTCCGGCAGAGTGGCGACCGAGTCGGGCCGCGACGACGAGTAGCCGGGGAACGCCGTCGCCAGTTCGGTGATCACGCCCATGCCGGCGGTGTGGTGGTTGCGCCCCGTCAGCAGCGCCGCGCGGGTCGGCGAGCACATCGCGGTGGTGTGAAAACGCGTGTAGCGCAAGCCCTCCGCGGCCAGTCGCTCGGCCACCGGCATCCGGCACGGACCGCCGAACGCCGACGACGCGCCGAAGCCCATGTCGTCGAGCAGGATCATCACCACGTTCGGCGCACCGGCGGGCGGTCGCAGCGGCTGCAGCGATGCGGGGGTCTCGGTGTGCCGCACGTCCATGGCCGCCGGCTGCGCGGGCCGGGGTTGTTGAATCGGAAGGCTGGTGCGGTAATCGGCGTGGACCATCAGGGTTCCTTTCCAGGGAGGTCGATGCGGTGTGACGTCGATCATGCGCGACCGGCCTAGCCGGAAACTTGCCTTGACGCGACAACAACTTGACCCGACACGACAGGCGCTCCGAAGATGGATGTGTGTCGGTCATTCGCGGGTCGGTGCTGGCCGGCTATCGGGAGCACGTCGCCGAGCTCGGCGCCGATCCCGACGTGTTGCTGCGCGCTGCCGGCCTGAAGCCCGGCGATGCGGGCAACCACGAGGTGTTCATCCCCTACCTGAGCCACATCAAGGCGGTGGAGAGTGCCGCGGCGGTGACCGGTGCGATCGACTTCGGCCGACAGCTCGCGGATCGCCGACAAGGAGTCGAGATCCTCGGCCCGCTGGGTGTGGCGGTGCGCACGGCGCGCAACATCGAGGACGCCGTCGCCATCGGCGCGAAGTACGTCTCCGCCTACGGACCGGCGATCGCGGTGTCGCTGGGACCGACCGGCAATCAGGCCAGGGTGTTCTACGAGTTCCGCATCCTGCTCGACCATCTCCCGCCGCACGCCCAGACGCTGGAGCTCGCACTCGGCGTGTCACTGAAGTTGTTCCGGTTCCTGCTGGGTCCCGACTACCGGCCGCTGCAGGTGCACATGACACATCGTGCGCTCGCGCCGCGCAAGGACTATCTCGCGTACTTCGGCTGCGCCCCGCGATTCGAACAGCCGCGTGCCGGGTTGGTCCTGCGCGCCGGCGACCTCGATCGTCCCCTCAGCAACGATCGCGCCGCCAACGAGGTGATTCGTCGCTACCTCGACACCGTCATGCCGTCGCGCGAGACGGACCTGACCGTTCGCGCCACCGAACTCGTCCGCCACCTGCTTCCCACCGGGGCGACGCTGGACATGGTCGCCCAGCAGTTCGCCATGCACCCGCGGACCTTCCAACGACGCCTGGAGGCGCACGGCACCACCTATGCCGACCTCATCGACGACGTCCGGCGAGACGTCGCCGAACGCTATCTCCGCGACACGGATCTGAGTCTCACGTTCATCGCCCGCGAGCTGGGGTACTCGGAGCAGAGCGCGTTCACCCGCGCATGTCGGCGGTGGTTCGACAGCAGTCCGCGGGCGTACCGCAAGCAGATCTCCCCCCGCTGATCGCCGCTGCACCACGCCTCGTTCCGGCCGGCGCGGCATGGGTCGGTGCGGCGCCGCATGGCCTCCGAAGTCAAAGACGCGTCGTCTCAGGTCAAGTTTGCGATGTGACTCAGGTCGCACACTGAGATCCGTTCGGCCCGCACCACACCGGAAGGATCTACCCCTATGTCCCTGACCGACGCACCGACCACCACACCCCCGAGAACGGAGACGGCAAGTCTGTCCCGGCCCCGATTATTCGGCTGGTCCACCGGATTCCTGGCGTCCAACACGTTCCTGACCGCACCCGGTCTGATGCTGATCATCTACCTGACCAACACCCTCGGCGTGGCCGCAGGGATCGCCGGGCTCGTCGTCGCACTGCCGAAATTGTGGGACACCCTGCTCAGCCCCTGGGCCGGAGCACTCAGCGACCGCGAAGCCGCCCGCACACGTGGACGCCAACGCATGATGTGGATCGGCGGGCTGACCCTGCCCGTCTTCTTCGTCCTGACATTCGCGTCTCCGTTCACCGGCATGATCGGAGCGCTGTGGGTGCTGGCGGCCTTCCTGCTTGCGTCCACCGGCTATCTGCTGTTCCAGGTTCCGCAGACCGCGCTGGCCGCCGAGATGACCGGCTCGCCGGTCGAGCGGACCCGGATCATGACCTGGCGGTCGATGTTCTTCACCTGCGGATTCCTGATCGGCGGTGTGATCGCACCCAAACTCGTCGGTCATCCCACCGTGGCCTCCTACCGGACCATGGCGGTCATCGTCGGCATCGGACTCCTCGTCGCGATGCTCGTGCCCGCGCGTTCGACTCGGTGGATCCGCTCCGGTTCCGGCTCGGGCGGTCAAGGCCTCAGCCTGCGCGAGTCCTTCCGGACCGCGCGCGGCAACAAGGCCTTCTTCGTCCTGGTCACGACCTACGCGCTGATGGTCATCTTCCAGACCATGGTGATGACCGGCCTGCCCTATGTCGCCACCTACTACCTGGGCGGCCAGGCGAAGACTGCGATCGTGTTCCTGGTGCTCACCGCGGCGAGCGCCCTGTCGGCCCCACTGATCGGCCGCTTCACCCGTCGTTTCGGCAAGCCGCGCATGTTCATGGCGATGATCTGCGCGTGGGCGGCCTGTGCCGCCGCCTTCTATCCCGCCGTCAAGTCCGGCCTGCTCCCGACCGTCGTCGTCGCCGCCCTGATCGGCATCGCGACCATGGGCACCCAGGTCCCGCTGTTCGCGATGCTCCCCGACACCATCGCCGCCGATACCGCACGCACCGGCCGGGACCAGGCCGGGGCCTTCACGGGGTTGTGGACCGCCGCGGACAACGGCTCCCACGCGCTGGGTCCGCTCTGCTACAGCCTCATCCTCGCCGCGACCGGCTTCGTCTCGTCGACGCACGCGATCACCCAGTCCGCCACCGCGCTCGAGGGTCTGCTGCTCGGATTCTCACTGATCCCCGCCGTTTTCCTGCTGTGCCTGCTCCCCCTGGTGCGCCGCTACCGCACCACCACCGCCGGTCGCCTCGGCGACGACACGACACGCTGATCCCACCGTCGGCGACACCGCGGTCCGAGTAACCTTCGGCTGTGGACACCGACGAAGCGTTCAACGGCCCAGGGCTCGAGGGCATCGAGGTCCCCGGCGTGCGCCGAGGCACGTTCCGGGGTCTCGACGTCCTGATCGTCGACACCGTCGCGTCGACCGCGGTGATCTCCGTGTTCGGCGGCCAGGTGGTCTCCTTCGTCCCGACCGGTTCACCCGACGACGTCCTGTGGCTCTCGCCGGCGCTCGCCGCGCCACCGACTCCGCTGCGCGGCGGGGTACCGGTGTGCTGGCCCTACTTCGCCCGCGAGGGACAGGCGGCGGATGTGCCGTCGCACGGGTACGCGCGCACGGCGCGCTGGGAGCTGATCACCGGACGCGCGATCGACGACGGCCGGACCGAACTCGTGCTCGCCCCGACCGGTCTCGACCATCTCGACCTCGGCGTGACGATGACCCTGCGGGTCGGCGCCACGTTGGAGATCGGTCTGCACACGCGCAACCAAGGTGCGGTGCCGGTGACGATCACCGAGGCGCTGCACAACTACTTCCGGGTGTCCGACGTACGCGACGTCGTCGTCGAAGGCGTCGCCGGGCTGACCTACCTGGACAAGTTCGACAACGCCAAAGAGGTCTTCCAGCACGGTGATTGGACGCTACCGGCCGACCCTGCCCGCTGCGACCGGCTGTACCCGGACGCCCGCGGCCACTACCGCCTGGTCGACCCGGGACTGGGGCGGGTCATCGAGGTCTCCGCCCGCGCCGCCGCCACCGTGGTGGTGTGGAATCCCGGCGCCGAGGTGGCCGACGGCATGGCCGATGTCGGCGAGCACTGGAGCGGTTTCCTCTGCGTGGAAAGCGCCAATGCCGGACCCGACACCGTCACCCTCGCCGGCGGCGGCACCCACACCCTGTGGCAGACGATCTCCTCGGCGCCGCTGTGCGACGACCTCGTCGAGCTCGTCACGGACCCGGCCACCGCCGACGCCATCGCGGACGTCGCCGCCGTGACCTTTCCCCTGGCCTGCCCGCCCGACTCACCACCCGAGGCGATTGCCGAGTTCATCCGGAAATCGTTGTCACCCAGCGAGTTCGCCCACCACATCACCGATCCGCAGAGCGACGTCCTGGTGGCCCGCGACGGCATCGGCGGGCCGATCGTGGGCTACGTCCTGCTGCATCACCGGGCACCCACCGATCCCGACGTCGCGGCCGCGGTCACCGATCGACCGGTCACCGAGGTGTCCAAGGTGTATGTCCTGTCCGACCTGCATGCGCACCGACGCACCGACGGGCGTTCACCGTCGCGCGCCTTGATGAGCGCGGCGCTCGCGCGCGCCGCCGCGCTCGGCAGCCGAGTCGCCTGGCTGGGGGTCAACCAGGAAAACGTACGCGCCCAACGGTTTTACCAGAAGATGGGATTCACCCGCGCCGGCGTGAAGACCTTCGACCTGGGCGGCCGGATCGAGCACGACTACGTGATGACGGCCGACCTCGCCGGCGAATGAGACCGTTACCAAAGTCCTCTTCATCCGCGATCGCGAACACGGCCACGGTCGGTGGGGAATGCTGAAGGCATGACGACGCCCGAGGAAGCGCCCACCGCCGAGCACTCGTCCCTCCGCGCCGCCGTGACGATCGACGCCCGCCTGCACGATGCGGTGATCCTCGACGTCGACGGTGTGCCGCCGGGCGAGATCTCCACGGCGCTGCTGTCCCGCCTCTCCGCGTTCGGCATCGCCGGCGAGAGCAGGCCCCGCGACGCGACCCTCCTCGAGGTCGCCCACCTGCTCGACACACCACCTCAGCGGTGTGTCGTGCTCGCCGACTCGCCCGACGGCGTCACCGCCGCCCGTAGCGGCGGATTCGCCCTGGTCATCGGCCTCGATCGCACCGGTGACCCCGGGGCACTGCGTCGGCACGGTGCGGATGCGACGGTCACCGACACCGCCGAGATACGGGTGCGCCTGGGCGGCGCCCACATCTCGGCGAAACCCGATGCGAACACCTACCTCGACCATCTGCAGTCCATCGCGGCGACACGGGTGGCACCCATGTTCTTCGACTTCGACGGCACCCTGTCGGACATCGTGACCGACCCGGCGACCGCGACCCTGGTCGACACCGCCGCCGAAACCCTGGCCCGGCTCGCCGCCTTCGGCCCCGTCGCCGTCATCAGCGGGCGCGATCTCTCCGATGTCCGCGAACGCGTCGGTGTGCCCGGCATCTGGTATGCGGGCGGCCACGGTGTCGAACTCGTCGGTCCGACCGGAGAGCATCATGTCAACGACGTCGCGCGGGATGCCACCGCGACGATCGGCACCGCGGCGGACGATCTCGCCGAACGCCTCGGCGACATCCCGGGTGTTCTCGTGGAACACAAACAGTTCGGAGTCGCCGTCCACTACCGCAACGCCGCTCCCGATCGCGTCGAGGAGATCAGCGCGGCCGTGTATGCGGCCGGTGCCGCACACGGACTGCGGGTCACCAACGGCCGCAAGGTGATCGAATTACGCCCGGATGTGGACTGGGACAAGGGCCGCGCGCTGTCGTGGCTCCTGCACCGGATGGACGTGCCCGCCGATGCGGTGCCGATCTACTTCGGCGACGACCTCACCGACGAGGACGCCTTCGACCGTGTCGCGACCGACGGTTTCGGGATCGTCGTGCGGGCCGGCGAGAACATCCACCGCCGATCGGCCGCGCAGTTCGCCGTCGACTCGCCGGACGCGCTGGCGCAGCTGCTGCACCGCGTCGCCGATCTGCTCGAACAGTCACGCGAACCCACCGGCACATGGACGCTGACCTACGACGGCTACGACCCGCATGCCGAGAAACTGCGGGAGGCGCTGTGCACCGTCGGCAACGGGTACGTCGCGAGCCGCGGGTGTGCGCCGGAATGCGATGCGGGCCAGGTACATTACCCCGGCACCTACGCTGCGGGGCTGTTCAACCGGCTCGTCGACAGCGTCGACGGTACCGACATCGACAACGAGAGCCTGGTCAACCTGCCGAACTGGCTGCCCCTGACCTTCCGGATCGACGACGGCGACTGGTTCGACATCGACGAGGTCGATCTCGTGTCCTTCCGGCAGTCCTTCGATCTTCGTCGCGCGATCCTCAACCGCGAGATCCGCTTCCGCGACACGCACGGCCGCACATCGACTTTGCGGCAGCGTCGATTCGTGTCGATGGACCAGCCGCACGTGTGCGCGCTGGAGACGACGATCGTCGCCGAGGACTGGAGCGGCACGCTCGAGGTCTCCTCGGTGCTCGACGGCGACGTCCGCAACAGCCTGGTCGAGCGGTACCGGGACCTGGCGAGCCAACACCTCACCGCGCCGGAAACCACTGTGCTGTCGCCGGATTCGGTACTGATGCGCGTGCACACCACTCAGTCACGGATCGGCGTCGCGCTGGCGGCCCGGACCACGATCTGGGCGGACGACGCCGCAGCGGACGGCCGCTACAGCGTCGTCGACGAACCGGGGCGGATCGGTCACCAAGTGGCCGTCGACATGGCGGCCGGCGAGGCCATCACCGTGGAGAAGGTGGTGGCGCTCTACACCTCCCGTGATCCCGGGACCTCCGAACCCGGTGAGGCCGCAACGCGATTGCTCGCCCGGCTGGGGCGTTTCCGCGAGCTGCTCGCCGAGCATGCCCGCGCCATCGTGGCGCTGTGGGATCTGTTCTACATCAGTCTGGGCGACCACTCCGAGGCCCAGCGCGTCATCCGGTTGCACCTGCTGCACCTGCTGCAGGTGGTCTCCGGCCACACCGCGGAACTCGACGTCGGCGTCCCCGCCCGCGGATTGAACGGCGAAGCGTACCGCGGTCACATCTTCTGGGACGAGCTGTTCGTCCTGCCGGTCCTCAATCCGCGACTGCCGACACTCACCAAGACGTTGCTGCGCTATCGGTTTCGCCGACTGCCGGAGGCCCGTCAGCTGGCCCGCGAGTCCGGGTACCGGGGCGCGATGTTCCCGTGGCAGTCCGGCAGCGACGGCCGTGAGGAGAGTCAGAAGCTGCATCTCAATCCGCGGTCGGGCCGCTGGAATCCCGACCCGAGCGCCCGGCAGCATCACATCGGTCTCGCCGTCGCCTACAACGTGTGGCAATACGTCCAGGTCACCGACGACCTCGACTTCCTCATCGAATGCGGCACCGAACTACTGGTCGAGATCGCGCGGTTCTGGGCGTCGCTGGCGACCTACGACGCGGCGCGCGACCGCTACGCGATCCGCGGGGTGATCGGACCCGACGAGTTCCACGCCGGATACCCCGAAGCGCCCTACGACGGCATCGACAACAACGCGTTCACCAACGTCATGGCCGTGTGGGTGATCGGCCGCGCCCTCGATGCCCTCGCGGCGATCCCCCAGCGTGACCGCGTCAACCTGCTCGACCAGATCGGGCTGCGCGAACCCGAACTCGAGCACTGGCGGGAACTGACGTGCCGCATGTACGTGCCGTTCCACGACGGCGGCGTCATCAGCCAGTTCGAGGGGTACGAGAAGCTGGCGGAACTGGACTGGGAGGCCTATCGCACCACCTACGGCAACATCCAGCGACTCGACCGGATATTGGAGGCCGAAGGCGACGACGTCAGCCGCTATCGGGTGTCCAAGCAGGCCGACGTGCTCATGCTGTTCTACCTGCTCTCGGCCGACGAGTTGCGCGACGTGCTGGGGCAGCTGGGCTATGACCTGGCGCCGGAGGCGATCCCGGCCACGATCGACTACTACATCGCCCGCACGTCGCACGGTTCGACGTTGAGTTCGGTGGTGCACGCGTGGGTCCTGGCCCGGGCGAACCGCGCGCACGCCGTCGACTTCTTCGACCGCGTGCTGTTGTCCGACGTCGCCGACGTCCAGGGCGGCACCACCTCGGAGGGCATCCATCTGGCCGCCATGGCGGGCAGCATCGACCTTCTGCAGCGCTGCTTCTCCGGACTCGAGTTACGCTCCGATCGCCTCATCCTCAATCCGCGGTGGCCCGAAGCGCTTGGCACACTGTCGTTTCGGATCTATTACCGCGGCCACCGGCTGGAGCTCCGGATCAGCGGCAGCGGCGTCCGGGTGGTCTCCGAGCCGCGCCGCGTCGACCCCATCACGGTCGAGTGCCGCGCCGTGGTCCGGCGGCTCGAGCCGGGTGGGATCATCGAATTCCACTGACAGGGCCCAATTACCCTGTACGTGTGACGTCGGGCACAGTAGGTTTCGGGTCATGGAGGTCATCCACAAGACCCACCGCGACATGCGGGTGTCACCCAACTTCGACGACTATGCAGCGACCCGCGATGCGTTCGCGTGGGATCGGATGGCGCAGAGCCTGACGATGCCCGGCGGCGGATGCAACATCGCCTACTCCGCCGTCGACCGACACGTCGGGGGTGCATCGGGCGCCAAGACGGCCCTGCGCTTCTTGGGCGACACCGCACCCGACGGGGCGATCTCCGCGCGCGATATCTCCTACGACGAACTGGCCACCCTGGCCCGCCGCTTCACCAACGTGCTGCGCCGGCTGGGAGTCGGCAAGGGCGACACCATGTTCGTCGTGTCCCCCCGCATCCCGGAGCTGTACGCGGGAGTGATGGGAGCGTTGCGCAACGGAACGGTCGTCTCGCCACTGTTCTCGGCCTTCGGCCCCGAACCGATCGCCATGCGGGTCCAGCTCGGCGGCGGATCGGTGCTGTTGACCACCAAGTCGCTCTATCTGCGCAAGGTCGCCAAGATGCGCGAGCAGATGCCGACCCTGCGCCACGTTCTGCTCGTCGACGAATCCGGCGCCCGCACCGAGGTTCCGGGTACCGAGGATCTGCGCACCCTCCTCGCCGAGGCGTCCGACGTCGCGGAGATCACCGAGACGACCGCCGACGACCCGGCGCTGCTGCATTTCACCAGCGGCACGACGGGAACGCCGAAGGGTGCCGTGCACGTGCACGGCGCGGTCGCCACCCACTACGCGACCGGGCTCTTCGCCCTGGATCTGCACCCCGACGACACGTTCTGGTGCACCGCGGATCCGGGCTGGGTGACCGGGACGTCCTACGGCATCATCGCCCCGCTGCTGCACGGGGTCACCTCGATCATCGATCCGGCCGACTTCGACGCGGAACGCTGGTACCGCATCCTCGAGCAGGAAGACGTGTCGGTCTGGTACACCGCACCCACCGCGATCCGGATGCTGATGAAGGCGGGAACCGAACTGGCGCAGAAGTTTCCGCGCCCGCACCTGCGGTTCATCGCCAGCGTCGGCGAGCCGCTGAACCCCGAGGCCGTGCTGTGGGGCAAGGACGTCCTGGGCCTGCCGATCCACGACAACTGGTGGCAGACCGAGACCGGCGGCATCATGATCGCCAACACCCCCGCCTTCGACATCAAGCCCGGCTCGATGGGCCGCCCCCTGCCCGGCATCGACGCCGTCGTCGTCGCGCACAACCCCGACCACAGCGTGACCGTGATCGACACCCCGGACGAAGAGGGCGAACTCGCGTTGCGGATCGGCTGGCCGTCGATGTTCCGGGGCTATCTGAACAACGACGAGCGCTACCGCAAGTGCTTCGTCGACGACCTCTACCTGACCGGCGATCTGGCCAGACGTGACGCCGACGGCTACTTCTGGTTCGTCGGGCGCGCCGACGACGTGATCAAGTCCGCGGGCCATCTGATCGGGCCGTTCGAGGTGGAGAACGTGCTGATGGAGCACCCGGCGGTGGCCGAGGCGGCGGTGATCGGCAAACCCGATCCGATCGTCGGCGAGGTGGTGAAGGCCTTCGTGACGCTGCGGCAGGGATACGAGTTCGACGACAAGCTGCGCCGCGAACTGATGGGGCACGCCCGCAAGAAGCTGGGCGCCGCGGTGGCGCCGAAGGAGATCGACCATGCCACCCACCTCCCCCACACCCGGAGCGGCAAGATCATGCGCCGGCTGCTGAAGGCCCGCGAACTCGGCCTGCCCGAAGGCGACATCTCGACTCTGGAGGCGAACACATGAACACGCCGACGACGACCCTGCCCTACCGCCGGGAGTTCCTCCACGACCTCCTCGGCGACATGGTGCGCATCCGCCGGATGGAGGAACGCGCCGCAGAACTGTACGGGGCCACCAAGATCCGCGGCTTCCTGCACTTGTACGTGGGTGAGGAGGCGGTCGCGGTCGGAACCCTGCGGGCACTGTCCGACGACGACGCCGTGGTGGCGACCTACCGCGAGCACGGGCACGCCCTGATCCGTGGGGTGCCGATGAACGCGATCATGGCCGAGATGTTCGGCAAGCAGGAGGGCTGCTCGGGCGGGCGCGGCGGTTCGATGCACCTGTTCGATGCCGCGGCACACTTCTACGGCGGCAACGCGATCGTCGCCGGCGGCCTGCCGCTGGCGGTCGGGATCGCGCTGGCCGACGCCATGGCCGGCCGGCGGCGGGTGACCGCCTGCTTCTTCGGGGACGGCGCGGTGGCCGAGGGCGCCTTCCACGAGTCGATCAACATGGCCGCACTGTGGAATCTGCCGATCCTGTTCTGCTGCGAGAACAATCTCTATGCGATGGGCACCGCGATCGAGCGGGCCCAGTCGCAGACCGACCTGGCCACCAAGGCCGCCGCGTACAAGGTGCCCACGGTGCAGGTCGACGGGATGGACGTGATCGCCACGCACGAGGCGGCGAGCCTGGGCGCTCAGCACGTCCGCGACACGGGCGGCCCGTACTTCATCGAGTTCCTCACCTACCGCTTCCGCGCGCACTCGATGTTCGACCCGGAGCTCTACCGCGACAAGGACGAGGTCGCGACGTGGAAGGAACGCGATCCGATCGACGCCTTCACCGACCGGCTGCGCCAGGCCGGGCTGCTCACCGACGACGAGGCCGCCGAGATCGACACCCGCGCCGGTGCGGAGGTCGACGCCGCGGTCGCCTTCGCCGAGCAGGGCACCTTCGAGCCGGTCGAGACCCTCGAACGCGACGTCACCACCCCGCCCACCCCCAACCCCACCTATCCACACGCTGTCGTCGAGGAGTCGGCATGAAAACGACCTATCGCAGCGCGCTACGCGACGCCATCCGCGAGGCGATGCTCGCCGACGAGCGGGTGTTCCTGATGGGCGAGGACGTGGGCCGCTACGGCGGCACCTACGCGGTGTCCAAGGGGCTGCTCGAGGAGTTCGGCCCGGAACGCATCCGCGACACCCCGCTGTCCGAACTCGGCTTCGTCGGTGTGGGGATCGGTGCCGCGCTGAACGGGATGCGACCGATCATCGAGGTGATGACGGTCAACTTCAGCCTGCTCTCGCTCGATCAGGTCGTGAACACCGCTGCGGCCCTGCGGCACATGTCCGGCGGACAGTTCTCGGTGCCCATCGTCGTGCGGATGGCCACCGGCGCCGGCCGGCAGCTGGCCGCGCAGCATTCGCACAGCCTGGAGAACTGGTACGCCCACATCCCCGGCATCACGGTGCTCGCCCCGGCCACGGTGGCCGACGCCCGCGGCATGCTCGGCCCCGCCCTGGCCGACCCGGACCCGGTCATCATCTTCGAGCACGCGACGCTCTACAACGACGCCGACGATCTCGACGACCCGCCAGTGCCGGTGGACATCAGCTCGGCCGCGATCCGGCGCGAGGGTGGCGACGTCACGCTGATCACCTACGGCGGATCGCTGCCGAAGACGCTGCGCGCCGCCGAGATGCTCGCCCTCGAAGGCGTCGCCTGCGAGGTCATCGATCTGCGTGTGCTGCGGCCGCTGGACATGGCGACGATCGTGGCGTCGGTGACCAAGACCCACCGGGCGGTCGTGGTGGACGAGGGCTGGCGCACCGGCAGCCTCGCCGGCGAGGTGATGGCGCGCATCGTCGAGGAGGCCTTCTACGAGCTCGATGCCCCGCTCGCACGTGTCTGCAGCACCGAGGTGCCCATCCCGTACGCCCGGCACCTCGAGGAGGCCGCCCTCCCACAGCCCGAAAAGGTCGTGGCCGCAGTGCATTCCGTCCTCGGATCGGAGTAGGTGACCGCGTGATCGAATTCCGGCTGCCCTCGCTCGGCGCCGACATGGACGAGGCGCGCCTCAACGAGTGGCTGGTCAAACCCGGTGACCCGGTGGAGAAGGGTCAGATCGTCGCCGAGGTGGAGACCACCAAGTCGGCCATCGACGTGGAGTCGTGGCACGAGGGCACCGTCGCCGAACTCACCGTCGAGGTGGGCCAGACGATCCCGGTCGGGACGGTGATGGCGATCTTCCTCGAACCCGGCGAGGCACCGGCCACCGGTCAGCCGTCGGTGCCCGGCGAGGCGCCGGCTCAGGCTCCCGCAGCGACGCCGGTGGTCGAGACGACGCCTGCGGCGCCGGTGGTCGAGACGCCGCCTGCGGCGCCGGTGGCCCCGGCGGCTCCGGCGGCTCCGGTGGCGCCGACTCCCCCACCGGCCCCGACGCCTCCACCGCCCGCGACTCCGCCGGTACCGACCCCGGCGCCCGCCCCCGCCCCCGTCGTGACGCCGGCCGCCGCACCGGGCCCGCCACCGACGACGCGCCGCCCGATCACACCCGCCGCACGGCGACAGGCCCGCCGCAAGGGCATCGACCCGGAACGGCTGCGAGGCACCGGCCCCGGCGGTGCGGTCACCATCGGCGACGTCGACCGCGCGGCCGCGACACCCGCACCGGCACCGGCACCGGCACCGGCACCGGCCGAGCAGGTACCCGCGCCACCGGCAGCCGCGGCACCGGCGGCAGCGTCACCGACGGCCTCATCACCAGCGGCCGCGCGACCGATCGTCCCGATGTCGGCGGCCGAGCGTGCCCAGGAGATGCGGCGCACGATCGGGGCGGCGATGGGCCGGTCCAAACGCGAGATCCCGCACTACTACCTGTCGGAATCCATCTCGCTGGCCGCCGCGCAGTCGTGGCTGACGCAGTACAACGCCGAACGTTCGGTCACCGACCGCATCCTGCCGGCCGTGCTGCTCCTCAAGGCCGTCGCCGTGGCCGCCAAACGATACCCCGAGATGAACGGGTTCTGGCTCGACGACGACTACCATCCACAGCCCGATGTGCATGTCGGCGTGGCGATCTCGCTGCGGCGCGGCGGATTGATCGCCCCGGCGATCCACGATGTGGCCGACAAGTCGCCCGAGCAGCTGCAGAGCGACCTGACCGATCTCGTCAAACGCGCCCGGGCCGGAAAACTGCGGAGTTCGGAGATGTCGGATCCGACGCTGACGGTGACGAATCTCGGCGATCAAGGCGTCGAATCGGTGTTCGGCGTGATCTACCCGCCGCAGGTGGCACTCGTCGGGTTCGGCAAACCCGCCGAGCGGGCCTGGGTCGTCGACGGCGAGATCCGACCCGTGCCGGTGGTCGTCGCCAGCCTCGCCGCCGACCATCGGGTCAGCGACGGACGCCGCGGCGGACTGTTTCTCGCGGCGATCCGGGATCTGTTGCAGCGACCAGAACAACTGTGAAGGGGATCATGAGCACCGAAACGACACTGACCACCGTGATCGGCGCGCTGTACGAGGTCGCGCCGGAGTTGGCCGACGAGGAACTCGTCGCCGGCGAACCCCTACGGGACCAAGCCGACCTGGACTCGATGGACTGGCTGAACTTCCTGATCGGCGTGAAGAACGCCTTCGGGGTCGACATCCCCGAATCGGACTACGCCGGCCTGCGGACGCTCGACGACATCGTGGGCTACGTCGAGCAGCGTCGCTGATCTAGTCGCCTGTGTCGGCCCCGTGAGCCGGTTCCGACTGCAGCCGCGCGACCCGCTCGGCCGCCGCTTTGTTCGCCGCCTCGACCTCGTCGGCGGTCCGGACGATCGAGTCCGGCCCGGGGAAGACGAGCGCGGTGTGGTCGTTGTCGGTCCATCGCACGAGGTACGGCGGTGACCCGTCGGACGAGTGTACTTCGACGATCAGACCCATCCTTGGTTCCTTGCCGAGCACGGGCTGTTCGGTGATGAGCCAGTCTCCGGTTTTTGCCAACATCACGCGCCTCCTGTTCTGACGATACCGTCGCTGGCAAGACCCGCGGCCATTTCGGCGCGCAGCACATCCAGCAGAGCCGGAATCGCGGCCGCCACATCGGGCGAAAACCCCTCTCCCACAGAGGTATCCGCGATCTCGATGGCGTACACGAGATGCCGATGCGGCAGCCGGCCCAGCACCGCGGCCAGACGCAGCGCCTCGGCGAGGCCGAGACCGTGCGAACTCGCCGGACCCGCGGAAGCCGCCGGGAGCGCGCCGGGCTCGAACCGATGCACGGTGCCCGGACGCGACGGCTCGCAGACGATCGAGTCCACGGTCAGCGCCGTCGTCGCCGACGCCCACGCGTCGAGGAGTTCGGTGGGTTCACCGCTCGACTCGACGACGCGCCACCCCGGCGGGGCGGACCGCTCGAGCGCCCGGGCCACGGCGGGACCGACGCCGTCGTCGCGCCGGTAGATGTTGCCGACCCCGATCAGCACGCCGGTCATCGCCGCTCGATCGTCGTCTGCAGGAAGTGCGCGGCGCACGAGATGCACGGATCGTGGTTGCGTACCGCTCGCTCGCACAGGTCGGTGAGCTCGGCGTCGGTGGCAGCGGGATTCGCCGTCACGATCGCACGCACGTCGTCCTCGATCACCGCCTGGTTCTGCGCGGTGGGTGGCACGATGACGGCCTCGCGGATCGCGCCGTCGGCACCGATCGCGTAGCGGTGGTACAGCAGTCCGCGCGGCGCCTCGCTGACCCCGTGCCCGACGGCCTCGCGCGGCGCGACCTCGACGGCCGGCTCTTCGGGGCGTTCGTACTCGTCGATCAGGCGCAGCGCCTCCTCCACCGCATAGACGGTCTCGACACCGCGGATCACGATGCTGCGGAACGGGTTACGACACTCGTCGCCGAGCCCCGCGTCGGCGGCCGCTTGCCGGGCCACCGGAGAGAGCAGCGACGAGTTCAGCGCGTACCGGGCGATCGGACCCGTGAGATAGCGGTGCCCGTCGAGAAGGGCGTGCAGCGCGGTGGAGTGCGGCACCTGATGCTCGGTGACATGCGCCGAGAGGTCGGCGGGGGCGAACGCGGCGGGGGCAAACGCGGCACCTCCCGTCGAGGCGACGGTGCCGTTCTCGATCGGGTACCGGTCGTGGCCGCGCAACGCCAGCAGGTCGCAGTCGAGGTGGGCGTCGGGGAACTCGAAACCGGCCACCCACGCGACGGTCTGCACGGCGTCGTCGAGGGCGCGGCGCAACTGCTCGGCGAGCGGGGCGAGTTCGGCTCGAGTGGGCACCCGGTAGAAGCCGCCCACCCGGACGGTGACCGGATGGATGGGCCGGCCACCGAGTTGCTCGAGGATCGCGTTGCCGGCCTTCTTGAGGGCGAGGCCACGTTCCACTGCCACACGCTGGTGCCGCGCGAGTTCGACCGCGTCCGCGCATCCGAGGAAGTCCGGAGCGTGCAGGAAGTAGACGTGCAGGACGTGGCTGGCGATCCATTCCCCGCAGTACAGGAGGCGCCGCAGGGCGCGCAGGCCGTCGCTCAGCTCGACCCCGCACGCCTGCTCGAGCGCGTTGGTGGCACTGACCTGATAGGCCACCGGGCAGATCCCGCAGATGCGCGACGTGATGTCCGGCGCCTCACGGAAGTCCCTGCCGCGCAACAGGGATTCGAAGAACCGTGGCGCCTCGTAGATGTTCAGCTCGGCGCGCGCCACCACCCCGTCGACCACCGAGACGTGCAGTCGGCCCGCACCCTCGACGCGGGCGAGACCCTGCAGGGTCAGCCGTCTAGTCTGCTCGGCCATGCCGGCGCCCCTCGACGAACTCCGGTGCCGCCACGGTGAACGTCGCGAGCATCCGGTCGATCGTGGCCTCACTCGTCCCCAGATCCCGAAGCCATCCCGTCAGCGATGCGATGTTGGGGTCGGGCGCCGGGCCGAAACACCCGTAGCAGCCACGGGATTGGCCCGGGCACACCGCGCCGCAACCCGCGTGGGTGACCGGACCGAGACAGGGTGTGCCGTGCGCGACCATCACGCAGGTGAGCCCGCGGCGCTTGCATTCGGTGCACACGGTGGTGTTCGGGATGTTCGGTCTGCGGCCGGCCAGGAACGCGGTCAGCACCTCGAGCAACTGGCTCCGGTCGATCGGGCACCCGCGCAGCTCGAAGTCCACCGGCACGTGCGCGGCGATCGGTGTGGACGTGGCCAGCGAGTCGATGTATTCGGGATGGGCGTATACGGCGTCGGTGAACTCGGCGGCATCGGCGAAGTTGCGCAGCGCCTGCACGCCGCCGGCGGTCGCGCAGGCACCGATCGTGACCAGGGTGTGTGACTGCTCCCGGATGCGGTGGATGCGTTCGACATCGGCGGCGGTGCTGACCGAGCCCTCGACGAGGGACAGATCGTAGGGCCCGTCGGCGACGGCGGTCGACATCTCGAGGAAGTGCGCGATCCGCACCGCGCCGGACAGGGCCAGCAGTTCGTCCTCGCAGTCCAGCAGCGAGAGTTGGCAACCGTCGCACGAGGCGAACTTCCACACGGCCAGTGTCGGGCGGCTCATCTAGAGCTCCCGTACGGTCAGCAGCGGCCGGGCGACGGAGTAGGGCACGACCGGTCCGTCGCGGCACAACAGCAGCTCACCGAGCTGGCAATGCCCGCAGTGCCCGATCCCGCACTGCATGTTGCGCTCCACCGACACCCGCACGTCGTCGATCGGGATTCCCTTCTCCACCAGGACTCTCGCGGCGTAACGCATCATCGGCTCGGGCCCGCACAGCAGTGCCGAGGTCCGCGCCACGTCGAGCGTCAGCCGCCGCAGGGGGTCGGTCACGAACCCGACCGGCCCGGTCCACCCGGTGGCCGGGCGATCGATGGTGAGCTCGACCTCGACACCGAAATCGCTTGCCCACAAATCGAGTTCGGTCCGGTACAGGATCTGGTCGGGGGTGCGGGCGCCGACGACGAGGATGATCCGCCGATAACGGTCACGGTCGGCCACCGCCGCGAGAACCGCGGCCCGCACCGCCGCCAGCCCGACCCCGCCGGCCACGATGAGCACGTCACGTCCCACGCAGTGCGGCAGATTCCAGTCGGTGCCGAAGGGCCCGCGCATGCCGACGACGGTGCCAGGTCCGGCGTCGCGCAACGCCGTGCTGACCGCGCCGACCCCGCGGACGGTGTGCGTCATCCGGCCGCCCGGTGCGTGCGGATCACCGCTGCAGGAGACCGCGATCTCACCGACCCCGAACGCGTACAACATCATGAATTGCCCGGGCCGAAACGTCGGCAGCCGCCGGCCGACCGGTTCGAGCGTCAGGGTAGCGGTGTCGGCCGTCTCGATCGTGCGTTCGTCCACCCGGTACGGGGTGGGCACCATGGTGCCGGCGCTCATGTCGGCTCCCCGTAGAGGTCGAGCAGACGTGCACGGGCCGACTGCAACCGGTCGACGAGTGTTTCCGCCACCAAATCCGTGATCGCGGAACCGAATTCGGGGTCGATATCGATCAGGGCCTGCAGCTCGTGCACGGCGATCCGCGTCGCCTCGGTTCGTGTCACGGCGCGGGCCCCGTAGTGGAAGGTGCGATGCCGGGTCAGCCCGGAGACCCCGAGCAGGTCGCCGGCACCGAACGTCTCGACGACGAGTTCGCCGCGGCCCGGGTGGCCGGCCACCAGCGCGACACGACCGCTGTGCAGAATCCAGAAGTCTTCCGCCACTTGCCCTTCGGAGAAGATCATCGTGCCGGTCTCGACCGTCACCGGCCGGCCGAGACCGAGCAGCCGTGCGCGATGATCCGGCGCGATCATGTCGCCGGTGCGCCGTCCGGCTGGGCCCGCCCGACCGCGTCGGTGAGCCGGGCGGCTTCGGCGGTGATGTCGATGCCCACCGGACACCAGTCGATACACCTGCCGCACCCGACACATCCGGAGCTGCCGAACTGGTCGTGCCAGGTACTCAGCTTGTGTGAGATCCATTGCCGGTAGCGGCTTTCGGTCGATCCGCGGACATCGCCGCCGTGGATGTGGGAGAAGTCGGGTTCGAAGCAGGACGACCAATGCTGCCACCGCTGCGCGTGCTCACCGGTCAGGTCGGTGTGGTCTTCGACCGTCGTGCAGAAGCACGTCGGGCACACCATGGTGCAATTGCCGCAGGTCAGGCAGCGCGCCGCGACGTCGCCCCACACGTCGGAGTCACGTGCCGCGCGGAGCATGCCGCGCAGGTCGACATCCGGCATAGCTCTGCCCATCCGGTCCGCCGCGCCGCGCACCGCCGCGCGGGCGTCGTCGACCTCGGCGTCCGCCGCGCCGCGGTGGTCGATCTCGGCCAGGACGTCGGCGCCATCGTCGGAACCGACATCGACGACGAATCGGTGTCCCCGGTCGTCGATCCGTTCGGTGAGTGCCAGGTCGTAGTCGCGGTCGGCGCCGGGGCCGCTCCCCATGGAGGCGCAGAAGCACACCTCGCCGGGTTCGGTGCAGTTCGCGGCGACGATGAACAGCTGCCGGAAGCGCCGTGCGGTGGCGCCGTCCGGGTGGACGCCGCGGCAGAGGACCTCGCGCAGCACCCGGATCGCCGCGAGGTCGCAGGCGTGTACCCCGACGAACGCGTACCGCGGGACGGGGTCGGTGGGCTCGTGCCAGTCACCGTTGCGGTCGATCGAGGCGAGTTGCCGGTGCGGTGGGTGCAGGAAACGCTTCCACGACTGCGGCCCGGCGGAGTGTGCGAAGACGGCGGCGTCGTCCCGGCGGCGCAGCCGGTAGCTGCCCGGTGCGGTCGACACTCCCCATCCGTCGGGCAAAAACGACCCGCTGTCGAGCCGGCCCAGCACGATCGTGTCGTCGGAGACGGTCGGTCCGATCACCTCGTAGCCGCGTGCGGCGAGCACCTCGACCAGCCGGTCGAGGCCACTGCGGTCGATGACCGCGCTCAAGTCATCCGTCCTGGTGATGCGGGAGATGCAGGATTCCGGTGACCTCCGGCGGCGGCGGTGGTACGTGCCGGTCGTCGAGTCGGGCATCGAGGCCGACGACGGAAACGTCGACGACTCCGTCGACCGCCCTGGTGAGGTGTCCGATGATCGGGATCATGCTCTGCCGCTCGACGGTCCCGCGGAAGGTGACCCGCCCGTCCGACACGTCGACGTCGATCGAGCGGGGGTCCATCCACATCGCGCGTTCCAGCACGGTCGTGCGGATGTCCTCGGCGAGGTCGGCGTCCGTGCGGAGGTAGACGCTGAGCACGTCCTTGCGCGAGACGATGCCGATCGGCCGGCGCTCGTCGTCGACGACGGGCATCCGTTTGATGCCGTGCCGGGCCAGCAACGTGGCCGCCTGGCGGACCGTCGTGTCGGCGGTGATCGTGATGACGGTCGAGGTCATCACGTCACGCAGCTTGTGCGGGTCCGGCTCGTCGCCGCTGTCGCGGTCGAACCGCGCGAGGAACCGATGTCGTCCGTGGGGTGGAACCCCGGCCTGCTCGGCCACCAGGTCACCCTCGGAGACCACCCCGACCACGCGCCCGTCGACATCGACCACCGGCGCACCCCCGACGTGCCGGTCGGCGAGCGATGTCACGACCTGCTTGAAGGTCGCGTCGAGCGGGAAACACAGGACATCGGTGGTCATCACATCGGCGACTGTTCGGTTCGTCACACGTACATACGACCGTGTGACGCCGCCGAACGCAAGGGCCGAACGCCCCACACACAGGACGTTCGTCCTGCGGAGACCGTCAGACGCCGGCTTCGGCGAACCGCGACAGCGCCAGCAGACGCGAGGTGGCGCGGAGGTACTTCTTGCGGTAGCCGCCGTGCAGCATCTCTTCGGTGAAGATCTCGTCGAGCTTCGCCCCGGACACGGTGACCGGGATGTTGGCGTCGTAGAGCCGGTCGGCGAGCACCACAAGGCGCAGCGCCACCGACTGGTCCTTCGCCGGATGGACGTCGGAGATGCAGACCAGCGACACCCCGTCGACCAGGTCCTTGTATTTCGACGGGTGCAGCGTGCTCAGGTGATCACACAGCGCGTCGAAGTCGTCGAGCGTCGAGCCCGGGGTCGCCTCGGCGATCTCGGTGAGTTCGGCATCGGTGCGCGGGTCCGGGGCGGGCGGCAGGTCGCGATGCCGGTAGTCGGGGCCGTCGACGCGGATGGTCTGGAAGATCGACGATAGCTTGCGGATCTCCCGCAGGAAGTCCTGTGCGGCGAAACGTCCCTCGCCGAGCTGGCCGGGCAGCGTGTTCGACGTCGCCGCGATGGACACGCCCTTGGCCGTGAGTTCGGCGAGCAGGCGCGACACCAGCATCGTGTCGCCCGGGTCGTCGAGTTCGAACTCGTCGATGCAGAGCACGGTGCGGTCGGAGAGCCGTTCCACGGCGTTGACGAAGCCCAGTGCACCGACGACATGCGTGACCTCGACGAACGTCGCGAACGCCTTGGGTTCGGGCATCGAGTGGTAGATCGACGCCAGCAGGTGCGTCTTACCGACACCGAATCCGCCGTCGAGGTAGAGGCCGACGCCCTGAGCGGTCTGTTTGCGGGAGAACAGGCCGCGTTTGCCGGACCGGAGCTTGCCGGCCCGTGCGACGAAATCGCGGGCCGACGACACCGCCTGCGCCTGCGACGGCTCGCCTGGGTCGGGAATGTAGGAATCGAAACTGACCTCGTCGAATGTCGACGGCGGAACCATCTCGTCGATGAGGGCATCCGGTGCCACCGCGGGGTTCCGATCGCAAAGTCGTGCCGTCATAGAGGGAGCGTATCGGCCTCGGACATGATGGAGGAATGTTCGGCCTGCAGAAAGCGATCCAGCTCACATCGGGTGACGAGTCGGCCACCCTGCGCCGGCTGGCACAACACTACGCGTACCCGCCGACCGACCGCCCGTACCTGAGGGTGAACATGGTCAGTTCGATCGACGGCGCGGTCACCCACAACGGCAAGTCGGGGGATCTGGCCGGTCCCGGCGACAAGGCGATCTTCCGGGTCCTGCGCGGCCTCGCCGACGTGATCGTCGTCGGGGCGCGTACCGCCACCACCGAGGGATACCGCCAGCCGAAGCCGGACGAGGTGTTCGCCGCCGACCGCGCCGAGGCCGGGCAGACGCCCGCGCCGGCGCTGGCCCTGGTGTCCCGGTCGCTGTCGATCCCGGACGACTACGCCCCATCGGCCGATCCGGCGACCGTGGTGTTCACCTGCCGGTCCGCCGACGCCGCGCGCCGCGACGCACTGACCGCCGCCGGCGCCACCCTCGTCGACTGTGGCGAGGACACCGTCGAGGTCGACGCGATGCTCGACGAATGCGCCCGCCGCGGGTGGCTGCGGCTGCTGAGCGAGGGCGGCCCGTCGCTCCTGGGTTCGTTCATCGAGGCCGACGCCGTCGACGACCTGTGCGTGACCACCAGCCCGAACCTGGTGGCCGGGGACGCCGGCCGGATCGCCCACGGGCGCAGCGACGCCGCGCTGCATCCGATGCGTCCCGCCACCATCGTCTCCGACGACGACGGATTCGTGTTCACCCGGTGGACGCGCGCGTGACGCGACGCGTGAGCCGACGGGCATCGCGGCGGCGTTGACTACAGTCGCGGACATGCGACGAGCGGCGATCCTGGCGATGGTGACCCTGGCACTCAGCCTGCCGGCGGTGTCCGGGTGCGCCATCGGCCCCGACACCGGTCCGGCCGTGGTGCGCGGTGGCGGCGGCAACGCCACACCGGCGTCGAGCAGCGCGGAGGTGCCCGCGCCCCCGGTGATCGCGGCACCGCGCAACGAGCTCGCCTGGACCGAGTGCGGCCGCGACACCGCGTCCCGTGTCGGCGAGGCCCCGCCGGCTGGCATCACCCTCGACTGCGCGCAACTGGTGGTCCCGGTCAATCCCGACCGCCCGACCGACGACACCCTCACCGTGAACCTCACCCGCGCACGGACACCGGCGACACCGACGGATGCCGCGCCGCTGGTGCTGACCTCGGGTACCGACCTGTCGTCGACGCGCACGCTGCTGGTGCTCGCCGAGGGGCCGGGCCGCGGCCTGCTCGACAAGCATCCGGTGGTCGCCGTCGATCGTCGCGGCACCCCGACCAGCAGCCCACTGGACTGTATGACGCGCGTCGAGCGGACCGCGATGCTGACCAACGGGCTGTCCGGCCGGGTGTCGGCGTCGCAGGCCGACCGGATCGCGGTGCTGTCCCGCAACGCGTCGTCGGCCTCGGATGGCTGCACCGAGACGCTGTCGCCGCATCAGCTGGACTTCGCGACCTCCTTCGCCGCGGCCGACCTCGAGGCGCTGCGCGTCAGGTGGGGTGTCGATCACCTGGCCCTGCTCGGCGTCGGCGAGGGCTCCGACGTCGTGCTGACCTACGCCGCCGACTACGCGGGACGCGCGGGCCGCATCATCCTGGACACCCCCACCGCGTTCGGCGCGAGCAGCAAGGACCGTGCCGCCGCCCGGGCCACCGGGGTGCAGGCCGCGTTGGCGACCTTCGTCCAGCGCTGCACGTCGGCCGGGTCCTGTCCGCTCGGCTCCGACGGTCTGACCACCATCGGTTCGGTCCTCGCAAAGGGCCGGACCGGTCAGCTCGACGGGCTGTCGGACACCCAGGCGCTCTCGGCGATCACCACCGCGCTCGCGGTCTCACAGACCGGCCCGAACGACGTCCGCGCGATCGCCGCCGCCATCTCCGCCGCCGACACCGGCGACACCCGCGCCCTGCGCGCACTGGCCGACCGGGCCGCCGACCTGCGCACCACCGACGGGCAACTCGTCGCCCGCTGCAACGACATCAACGGACAGGTCGGGCAGAACGAGATCCCCGGGCTGATCGACGCGTGGACCAAGCAGAATCCGCTCACCGGAGCCGACAGCGCCCTGCAGCTGCTGCGATGTTCGGCCTGGGCGTCGGTGACGGCACCGAATCCGCCGAACGCGTTCTCGGTCGCACCGCTCGTCTTCGCGGGCGCCAACGACCCGGTCAACGGCGGTGGCGGCGCGGACGCGCTGGCACCGATGTTCATCAAGGCGGGCACCCAACCGACCTCGGTCACCTGGGACGGTGTGGGCTACTCGGTGGCCGCGCACAGCGGCTGCGCGGCCGACATCATCGTCGACTACCTGGGTACCGAGCCCCTCGGCGAGCCGAGCAACCGGGGATGCCCGACGACGTAGTACGGTTCGCGGGTGGCAGTCGCAGACCGGTACCTGTACCCGCAGATGAGCGCGCAGCGCATCGTCCCGATGGTGCTGTGGCCGATCAGCATCATGATGATCTTCCACCGCTCGGTGATCCTCGCCGTCAACGGTGACCGCACCAACGACTTCGCCCCCGTGTACCAGGCGGCGCTCCAGTTCCTCAACCACCGGCCGGTGTACGCCGAGAACCTGAACACCGTCGATCCGCACTATCTGTACCCGCCGTCGGGCACCTTGTTGATGGCACCGCTTGCGGTGATCGACCCCGAACGGTCGCGCTGGGTGTTCATCGCGGTCAGCGTCCTGGCGCTGGTGGTGTCGGCGTACCTGCTCGCCCGCCTGTTCAACTACTCGGCCACCTCGTGGGTCGTCCCGGTGATCCTGTTCTTCTTCTTCAGCACCGAAACCGTGGCGCACACGCTGATCTTCACCAACTTCAACTCGTTCGTGCTGCTCGGCATGCTGGCGTTCCTGTTGCTGATGATGCGACGGCGTGACCTGTGGGCCGGAGTGCCGCTGGGACTGACGATCGCGGTGAAACCGGTGCTCGCTCCCCTGCTTCTGCTACCGCTGCTCAACCGCCAGTGGAAGGTGCTGATCACCGCGATCGGCATCCCGGTCGTGCTCAACATCGTGGCCTGGCCGCTGATCGTCGACTCCTCGTCGTTCGTGACCCGCACCTTCCCGTACCTGAACGAGGCGCGCGACTACTACAACAGCTCGATCGCCGGCAACGGCGCGTACTTCGGTGTGGCCGACTGGCTGATCATCCTGCTGCGGATCGCGTTCGCCGCGATGACCGTCTTCTCCCTGTGGTTCCTGAACCGGTACTACCGCCGCACCGACGAACTGCTGTGGCTGACCACGTCGTCGGGCGTGCTGCTGCTGGCCACCTTCCTCATCGGCGCGCTCGGCCAGGGCTACTACTCCATGCTGCTGTTCCCGCTGCTGATGACGGTGTTCCTGCCCGGCTCACCGATGCGCAACTGGCCCGCATGGCTCGGCGTGTACGGCTGCATGACTTTCGACTCGTTCTACTCCAAACGCTGGCAATGGCCCGGCTGGTGGCTGGAGTACAACAAGGTCACCTGGGGCTGGTCGCTGCTGATGATCGCGGTGTTCTGCTCGCTGTTGTTCCGCTACCTCGACATGCGGGCCGACGGTCTCACCGCCGTCGCCGGCGACCCCGCCGACGACGGTGGCACGGTGCGCGACGAGGTCGCTACCGTGGAGAAATGAGCGAATCCCAGGCTTCCGACTCCCCGGCCACCGAGATCACCGACGAACAGTGGCGTGAGCGGCTGACCCCGGCCGAATACCGGGTGCTGCGTCAGGCCGGTACCGAGGCGCCGTTCACCGGCGAGTACACCGACACCACCACCGAGGGTGTCTACCGCTGCCGGGCGTGCGACGCCGAACTGTTCCGCAGCGATCAGAAGTTCGAATCCCATTGCGGCTGGCCGTCGTTCTTCTCCCCGCTGGCCGGTGACGCCATCATCGAACGGGTCGACAACTCCCTCGGCATGCGCCGCGTCGAGGTGCTGTGCGCCAACTGCGGCAGCCACCTCGGGCACGTGTTCGAAGGCGAGGGCTACGACACCCCCACCGACCTGCGGTACTGCATCAACTCGATCAGTCTGACCTTGGAGCCCGCCGACGAGTGACCGCCCGGAAGTGGTCTCGATACGCGGGCTCGCTGCGCTCGCTCGCTACTCGACCAGCGGTGGGTGGCACTTCGCTGGTCGAGTAGCCCGAGCCGCTAGGCGAGGGCGTATCGAGACCACCGAGGCGGCTACGGCAGCGCGTCGATGAGCGCGGTCGGCTCCACGCGCGGCCCGGTGAAGAACGGCGTCTCCTCGCGCACGTGCATCCGGGCCTCGGTGGCGCGCAGGTCGCGCATCAGGTCGACGATCCGGTGCAGTTCGGGGGCCTCGAACGCCAGCAGCCATTCGTAGTCGCCCAACGCGAACGACGAGACGGTATTGGCGCGCACGTCCTTGTAGGCGCGGGCGGCCTTGCCGTGATCGGCGAGCATCTTGCGACGCTCCTCGTCGGGCAGCAGATACCACTCGTAGGACCGGACGAACGGGTACACGCAGATGTAGTTGCCGGGGTCCTCTCCCGCGAGAAACGCCGGGATGTGACTCTTGTTGAACTCGGCCGGCCGGTGCAGTGCGACGTTGCTCCAGACCGCGTTGCTGGCGCGGCCGAGGATCGTCTCCCGCCGGAAGCGCGCGTAGGCGGCCTGCAGTTCCTCCACCTTCTCCGCGTGCCACCAGATCATGTAGTCGGCGTCGGCCCGCAGCCCCGACACGTCGTAGACACCGCGCACCACGACGCCGGAGTCCTCGAGCGACTTGAAGAAATCGGTCGCGTCCGACTTGGCCTCGTCACGGTCGGCCGGGAGCTCTCCGGGGCGGACGGCGAACACCGAGAACATCAGATAGCGGATGGTGGAGTTCAGTTCGGCGTAGTCCAAGCGGCTCATGGGTGTCATTGTTCCATGTCGAGATCGGCCAGCAGTTCACCCACCGCCCGACCCGCCTGGCCGATGCACGCCGGCACACCGACGCCCGCATACGCCGCTCCGGCGAGCACCAGCCCGCGCGGGCGGGCGCGCTGCACCTGGGTCATGCGTGCCAGATGACCCGGCGCATACACCGGCAGGCCGTCGGTCCACCGCTGCACGACCATGTCGATCACCGCCGACGACGGTGCCGGCACACCCGCGGCGACACAGACCTCGTCGAGATCGGCGAGCGCCTCGGTACGGAGGCGGTCGTCGACGCCGGGTTCGATGCAGTCGTCGGGCACCGGTGCGCCGAAGCGGCCGAAGGAGGCGCGCACCGACACCGGGCCGTCGTCGGACAGGTGCGCCCACTTCTGCGAGCTGAATGTAAAAGCCTTGGCGCGCAACGTCTCTCCCGTTGCCACCAGCACCCCGGAATTGTCCGGGAGTCTTGTGCCGGGGGCGAGCGCGATGGACACGACCACCGACGACGCCCCCTGCACCGCACTCAACGGGGCGGCGAACTCGGGTGCCGACCCCGGCACGAGTCGGCCGGCCACCCACGCCGGTACGGCCAACACGACGCCGTCGTAGTCGATGGTCCGCCTGCCGGAGATCTGCAACGCCCACCCTGCATGACCCTTTGCTGCGCCTGGCCGCGGTTCGATCCGTCGCACATACGAGCAGAACTCGGGCTCGACCGCCGCCGCCCGCACCAGCGCGTCGACCAGCAGGCCGTATCCGCCGACGAGCGTCCCGAACACCGGTCCACCGCCCGCACCCGCCGCGGTCAGCCCCGAAACCGCGGCCGTCAGGTGGGGTGCGCCGTCATCGAGACGGGTTGCCAAGGCGGGCAGTGCTTCTCGCACACCGATATCGCGGGAGAGACTCGAGTACACCCCGCCCAGCATCGGGTCGACGCTGCGCGACACGACCGATTCGCCGAACCGGTCACCTACCAACTCGCCCACCGACGGGTCCGCACCGGCCGTCCACCGCCAGGGCCGCCCGGGTTCGTCCGCGACCCGCGCCACGTCGGCCGGATCGGCAAGCCCGGCAACGGCTTCCGCCGACGCCGGGATACCCATCAGCGCGGGGGTGGGCAACGGGTGCAGCCGACCACCCGACCAGACGGCCGGCCGGCGGGGCGTCGGCGAGACGATCCGGTCGGCGAGGCCGAGTTCGGTGACCAGGTCGCGGGCCTCGGGTCGCCGGACGATGAAGGCCTCGGCGCCGACGTCCACGGACCGGCCGCCCACCGTGGTGGTGCGCAGGATTCCGCCGAGCCGTTCGCCGGCCTCGTACACGTCGATCCGCGCGTCGGCACCCAGCGCCTGCCGCAGCCGGAACGCCGCGGTGAGACCCGAGATCCCGCCCCCGACGATCGCGATCCGCACGGCCATCAGCGCATCGCCGTCACAGGCTGTGGATGAGCTCGACCGCCCGCGTGAGCACGTCGGGATCGGTCCCCGGCAGCACGCCGTGCCCCAGGTTGAAGATGTGGCCGAGCGCCCCGGCCTGCAGCGCACGCTCGCCGTCGGCGACCACGCGCCGCACCTCACGGTCCACCACGTCCGGCCCGGCGAACAGCATCGTCGGATCGAGGTTGCCCTGCACCGCCTTACCCGGGCCGACGCGGCGGACGGCCTCGTCGAGCGGTACCCGCCAGTCGACGCCGATGACGTCGGCGCCGACACCCGCCATCGAGGCGAGCAGCTCGCCGGTGCCCACCCCGAAGTGGATGCGCGGCACGCCGTACGACGCGATCTCGGCGAACACCCGGGCGCTGTGCGACGCGACGTAGGTTCGGTAGTCGGCGTCCGACAACGCGCCCGCCCACGAGTCGAACAGCTGCACGGCGTCGACCCCCGCGTCGAGCTGGGTGGTGAGGAACGCGATCGTGATGTCGGCGAGCCGGCCCATCAGCGTGTGCCACAGCGCCGGATCACCGTGCATCAGTGCCTTGGTGCGTTCGTAATTGCGGCTGGGACCGCCCTCGATCAGGTAGGACGCCAGGGTGAACGGGGCGCCGGCGAACCCGATCAGCGCGGTGTCGTCGCCGAGTTCGGCGAGGATCAGCTCGATGGCGCGGCTGATCGCGCCGACCGAACCGGGGTCGAGCCGGGGCAGCGCGGCGACGTCGGCGGCCGTGCGCACCGGGTGCGCGATGACCGGACCGGTGCCCGCGACGATGTCGAGGTCGATACCGGCCGCCTTGAGGGGGACCACGATGTCGGAGAACAGGATCGCCGCGTCGACGTCGTGACGGCGGACCGGCTGCATGGTGATCTCGCAGACCAGTGCCGGGTCGAAACAGGACTCGAGCATGCCGTGATCGGCGCGGATCGCGCGGTACTCGGGCAGGGACCGGCCGGCCTGCCGCATGAACCACACGGGACGGCGGCGCGGGGTGGCCCCGGTGGCGGCGGCGACCAGCGGCAGGTGCGCGCGATGGGTGCGGAGTCGGGCTGTCTCGGACATCGGTCCTTACTCTGCCATGTCGACTCTTGCGCGTGTCGGCGCGCCTCCGCCCATGCCGCGCCGGCCAGACCTACCGTCGAACCGTGACCTCTTCTGGAGCTCCGACGGAGCCTGCTGACTTCCGCGCCGCGGTGGCGTCCCTGTCCGCCGCGCGGATCCGGCCGGAGATCGAGGTCGGACCCATCCGCCCACCGCAGCGGCTCGCGCCGTACAGCTACGCGGTCGGTGCCGAGGTCCGGACCGGCGGGGACGATTCCGACGACATCCCGGTCGACTCGACCGGCAGTTCCTTCGGACGCCTGATCCTGCTGTACGACCCCGACGGTCAGGAGGCGTGGAACGGCACCATGCGGATGGTCGCCTATGTGCAGGCAGAGGTTGAGGCCGCGCTCGCGATGGATCCGCTGCTGCCGGAGGTGGCCTGGAGTTGGCTGGCGGATGCGCTCGGAGTGCCTCCCGGCGAGACCTCGAGCGTGGCCGACCCGTCGGCGGATCGGGTGCTCGACGTGACGGCGCTCGGCGGCACCGTCACGTCGACGACGTCGGTGCGCTACGGCGACATCGCCGGCCCGCCCCGCGCCCACCAACTGGAGTTGCGTGCGTCGTGGACGGCCGTCGACACCCTCGATCTCGGCGGGCATCTCGAGGCGTTCTGCGACGTGTTGTCGTCGGCGGCCG
Organism: Gordonia sp. NPDC003424; assembly: GCF_053588655.1. Taxonomy (NCBI): domain Bacteria; kingdom Bacillati; phylum Actinomycetota; class Actinomycetes; order Mycobacteriales; family Gordoniaceae; genus Gordonia; species Gordonia sp. NPDC003424. The sequence goes on from NZ_JBSFQJ010000019.1 coordinate 64,638, forward strand.
GGCTGCCGCCGGCCGGCATCACCGAACTCGGCTCGGCCTGAAGGCCCCGCGCGCGCCATGACCGAGCCGGAGCCCACCCCCCTGCTGCACCCGGCCGATGGCGTTCCGCCCGTCCTGTCGACCCCGCGCCAGTTCGCCGAGGCCGCCCAACAGATCGCCGAGGGCGACGGCCCGATCGCGGTCGACACCGAGCGGGCCTCCGGCTATCGCTACTCCCAACGCGCCTACCTCGTACAGATCCGGCGCCTCGGCGGCGCCGGCACATTCCTCATCGACCCGATCGAGCACCCCGACGCGTTGACACCCCTGATCGAGGTCCTCGACGGACCCGAGTGGGTGCTGCATGCCGCGGACCAGGACCTACCGTGCCTGCGCGAGGTGGGATTCGTCTGCCGCACCCTCTACGACACCGAACTGGCCGGCCGCCTGCTGGGGCTGGCCAAGGTCAATCTCGCCGCGATGGTCGCCCAGTTCCTGGGATTGGGCCTGATGAAGGGACACGGGGCGGCCGACTGGTCGCGCCGACCGCTGCCCGACGACTGGCTGAATTACGCCGCCCTCGACGTCGAGGTCTTGGTGGAGTTGCGCGACGCGATGGACGCCGCGCTGGCGGCCGCCGGCAAAGACCGTTGGGCGCGTGAGGAATTCGCTCACGTGCTCGATCGGCCGGCACCGCCGCCGCGCGTCGACCGCTGGCGCAAGACGTCGAACATCCACACCGTCTCGAGTCCGCGCGCGCTCGCCGCGGTCCGCGAATTGTGGTCGGCGCGTGAGGAACTCGCACAGCGGCGAGATGTCGCACCGGGCCGCATCCTGCCCGATTCGGCGATCGTCACCGCGGCGACGGCGAATCCGGCGACGACCGCGGAGTTGACCCGGCTGCCGGTGTTCGGCGGGCCGCGGCAACGCCGGCAGGCCGGCCTCTGGCTCGGCGCGCTGCAACGCGCCCGGGAATTGCCCGACGACCAACTGCCGCCCCGGAAGTCGCCGACCGTCGGGCTTCCGCCCATCAACCGCTGGGATCAGCGCAACCCCGAGGCGGCGGCCCGCGCGGCGCGGGTGCGGCCGGTGCTCAAGGAGGTCGCCGACACCCACGAGGTGCCGGTGGAGAACCTGCTCGCACCCGACACCGTTCGCCAATTGTGCTGGGACGGAGTCGAATTACCGGCAACCGCCGAATCGGTGGACGCGCGGCTGAGCACCGAGGGCGCTCGCGGATGGCAGCGCGAACTGTGCGCCGGACCGATCGCCGAGGCGCTCAACGCGGCAGGTGGGGGCTCCCCTCCTCCACCGCCGGAACCGACGCCATCCCCGCCACCGTCGCGGTGATCGAGCGCGCGAGATCCTGTGCGGTGAGACCGAATTCGGTGAGCAGCTCACCGCGGGAAGCGTGCGTGACGAACTCCTGAGGGATACCGCGATGCTGCACCGGCACCGACACCTCGGCGACGGACAGCGCGTCGCTCACCGCGGACCCGACGCCGCCGCGCACCCCGTTGTCCTCGAGGGTGACCACGAGGCGGTGCCGGCGGGCCAGGTCGGCGATCGACGAGGGCACCGGCAACACCCACCGCGGATCGACGACGGTCGCCTCGATCCCCTGCCGGCCGAGACGCTCGGCGGTGTCGAGGGCCAGACCGCAGAAGGCACCCACGGCGACGATCAACACGTCACCGGTCGCGACACCGACCCCGGGTGCGCTCCGGTACAGCACGTCGACGCCGTCGTCGAGACGCTCGAGAGATCGGATATCTTCGGGCACAGCGCCTTTGGAGAACCGGAGGGCCGTGGGGCCGTCGGTCACGGCGAGCGCCTCGCCGAATTCCTCGCGCAACCGCACCGCATCTCGCGGCGCGGCCACCCTCAGTCCGGGGACGAGCGACATCAGCGACAGATCCCACATGCCGTGGTGGCTGGGTCCGTCGGGTCCGGTGATGCCGGACCGGTCGAGCACCAGGGTCACCGGGAGCTTGAGCAGCGCGACGTCCATCAGCAGCTGGTCGAAGGCGCGGTTGAGGAAGGTCGAGTACACGGCCACCACCGGATGCAGGCCGCCGAGCGCGAGCCCGGCCGCCGACGTCACCGCGTGCTGCTCGGCGATCCCGACGTCGAACATGCGGTCGGGGAATTTCTCGCCGAAGGGGGTCAGCCCGGTCGGCCCGGGCATCGCGGCGGTGATCGCCACGACGTCGTCGCGCCGGGTACCGGCCTCCACCAGCGCGGCGGAGAACACCGACGTCCAGTCCTGCGGGGCGACACTGGTGGCCCGGCCGGTTACCGGGTCGATGATCCCGGTCGCATGCATCTGGTCGGCCTCGTGGTTCTCGGCCGGCGCATAGCCCATGCCCTTGCGGGTGACGGTGTGCACGATCACCGGACCACCGAACGAATGTGCTTGCCGCAGAGCCGATTCCAGCGCACCGATGTCGTGGCCGTCGACCGGGCCGACGTACTTGAGCCCCAGGTCGGTGAACATCGCCTGCGGCGCGAGTAGATCCTTGAGTCCGCTCTTCACGCCGTGCAGCACCGCGTACGCGGCCGGTCCGACCACCGGCACCTGCTGCATCACCTTGCGGCCCTCGTCGAGGAGACGTTCGTACCCGGGCTGCAGACGCAGTCCCGTCAGATGGCTCGCGAGGCCGCCGATCGTCGGCGCATAGGAGCGACCGTTGTCGTTGACGACGATCACCACCGGGCGATCGCAGGCGGCGATGTTGTTGAGCGCCTCCCAGCACATGCCGCCGGTGAGCGCACCGTCACCGACCACGACGACGACCGTCCGATCGTCGTGCCCGGTCAGTTCGAACGACTTCGCGAGGCCGTCGGCGTACGACAGTGCGGCCGACGCGTGGGAGGACTCCACCCAGTCGTGTTCGCTCTCCTCGCGGTCCTGGTAACCGGTCAGGCCGCCCTTCTGCCGCAACCGGTCGAATCCCTGCTTGCGGCCGGTGACGATCTTGTGCACATAGCTCTGATGGCCGGTGTCGAAGATGATCGGGTCGTGCGGCGAGTGGAACACCCGGTGCAGCGCCAGGGTGAGTTCGACGACTCCCAGATTGGGGCCGAGGTGCCCGCCGGTGGCCGACACCTTCGCGATGAGGAACTCCCGGATCTCCGCGGCCAGCGCAACCATCTCGTCGTCGGAGAGTGCGCGCAGGTCATCGGGCGAATCGACAGAGTCCAGCACGCCCATCGAGTCCTCCATCACTTCCCCGGGACGCGCACCCGCGCGTCCGACCACGACCATGTCTCCACAGTCTACGGACACCGACCGTCAGGTCCGAGCGATCACCGGCGATGTGCCGGCACCAGGCAGGCGATCGCCTCGACGTGGTGGGTGGCCGGAAACGCGTCGAATCCGCGGATCTCCCGTGGTCGGTAGCCGTGTTCGGCGAACAGGGACAGGTCCCGCGCGAAGCGACCGACATCACATCCGACATGGACGATCGCCGCCGGGTCGGCGGATGCGACCGCGTCGATGACCGTTGCCCCGGCCCCGGTGCGCGGCGGGTCGAGGACGACCACGTCGGGCCCGGACAGCTGCGCGGCGACGCCGGCGACCTCGCCGTGGTGCATGGTGACCCGGTCGTCGTCGGCGAAGGTCTCGGTTGCCGCGGCCAGCGCGGCGCCATCGGTGTCGACGACCTCGACGGCGGCGGCCGACGTCCGCGGGTCGTCGAGCAGGGCGGCCGCGAACACCCCGGCACCGCCGTAGAGATCCCAGGCCCGCAGCCCGTCGCGGCCGGGCCGGATGTCACAGTCCGCGAGCAGGTCGACGATCGCCTGCGCGTAGGTGTGCGGTGCGGCGCGGTGCGCCTGCCAGAACCCGGTGACGGGTATCCGCCAGATCCGTTCGCCGACCCGGTGCGCGGCGACGCCGTCGCCGGCGAGGATCCGTTCGGCACGGGGTGCGTCGCGCCGTCGTCGCGCGGCCTGCGTCCGGGCCCGCCGGCCGCGATGTCCGCCACCGACCCGGCGCGGTGGGGCGAGTTCGGTGACATGCCGCCGCCCGTCCATGTCGGCGACCACGACGAGGTCGGCGCCGGGGGTCGCACCGAGGTCGTCGAGTTCGTCGAGCATTCCGGATTCGGTTGCGGCACAGGGATATCCGGCGACGATCGCCGATCCGTGCCGACTGCGCATACCGGCCGAGCCAGCCGCGTCGACGCCGAGGCGGGCGCGCACCCGCCACCGGGTGCCGTCGTCGGGTCCGTGCACGGGCAACGCCGACACCGCGCAGTCGGCGACGTCGAGGTGACCGATGCGTGCCAGCGCGTCGACGAGGACCTGCGCCTTGAGATCTCGGGCATGTCCCACGTCGACGAAGCCGAGGTCGCAGCATCCGGCGCCGTGCGCCGCGGCCGGGCAGGCCGGTTCGATGCGGTACGGCGACGGCTCGAGGACCTCGGTCACCTCGGCGCGGGAGAAGCTCTCATGTCGCTCGTCGGTGATCCGCGCGGCCACCCGTTCGCCGGGGATGGCGCCGTCGACGAACACCACCCGGCCGTCGATCCGCCCTACCGCGGCACCGCCGTTCGCGGGTGCCTGCACGGTCAGTTCGATCGTCGTCACCGGTTGTCGAGGTCTCCGCCGAGGGCGCGCCGGGTGTCGCCGGGAGCGGTGTACACCAGGTCGCCCTTCCGGCGATCCGACGACGACAACTGCCACGGCACCGACGTCACCATCACGCCCGGTTCGAACAGCAACCGGCCCTTGAGCCGCAGCGCCGACTGGTTGTGCAGGATCTGCTCCCACCAGTGTCCGACCACGTACTCGGGGATGAACACGGTGATCACATCTCGCGGCGACTCCCGGCGCACGCGGCGCACGTACTCGATGACCGGACGGGTGATCTCCCGGTACGGCGAGGCGATCACCTTGAGCGGCACGGTGATGTCGCTGGCCTCCCACTGCGAGACCAGGCGGCGGGTCTCCCGGTCGTCGACGTTGACGGTGATGGCCTCCAGGACGTCGGGACGGGTGGCCCGCGCGTACAGGACGGCGCGTTTGGTGGCCTTGTGCAGCGTGGATACCAGCACGATCGAATGGGTACGGCTGGGCAGCACCGCCTCCTCGTCGTTGCGTTCGAGTTCGCGCTGCACCGACGCGTAGTGGTGGTGGATGAGCTTCATGAGGATGAAGATGCAGACCATCGCGATGATCGCGATCCACGCGCCCGCGGTGAACTTGGTGATCAGCACGATCACCAGCACGGTGGCGGTCATCACCAGGCCGACCGAGTTGATGATCCGCGATTGCTTCATCCGACGCCGGGCACGCGGATCGGTCTCGGTCTTGAGATGCCGGGTCCAGTGGCGCACCATCCCGGTCTGGCTGAGCGTGAACGACACGAACACGCCCACGATGTAGAGCTGGATCAGCGAGGTGACCTGGGCGCCGAAGGCGACCACGAAGACCATCGCGGCCGCGGCGAGGAACAGGATGCCGTTGCTGAAGGCGAGGCGGTCGCCGCGGGTGTGCAACTGCCGCGGCAGATACCGATCCTGCGACAGCACCGAACCGAGGACCGGGAACCCGTTGAAGGCGGTGTTCGCGGCCAGCATCAAGATCAGGGCGGTGGCTGTCGCGACGAAGTAGAAGCCGAACGGGAACGAGTCGAACACTGCGTGCGCGAGCTGCGCGATCATCGCCTTCTGCTGATAGCCCTCGGGCGCCCCGATCAGGTCCTGATCGGGATTCATCACGTACTTCGCGCCGATCTTCTCGGCCAGGACGACGATGCCGAGGAGCAGGACCACCGAGATCGAGCCGAGCAGCAGCAGCGTCGACGCGGCGTTGCGCGACTTGGGTTTCCGGAAGGCCGGGACACCGTTGCTGATCGCCTCGACACCGGTCAGGGCGGCACAGCCCGACGAGAACGCCTTGGCGAGCAGGAAGACGAACGCGAGTCCCATCAGATTGCTGTGCTCGGCCTGGATGCCGAAGTCGGCGGTCTCGGCCTGGACGTCGTCGCCGAGGATGTAGATCTTGGTGAATCCCCAGCCCAGCATCACCAGGACGCCGAAGATGAACGCGTAGGTGGGGATCGCAAGTACCGAGCCGGATTCCTTGATGCCGCGCAGGTTGACCGACGCGAGCAGCAGGATCGCGGCCACGCAGAACCAGACCTTGTGGTGCTCCACGAACGGGATCGCCGAGCCGATGTTCTCGGCCGCCGACGAGATCGAGACCGCGACGGTGAGCACGTAGTCCACCAGCAGGGCGCTGCCGACCGTGAGTCCGGCATTGGGCCCCAGGTTGACCGTCGCGACCTCGTAGTCGCCGCCGCCGGACGGGTAGGCGTGCACGTTCTGCCGGTAGCTGGCCACCACGACCGCCATGACCACCGCGACCGCGACCGCGACCCACGGCGCCAGCGTCATGACGCTCAGGCCGGCCACCGAGAGCACCAGGAAGATCTCCTGGGGTGCGTAGGCGACCGACGACATCGCGTCGGAGGCGAAGACGGGAAGCGCGATCCGCTTGGGCAGCAGGGTATGACCGAGTTTGTCACTGCGAAACGGGCGGCCGAGCACAAGCCTCTTCGTCGCGACCGACACCTTCGACACGGTGGACACCAGGCAACACTAGAGCGTGGGGTGGTTCGACGCCATAACGACCACCGGTACGGGTACGTTCGATGGGTTCGCCGCAGAATCATCGACTGCGGTACCAGGTCTGGGAGAGGGTGAACGTGCAGGTAGTCATCATGGGATGCGGGCGCGTCGGGTCGTCGCTGGCCATGGCGATGCAGAAACGCGGACACGCGGTCGCCATCATCGACCGCGATCCCACCGCGTTCGTCCGCCTCTCCCCGGATTTCCGCGGGACCACGGTGATCGGTGTCGGCTTCGACCGGGATGTCCTGATACGCGCCGGAATCGAGAAGTGCGACGCCTTCGCCGCGGTCTCCTCCGGCGACAACTCGAACATCATCGCCGCGCGCGTGGCACGCGAGACCTTCGGCGTGGAGCGGGTCGTCGCACGCATCTACGACGCGAAACGTGCCGAAGTGTACGAGCGGCTGGGCATCCCGACGGTGGCGACGGTGCCGTGGACGACCGAGCGGTTCGTCTCGGCGCTCGGCGAGTCGTCGACGACCACCGAGTGGCGGGATCCGTCCGGCACCATCGCGATCGCCCAGCTCGAGATCCACGAGTCGTGGATCGGGGTGACCGTCGGGAAGTTCCAGGAGTCCACCGGCGCCCGGGTGGCCTTCCTCAACCGGGTCGGCCACCCGATCATCCCCGAGCTGAAAACCGTTCTGCAGCAAGACGACCAGGTGTTCGCCGCGGTACTCATCGACAACCTCGCGGATGCGCGCGTCTTGGCGCGGTCCGCCCACACGGCCGTCGACTGAGCTCACCAGACCTGCCAGAGAGGACAGACATGAAAGTCGCCATCGCCGGGGCGGGTGCGGTCGGACGCTCGATCGCCCGCGAGCTGATCGCCAACGCGCACTCGGTCACGCTGTTCGAACGCAACAGTGGGCACCTCGACCGCGACGCGGTTCCCGAGGCAACCTGGGTGCTCGCCGACGCCTGCGAGCTGAGCAACCTCGAGCAGGCGTCACTGCAGACCTTCGACGTGATGGTCGCCGCCACCGGCGACGACAAGGCCAACCTCGTGGTCAGTCTCCTCGCGAAGACCGAGTTCGCGGTCAACCGGGTCGTCGCGCGGGTCAACGATCCCCGCAACGAATGGCTCTTCGACGAGGACTGGGGAGTCGACGTCGCCGTGTCCACGCCGCGCATCCTCGCGTCGCTCGTCGAGGAGGCGGTGTCGGTGGGCGACCTCGTGCGGTTGATGACGTTCCGGCAGGGTCAGGCCAACCTCGTCGAGCTGACACTGCCGTCCAACACACCACTCGCCGGCAAACCCGTCCGCAAGCTGGCGTTGCCGCGCGACGCGGCGCTGGTCACCATCCTGCGGGGCGGGCGGGTGATCGTGCCGCAATCCGACGACCCGATCGAAGGCGGCGACGAACTGATCTTCATCGCCCCTGCCGAGGCCGAGCCGGCGTTGCGGGAGGCGATGGACCTCAGCTGAGCTCGCGGCCCGGCTCCTCGCGGCTCTCGCCGCCCGACCCCTCGGGTGCGGACTCCGCGAGCTCCTCCTCGTGTTCCTCACGGGTGGCCCACCGGACCAGCAGGACCGTGGCCAGCACCGAGAGCGCCGTGAGCGGCCATCCCATCCCGATGCGGGCGACGGCGAGCCAGCCGGTGCGGTCGTGCTCGTAGAGCTGGGACTGGGTGATGTAGCGCGCGGCGAAGACGAGCGCCCAGAACGCGGTGGCGATGTCGTAGGCCAGCAACGTGCGGCGATGTTTGCGCCAGGCCATGCCGTCGCCGTTGATGAGGTTCCAGGCGACGCCCACCAGCGGCCAGCGCACGACGATCGACGCGACGAAGACGATCGCGTAGGCCAACGTCGTCCAGATGCCGAACAGGAAGTAGCCCTTCGCATCGCCCACCCGGTTCGCGATGAACACACAGATCGCGACGCCGAGCAGACCGGAGACGGCCGGGTTGAGGGGTTCCCGCCGGACGAGCCGGATGATGAAGACGGCCGCGGCGACGGCCAGCGCGGCGATCATCGCGGCACGCAATCCCCAGACCGAGTTCACCGGAACGAACACGACGATGGGCACCGTCGAATAGATCAGCCCGCTGACGCCACCCATCTGGTCGAGAATCGACGCCGTCTGGCGGCTCTCGGTGATGCTGTCCGCGGATTCGGGGGTGCTGTCGACCGGATCGGTGCCGGTGGCGGCGGAATCGGGGGCGTTTCCGGCGGAAGCGTGGGCCCTACCGGCGGAATCGGAGTCGCGGTCGGCGGGATTCCGGTTGCCGTCGGTGGGGTCGGGACTGCCGTCGGCGGAATTGGCGCCACCGTCGGTGGGGTTCGGGCTGCCGTCGGTGGGGTCAGTCGTCTTCGCCATAGAGCTCGTAGTACGGGTTGTAGATGACCTTGCCGCCGTCGTATTCGGCGAGACGTCCCCGTACGGTCAGTTTGCGTCCCGGCTCGATCCCCGGAATCCGGTTGCGCCCGAGCCATTTGAGCAGGACCGTGTCCGATCCGTCGAAGAACTCGGCCTTCACCCCGATCTTGGCGGTGCGGGAACAGGTCTCCACCGAGCGGAGTTCGCCGTGCATGGTGACCTCGTCGCCGCGGCAACATTCGGCGGCGCGCTGGGCGCCGGTCGCGCGAGAGGCCTCGGCGATCTGTTCGGCGTCGGCATCTCCGAGATCTTCGGTCAACCGACGGGTCAACCTTTTGAGATAACCGCTGGTAGGCATCACACCCTCCTGGGTGTCATCGGGCTGTTGAGCTGAGTGGACGGGCTGTTGAGCTGTGTGGACGGGGGCGATGGACCCGCTGTCTTCGCCAGCGTAAACCCCATTGCTCCACTCCATCAAACGCCGGGCAAGATCGGTTCATGCCCGCACTCGTGGCCATGCCCGGCACCGGCTCCGACGGCGACTATGTCCGGCGCGCCTTCGGCCCCGCAGCCGACGAACTCGCCCTCGATCTGATCGCCCTCGAACCGACATCCGACCTGGTCGCCGGCCATCTGCGTCGGCTCGACGACATCTCGGCGACCGCGGCGGGACCCATCGTGGTCGGTGGGGTGTCGATCGGTGCGGCGATCGCCGTCGAGTGGGCGCTGCGGCAGCCGCCCGACCGGTGTGCGGGGGTGTGGGCGGCGCTGCCCGCGTGGACCGGCGATCCGGCGACCGCGCCGGCCGCCTGGAGCGCGACGCTGACCGCACGGGCACTCGCCGCCGACGGGCTCGAGCCGACCATCGAGGCGATGGTGGCGTCGAGCCCGCCGTGGCTGGCCGACGAGCTGAGCCGGTCGTGGCGTGCGCTCTACCCGCAGTTGCTCAATCAGCTGGCCGCCGCATCCTCCTACCGATCGCCTGGCCTCGACCAGATCGCGTCCCTGGCGGCACCGCTGGCGGTGACCGTGGCCGTCGACGACCCGGTGCATCCGGCGCGGGTGGGCCGCGACTGGGCGGCCTGCGCCCCCCGCTCGACTGTCACCGAGGTCACCCTCGACGAGTGGGGGCATGACCCGTCGGTGCTCGGATTCGCTTGTGCGCGAGGCTGGCTCGCGATCCGCTGAGACCTGGCGGCCGAGCTCAGCGCCGGTTGCGGCGCCGGAAGCGCTGCATCGCCGAGCCGGATGACGGAGGCAACCGGTCGGCGTCATCGTCGGGCTCGTCGCCGTCGGGTTCCCGACCACCGGGTTCCTCGCCGACCACCACGGCCGAGGCCATCTGGTCGGCGACGCCGCCCGGTGCGGGCGTCTCGCCCGGCGTCGGTTGCGCGACTTCCGGTGCGCCGGCAGGCATCTCGCCGATCATCTGCTGCTGCGCCGCGGCGACCTGCTCGGCGAGCACCGCCGGCAGGACGACCGGCAGCGGATCGCGGGGTGGGTAGGGATCGGTGCCCCGACGCACCACCGACTCCGCGAGCACCGCCCGCGCGAGGCGGCTCAGTTCCTCCGCGTCGGTGTCGGGTCCGCTTGCGACACAACGGATCATCCACCGGGGGCCGTCGACGCCGATGAACCGGTGGGAGGCACCGGGCACCTCCGCGACGACCTCGCGACCCCAGTGGCCGTCCTCGATGGACACCCGGGCACCCTCGTCGCGCAGCGATGCCGCGAGTTCGGTGACCACCTCGCGCCACAACCCGGGTGACTTCGGCGCGGCGAACGCGGTCACGTTGATCCGGCCGTGCGGGGTGACGAGATAGACCGCCTCGGGCTGGTGATCGGCGGACATCTCCACGGTCACCTGGCCACCCTCCACCACGGGCACCAGCACCGAACCGAGATCCAGATGGGAGTTGGCCAGCTCCTCGGCGGAGGTGGCGAGGGCGCCGATGTCGTAGGGTCCGTGCGCCGAGCCGATCGTCGGGTCGTCTGCCATGTCAGAAACTCCTCGCCATGTCAGGAACTACTCGTGCTGCCCGGCTGTGTGTCCGCCAGGATCGCGTGGCCCCCGCTGGAGCCGTATCCGCCCGCCCCCCGGCTGGTGTCGTCGAGCTCGTCGACCTCGACGAACTCCGGCAGTTCGACGCGCTGCACGACGAGCTGCGCGATCCGGTCCCCGCGCGCGATGCTGATCGGCTCGGACGGATCGAGGTTGATCAGACAGACCTTGATCTCGCCGCGATAGCCGGCGTCGATGGTGCCCGGCGTGTTGACGATCGACAGCCCGGCGCGGGCGGCGAGTCCGGATCGGGGATGGATGAGGCCGACGGTCCCGATCGGCAGGGCGATCGCTATCCCGGTGCCGACCAGTTGACGGCGGCCCGCCGGGAGCTCGAGGTCGATCGTGGAGTGCAGGTCCACGCCTGCGTCGCCCGGATGGGCCCGGGTGGGCAGCGGGATGTCGCGATCGAGTCGTCGGACGGCGATGGTTGGAATCTCGCTCACGAGGGCAGACTACGCTGGTCGCGTGACTCCCCCTGCATCACACGCGGACCAGCCAGTGTCAGAACACAAGTCGGGTTCTGACCGCTACAGCGAACGCCTACGCGTGCCGTGGTGGTGGTGGGTGGCCGGCGCCGTCCTGACCGGCGTGCTGGGATACGAGATCCAGTTGTCGGCACATCGCGCATCCTGGAGTGTCGTCGGCTACGCCGTCATCGCGGTGCTGATCGCGTGGCTGCTGTGGTCGATGGGGCGGGTCCCGATCCGGGTGACCGACGACGGGCAACTCGTCGCCAATCGGGCGCGACTACCGCGGTCGGTGATCGCGCGGGGCGCCACCGTGCCGGCGACGGCGAAGAGTGCCGCAATGGGCCGGCAGCTCGATCCGGCCGCTTACCTGGTGCATCGTGCGTGGGTGAAGACGATGGTGCTCTTTGTGCTCGACGACCCGGACGATCCGACGCCGTACTGGCTGGTGTCGACGCGCAATCCGGGCGCGGTGCTCGCGGCGCTGGACCTTCCCGATGCGGCCGCCGGGACCGGTCTCGATCACTGACCGGTCGACGATCAGGCGCAGTCCACGCAGATCATCGAGTTGCCGTTCTGGCGAGCCAGCCGGCTGCGGTGATACACGAGGAAACAGCTGGTACAGGTGAACTCGTCGGCCTGCTTTGGGATGACCCGGACCGACAGCTCCTCGCCGGACAGATCGGCTCCCGGCAATTCGAAGGATTCCGCGGTGTCGCTCTCGTCGACGTCGACGGCCGAGGATTGCGCTTCGCTGCGTCGCGCCTTCAGCTCCTCGAGGGAGTCCTCGTTCATGTCCTCGGTCTCGGTGCGTCGCGGCGCGTCGTAATCAGTAGCCATTGTGTGTGCCTTACCTACCTACCTGGTTGAGAGTGTGAGGGCGCTCTCGGATGCCGGCTTGTGGCCGGACAAACGTAGGGTGCGCGTACCCGCCGGGATTGTCTTGCCGACGGCCTCACCACAACGTCCTGACCGGTGCAATTCGTCACCCAGAACCCGTCGGAGCGGTGTGACCTTGATCACACTGATCCGGATCTCCCCCAGCGCTGTGGAGAGCGGGCGCCCGAAGCTTAGTGCACCGGCGTTGCGTGGTCAACGACAACCTTCGGCGAATCATTCCCGGCGTGTCCGAGGGGGTTCGGTACGGGTCCCACCCTTTACAGTGGGTGCTGCCCGGTCGGCGTGTGAGAAGGAGCCAGAGCACGGTGGTGTCGCAGATTACGACCGGTTCGCCGGTCGATGACCACGGACGTCCGTTCCGCCGGCGGCGCGCCCGGCCCGCGATCATCGTCGCAGCGTTGCTGCTGGTGGTGGGCCTGGTCACCTGGGCCGTCGCACTCAACGAATCGGGTACCGCCTCGGTCCCCACCAACTGCAACCAGCCGACCGCGGCCAGCATCGACCCGTCGGCGAGCGCCGCGCCGCCCACTCCGACGACGCCCGCCGCCAAGCCGCCATCGCTGACCGCGGCCAACCGGCAGGAGATGCTCGACGTCGCCCCGGCCGCCCTGTCCACCTTCCAGGTCCGCGTGCTCAACGCGTCGTCACAACGCGGTGCGGCGCGCTCGGTGTCCGACGATCTGACCGCGATGGGGTTCAACCCCACGCCCAACGATCCCTACGCCGACGACGCGCTCTACCCCAACCGCGACCTCAACTGCGTCGCGCAGATCCGTTTCGGGCCCGCGGGCAAGGCCGGAGCCGCCGCGGTCTGGGTCGCGATCCCGTGCGCCCAGCTCGTCGACGACGGGCGCAAGGACACGACGGTCGACGTGGCGCTCGGCGAGTACTACGAGAGCCGCGAGCAGTCACAGGACGCGCAGGCCGCCCTCGACGCGCTGCGCACCGCCGATCCGCGCGATCCCAAGACCGGCCCCGACCCCAGCGTCGTGAAGGCCGTCCACCATCAGAGCTGCTGACCGCCGGGCGCCGTCGCACCCGTCAGTAGGTCGGCAACGGCGTGCGGGCACCCAGCTCGTCGAGCATGCGGTGGAAATCGTCGGCGATGCCCGGCGCCACCGCGACCGTCGGATGCCCGTCGGCCGAGCGCGAGTTCGGCGGCGGGGTGTCCACCCGTGCGCCGGCCTCGGCGGCGATCAGACCTCCGGCAGCCCAATCCCATGGCGACAGACCGTGTTCGAAGTGCGCGTCGACGGCGCCGCTGGCCACCATGCACAGGTCGAGTGCGGCCGCCCCCACCCGCCGCACGTCGCGGATGCGCGGCAGCAGATCGGCGATGAACGCCCCCTGCGCGGCCCGGCGCCGCGCGTCGTAGGAGAAGCCGGTGGCCACCAACGCCAGCCCGACGTCGTCGATCGGGTTGCAGGACAGCCTGATTCGCCCCTGCCCGGCATCCATGTAGGCACCGTGGCCGAGTGCCGCGGAGTACGTGACACCGCGTGCCACGTCGACGACGGCGCCGGCCACGGACCGGCCCCCGACCTGCGCGGCCACCGACACCGCGTAGGCGGGTATGCCGTACATGAAGTTGACGGTCCCGTCGATGGGGTCGACCACCCAGCGCACCCCGGTCGGTACGTCCACCGACCCGCCGGCCTCCTCGCCGAGCACCTCGTCACCGGGGCGGCGCGCGTGCAGTTCCGCACGGATCAGCTGCTCCGTCTCGGTGTCGGCGAGCGTGACCGGATCGGTGCGCGTGGACTTGGTGCTCACCGCGGCGTCGGCGTCGTCAGCGGGCACATCGGTCCCGAACAGTTCCGGTCGCCGGCGACGGACGTGGTCGGCCGCGCGCCGCGCCACGTCGATCGCGACGCCCTCGAGGAGCGCAGCAGCATCATCGGTCACGCCCCCACTGTGCCACGCGGCCCGACCCGGTTCGCCGCACGCCCGGCCCACTTCACCGCACGGCCCGACCCACTTCACCGCACGGCCCGACCGGGTTCACCGCACGGCCCGACCCGGTTCACCGCACGGCCCGACCCCACTTCTCGGCACGCCCGACCCGACTTTGCCGCACGGGCCAGCACAGTGGCGTCGGGCTGGATAGCCTGAGACCGGCACTGCCAGCAATTCCCGATTCCCAGCTTGGTTTGACCGGAGAGGACGCCCGCATGACCGACGCCGAGACCACCGACACCGCGCTGCCAGGGGCCGCATCGAATCTCAGCTTCGGCGTCGACGTCGGCGGCTCCGGCATCAAGGGCGGCATCGTCGACCTCGACACCGGCGCGCTCGTCGGTGAGCGCTTCAAGGTGCTGACCCCGCAACCGTCCACCCCTGAGGCGGTGGCCGCCGGCGTCGCCGAGGTCGTCCATCACTTCAAGTGGTCGGGGCCGGTCGGCATCACGCTGCCCGGGGTGGTGACCGACGGGATCATGCGCACCGCGGCCAACATCGACAAGGGGTGGATCGGCACCGACGTCTACGCGCTGTTTTCCACCGCGCTCGACGGACGGCAGGTGTCGGTGCTCAACGACGCCGACGCCGCGGGCATGGCCGAGGACCGTTTCGGCGGCGGGGCCGGCGTCGACGGTGTGGTCATGCTCCTGACCCTGGGTACCGGGATCGGCTCGGCGATCCTCATCAACGGGACGCTGGTGCCCAACACCGAACTCGGTCACATGATCATCAACGGGAAAGAAGCCGAGCATCAGGCCTCGTCGAAGGTCAAGGAGGACAAGGGCTGGTCGTACGAGAAGTGGGCCAAGAAACTCTCGCACGTCCTCGAGGCCTACGAAGCACTCTTCTGGCCCAAACTGTTCATCGTCGGCGGTGGCATCAGCCGCAAGTCCGACAAGTGGATCCCGCTGTTGACCAACACCACGCCGGTGGTGCCGGCGACCCTGCGCAACACCGCGGGCATCGTCGGCGCGGCGATGGCCGTCGACGCCGGGCTTCGCACCTGACACGCCACGATCCGACGCACTCTGACCAGTGCTTTGTCACATCTGGCGTTGCGGTGTCGTTACAATGGTTCTCGAGCGGTGACAAGTCGCCGACAAATCAAGCCCTGATCCGCGGCGGCGCTTGCTGCCGCGCGCGAAATCACGAATCAGTTCGAAAGGTTGTACGTGGCAGCCACTCAGACCCACCAGGCCGACACCGACGAGTCGGTCGACGCGACCACCACCACGGAAGACGCGCCGGCCAAGCGAACGGCGAAGAAGGTCGCCAAGAAGGCGACCGCGCGTAAGTCCACCGCCAAGAAGGCGACGCGTAAGACCGGTGCCAAGAAGGCCACGAAGGCCGGCGACGGCGACGACGCGGTCGCCGAGGACGAGAACCTCGACGACGACGCCGGGTCGATCGACGACATCGACGGTCCCGATGTGGACCTCGAGGATGACGGCGACCTCGACACCGACGACGACGACCTGACCGTCGACGACGAGGACGACGAGGCAGACGACACCGAGGACGACGAGGACGAAGACGCCGAGGAGACCCCGGCCGTCGCGGTGACCGAGGCCAAGCCCGAGGCGAAGAGCCCCGAGACCGCGCCGCCGGCCGAGAAGGAGAAGACCGCCGGCGACTTCGTCTGGGACGAGGAGGAGTCCGAGGCCCTGCGGCAGGCCCGCAAGGACGCCGAGCTCACCGCATCGGCCGACTCGGTCCGCGCCTATCTCAAGCAGATCGGCAAGGTCGCGCTGCTGAATGCCGAGGAGGAGGTCGAGCTCGCCAAGCGCATCGAGGCCGGCCTGTTCGCCACCGAGCGGCTGCGACGGATCGTGGAGTCGGGCGAGAAGATCAGCACCGCGGCCAAACGCGACCTGAACTGGATCTCCCGAGACGGCAACCGGGCCAAGAACCATCTGCTCGAGGCCAACCTGCGTCTCGTGGTGTCCCTGGCCAAGCGCTACACCGGCCGCGGCATGGCGTTCCTGGATCTGATCCAGGAGGGCAATCTCGGTCTGATCCGCGCGGTGGAGAAGTTCGACTACACCAAGGGCTACAAGTTCTCCACCTACGCGACGTGGTGGATTCGGCAGGCGATCACCCGCGCCATGGCCGACCAGGCCCGCACCATCCGCATCCCGGTGCACATGGTCGAGGTCATCAACAAGCTCGGTCGTATCCAGCGCGAACTGCTCCAGGACCTCGGCCGCGAGCCGACCCCCGAGGAGCTCGCCAAGGAAATGGACATCACGCCGGAGAAGGTGCTGGAGATCCAGCAGTATGCGCGTGAGCCGATCTCGCTGGACCAGACCATCGGCGACGAGGGCGACAGCCAGCTCGGTGACTTCATCGAGGACTCCGAGGCGGTCGTCGCGGTCGACGCGGTCAGCTTCACCCTGCTGCAGGATCAGCTGCAGTCGGTCCTCGAGACGTTGTCCGAGCGCGAGGCCGGCGTGGTCCGGCTGCGCTTCGGCCTCACCGACGGTCAGCCCCGCACCCTCGACGAGATCGGCCAGGTCTACGGCGTGACGCGTGAGCGCATCCGTCAGATCGAGTCGAAGACCATGTCGAAGCTGCGGCACCCCAGCCGCTCGCAGGTCCTGCGCGACTACCTGGACTGACTCCCCCGATCGCTCGGTGAGCGAGAATCGTGCGGCCCAAGATCATGTGATCTGGGTCGCACTGTTCGTAACGCCAGGGTGAGGCCGTGTTGCAGGCATCGCCCATCGTGTTAACGGTGAATGACGACACACCCGGGGGGCCTGCGGAACAATACGAAAGCCCCAAACGTCTGAGAGAGTGAGGGCGACACATCACCACCGATGTGTCGGCTCAGGAAGGGAATGGCGACGGCATCGGAGCCGAAGCCGGACCGGGACGGAGGAATCATGTCAGACACCGCCACCACATCCCCGATCTACATGCCGCTCACTGCCGCCGACCGCTGTGACCGCTGCGGTGCGGCCGCCAAGGTACGGGCCGTGCTGCCCGCGGGTGGAGAACTTCTCTTCTGCCGCCATCACTTCAACGCGCACGAGGCCAAGCTCGTCGAGCTATCGGCGACGGTCGTGGAGTCCGCAGGCGAATTGGTCTAGATCCGCGAGAACATGTGACACGACCCGGCCGGGAATACCGGCCGGGTCGTCGCATATCGGGGCGTCTACCGCCATTCGCGCAGCGCGGCGATCCGTTCGCGGAGCTGGTCTGCGCTGGCCATCGCGGTCGGCGGCCCGCCCAGGCGGGTGCGGAGTTCGTTGTGCACCATGCCGTGGGGTTTCCCCGTGCGGTGATGGTGCATGGCCACGAGCGTGTTGAGTTCCTTGCGCAACGCATGCAAGTTCTCCCCCGCCGGTCGCGCCTGCGGTGCGGCAGCCGCGGGTGCGGCGGCCGCCACGGCCCGGTCGGCGACCTGGTCGGCCTGCCGCTTGCGCAGCAGCTCACGCACCTGATCGGCGTCGAGCAACCCGGGCAGGCCCAGGTAGTCCGACTCCTCGTCGGACCCGGCGAACGTGGCCGTGCCCCACGATGAGCCGTCGAAGATCACCTGGTCCAGTTCGGCGTCGGCGTGCAACGACTCGAACGACTTCTCGTCTTCGCCGGGCTCGTCGCGCTGCTTGTTGGCGTCGATCAGCAGTGCGTCGTCGAGACCGTCGCTCTCGCGGTGCGGTTTGCCCAGCACGTGGTCGCGCTCGGCCTCCATCTGGCTGGCCAGGTTGAGCAGCACCGGCACCGACGGCAGGAACACGCTCGCGGTCTCGCCGGGGCGGCGTGACCGTACGAACCGCCCGACCGCCTGGGCGAAGAACAGCGGCGTCGAGGCGCTGGTCGCGTAGACCCCGACGGCCAGCCGCGGCACGTCGACGCCCTCGGACACCATCCGGACGGCGACCATCCATTCGTCGTCGGATGCCGCGAACTCCGCGATCCGGCCCGACGCCTTCGGGTCGTCGGACAACACCACGGTGACCTTGCGGCCGCTGATGGCCGTGAGCAGCTCGGCGTAGTCGCGCGCGGTCGTCTGATCGGTCGCGATGACCAGCCCTCCGGCGTCGGGTATGCCCGAGGCCCGCAACTGCCGCAATCGTGTGTGCGCGGCCTCCAGCACCGCGGGAATCCAGTCGCCGTGCGGGTCGAGCGCGGTCCGCCACGCACGTGCGGTGTGCTCGGCCGACAGGGGTTCGCCGAGCCGTGCGGTGAACTCCTCACCGGCGCTCGTGCGCCAGCTGGCCTGGCCGCTGTAGGCGAGGAACACCACCGGGCGGA
Source organism: Gordonia sp. NPDC003424 (assembly GCF_053588655.1). Lineage (NCBI taxonomy): Bacteria > Bacillati > Actinomycetota > Actinomycetes > Mycobacteriales > Gordoniaceae > Gordonia > Gordonia sp. NPDC003424. The sequence goes on from NZ_JBSFQJ010000019.1 coordinate 83,230, forward strand.
CCACGCCGTCGGCGAGCGCGTCGGCGTAGCCGTAGGTGTGATCGGCCTTGGACCGCAGCACCCCGGCGGCCTCGGGCTCGTAGGTGACGAACGGGATGGGCGAGTCGTCGGACCGGAACGGCGTCCCGGTGAGGGCGAGCCGGCGTGTGGCGTCCGAGAACGCCTCGCGGATCGCGTCACCCCACGACTTGGCGTCGCCGCCGTGGTGGATCTCGTCGAGGATGACCAGCGTCCGGCGGTTCTCGGTCCGCACACGGTGCCGGGCAGGGTGCGCCGCGACCTGGGCGTAGGTGAGCGCGACGCCGTGATAGTCGCTACTGGTCTGGCCAGTGGCATTGCGGAACCGCGAATCCAGCGCGATCCCGACGCGGGCGGCGGCCTCGGCCCACTGGTGCTTGAGATGTTCGGTGGGGGTGACGACGGCGATCTGGTCGACCGTCCGGTCGTCGAGGAGTTCGCGCGCCACCCGCAGGCCGAAGGTCGTCTTGCCGGCGCCCGGGGTGGCCACGGCCAGGAAATCGACCGGCCGCCGGGTCAGGTACTTGGTCAGCGCACGTCGCTGCCAGGCGCGCAGCGGCGGGGAGGCGACAACCGCGCCGCCGGGTGCCTCGACACTGTTCTCGGCTGCTGAAGTCACCTGTGCACTGCTCCCTGAGTTTCCTCGAATGGCATGAAAGAACCCCTCGCACACGGTCGCCAGCGCCGGGAAAGGGGACGCGGGCCATGCTACCGCCGAGCACCGACGGGGGCCGAACGCGACACCGCCACGACCGAGCGATTTGCGCACACGCCCGGGCCGGTGACCCATTTCCGGTGCGGATCGGGGATGCTAGAGCCATCGTCAGTCGTCACCGAAACCCAGCACCGATGTCCGAGGCGTCGCCGTCATCGGATGACCCGTCACATTCGCCGACGGTTCCGCTCGCCGCCCGCCCACCGACGCAGGCTTCGTCTCCCCACGCCCCGTTCACCGGGGACACCGATCACCCGGTTCGACCTCCGGCGCCGGCTCGCGACGGACAAGACGACCCCACACGCGGCGAGCCCACCGAGCCCGGCCCACCGGTCCTGCCCACGATGCACGTGGTGGTGTGGCGGACCGTCAAGAAGGCCTGGGACGACGGCATCGTCGGCTGGGCCGCCCAGTCGGCCTTCTGGCAGGCCCTGTCGCTACCGCCTCTGCTGCTCGGGCTCCTCGGCTCGGTCGGTTACATCGCCGGATGGTTCGGCCCCGACACGGTTGACGTGGTCTCCGAACGCATCATCTCGTTCTCGGATCGGACCTTCGCGGAGAGCGTGGTGACCGACCTGATCACCCCGACGGTCGACAACGTGCTGGGCCGCGGCCGGGTGGGCGTGATCTCGATCGGTTTCATCCTGTCGCTGTGGGCCGGGTCGTCGGCGGTGTCGTGCTTCATCGCCGCGATCGTGCGGGCCCACGACCAGCACGAGGTGCGCAATCCGGTGTGGCAGCGCTTCTTCGCGCTGTTCCTCTACATCGGGTTCCTCGTCGTCGCGGTCTTCCTGATGCCGCTGGTCGCTCTCGGCCCCAACTACCTGCAGGACATCGCGCCCGATTCCTGGGATCCCGTCGTCAGCAATCTGATCGCGTTCGGCTACTTCCCGTTCGTCGCGTTCCTCATGTTGCTGGTGCTGACCACGCTCTACCACCTCGCCCTGCCCAACCCGCTGCCGTGGCATCGCCTGGTCGGTGGGGCGATCATCGCCGGCGTCTTCTTCTGGGTGGCGAGCTACATCCTGCGCATCTATCTGACCGCGATCACCCGGGCCGGCTACAGCTACGGTGCGCTCGCGACGCCGATCGCGTTCCTGCTGTTCACGTTCTTCCTCGGCTTCGCCATCGTCATCGGCGCCGAGTTCAACGCGGCCGTGCAGTCGCTGTGGCCGGCCAAGCCCGCGGCGTCCGTGCAGGTTCGCGAGTGGGTGTCGTCGCAGACCTCCGACATCACCGGGCAGCTCAAGACGCTGCCGGACCGGCTCGCGTCCGGGCCGATCCGGCGCAGTGACCGGCCACCGGGCAAGTGAGAGGGTGCAGGCGACGGGTCAGTCCTTGCGCATCCGCTCGTAGATCTTCTTGCACTTCGGGCACACCGGTGATCCGGGCTTCGCCGAGCGGGTCACCGGAAAGGTCTCACCGCACAGTGCGACGACGTGATTGCCCATCACGGCGCTCTCGGCGATCTTGTTCTTCTTCACGTAGTGGAAGAACTTGGGGCGGTCGTCATCGCCCCGGTCCGTGCTGTCGGCGTCGGGCCGTTCGTCGACATCGGTGCGTTCGTCGAGGTCCGGCCGATCGATCGTCTGGGTTCCCATGCCCACCATTGTGCGCCACCGGGCCCGGCAGGCAATCCCACGGCTGCATTCGCGCAGCGAAAGTGGGACAGTGGAGAGATGGGTGGTGAAGGCTTTTCCGCACACGCCGGTGACATCGGTGCCGGCGGCACCCGGCGCGACCACGCCGAACTCCGTGATGCCGTCCTGATCACCGACGCCCAGCAGTCGCTCGACGAGCAGCAACGCGCGCGCGTGCGAAAATACTTGACCCTCATGGCCTTTCGCGTCCCAGCGCTGTTCATCGCGGGGATCGCGTACAGCGCGACCGGTTCGGGTCTGCTGGCGCTCGCGATCGTCGCGGCGTCGATACCGCTGCCGTGGATCGCGGTGCTGATCGCCAACGACCGGCCGCCCCGCAAACGCGGCGAGGTCCCCCATTACCTGTACGGAGCGCACGACACGGTGATCGGTCCGCCGTCGTTGTCGACCGACAACCGGGTCATCGACTCGACCGTCGAGCCCGATCGCCGCGCGGACTGACCGTCCACGCCGACCCCACACTCTCAGCAACTTCTCATGTCATAAGTCACATCGGCATGGAACTTTCGGCCCAGCGAGCGCGTTGAACACCGTGAACGCACTCAAAGTCAGGAGGCCGAATGTCACGCTCGACAGTTGCACGCCCTACCACGACTACCCGGTACACCGACGATCCCGAAGCCACCGGGACCCGCCCACCCATGACCGAACAGGATCTCGACGCCCAGTCGCCGGCTGCGGACCTGGTCCGCGTCTATCTGAACGGGATCGGCCGCACCGCCCTGCTCAACGCCGAACAGGAGGTCGAACTCGCCAAGCAGATCGAGGTCGGCCTCTACGCCAAGCACATCCTGGAGACACGTAAGCGTCTCTCGGCCACCCGCAAGCGCGATCTGGCCGTGATCGTCCGCGAGGGTGAGTTCGCGCGGGCCCACCTGCTGGAGGCCAACCTCCGCCTCGTCGTCTCGCTCGCGAAGCGCTACACGGGCCGCGGGATGCCGCTGCTGGACCTGATCCAGGAGGGCAACCTCGGTCTGATCCGCGCCATGGAGAAGTTCGACTACGCGAAGGGCTTCAAGTTCTCCACGTATGCCACGTGGTGGATTCGGCAGGCGATCACCCGCGGCATGGCGGATCAGAGCCGCACCATCCGGCTCCCCGTCCACCTCGTGGAGCAGGTCAACAAGCTCGCCCGGATCAAGCGCGAACTGCATCAGCAGCTCGGCCGGGAGGCCACCGACGACGAGCTGGCCTCCGAGTCGGGCATCCCCGCGGAGAAGATCGCCGATCTGCTCGACCACAGCCGCGACCCGGTGAGCCTGGACATGCCGGTCGGCAGCGACGAGGAGGCACCGCTCGGTGACTTCATCGAGGATGCCGAGGCGACGTCGGCGGAGAACGCCGTCATCGCGGGTCTGCTGCACTCCGATATCCGTTCGGTGCTCGCCACGCTCGACGAGCGCGAGCAGCAGGTGATCCGGATGCGTTACGGCCTCGACGACGGCCAGCCGCGCACCCTCGATCAGATCGGCCGGATGTTCGGCCTGTCCCGCGAACGGGTCCGGCAGATCGAACGCGAGGTCATGGCCAAGCTGCGCCAGGGTGAGCGCGCCGAACGGCTACGCGCCTACGCCAGCTGACGCACGTCGTCGGCCGATCAGGCCAGTCTCCTCGGTCCGGTGTCCGCACGTGTGGGCACCGGACCGATCTCTATCTGCGCATTCAGCACGGCCACCCCGTCCGCGGACACGAGGATCGGGTCGCAGGACACCTCCCGAACCTCGGGGATGTCGTCGACGAGTGTCGAGATCCGCATCAGCAGATCGATGAGCGCCTCCTTGTCGACCGGGTCTTCCCCGCCGTAGCCGGCCAGCAGCGGGGCCGATCGTGGCTCGTCGATGAGTTCGGCGGCGTCCAGGGGCGTCAGCGGGACCGCCCGGTAGCCGTGATCGCCGAGCAGCTCGTAGGTGCGGCCGGACAGGCCGAACGAGATCAACGACCCGAAGGAGCGGTCGTCGCGGACGCGGATCACCGTGCCGATCCCCTTGGGCGCCATCTTCTGCACATGCAGCACCGTGTCACCGGTCAGCGCCGTCAGCTCGTTGAACGCGGTGATCACCGACGTCGCGTCGGGCAGGTCCAGACGCGCCCCCTCCCGGTCCAAGCGCCCACGCCAGGTCTCCGAGGTCGCCTTCACCGCGACCGGAAAACCCAGCTCACGGGCGGCGGCCGACGCGCGGTGCATGTTGTGCACCTCGCGGAACGGCACCACCGAGATGCCGTAGCGCGCGAGGATGCCCGCGGAGTCGACATGCCCGAGGACGCGCCGGGCACCGTCGTCGATGGTGCCGTCGTCGCCGGCCAGTTCCGCGAGCGCCTCTCGCACGTCGGCCCGCGCCGCCTCCGGGTCCGTGTCGGCCGGCCGATGCAGCTCCGATTCCGGTCGCGCCCGCCACCGCGCGTACTGCCAGGCCCGCGACAGCGCCACCGCGGCCCGTTCCGGACTGCCGTAGGACGGGATGGACCCCGCCCCGGGCAACCCGTTCGCGTCCGGTTTCATCAAGCCGGGCGGAATGCCCTCGACCGCCAGAAAGGTGGTGACGATCGGCTTGGGCGCGCCGGCCGGTTGCGTGTTGGCCGCTGCCATCAGCGCCCGCGCATGCCAATCGGCGTCCACCGCGACCGGCGGCACGAACACCACGAGCACCGCGTCGACCGACTCGTCGGCGAGCGCGGTGGTGACCGCCGACTCGAACTCGTCCTCGGTCGCCCCCGCGCCGAGGTCGACGGTGTCGGTGACCTCGAGGCCACCGCTGCGAGCGGTGTCGGCGGCGAGACTCCCGAGCACCGACGAGTTGCCGATGATCCGCGTCCGGGGGCCGCGCGGTATCGGCTGATACGCGAAAATGGTTGCGCAATCGAATAATTCGGAGATCGTACGCACCTGGATGACGCCCGCCTGCTCGAGCACCATCGCCGCGATCTGGTCGTCGAGGCTGGTGCCGGCCGATCGGGCGGCGCGCACCGGCGACATCGCCCCCTTCCCCGATTTGACCGCGACGATCGGCTTCGACCGCGACACCCGACGTGCGATGCGGGAGAACTTGCGCGGATTACCGAAGCTCTCCAGATACAGCAGCACGACGTCGGTGGCGGTGTCGGTGTCCCAGTACTGCAGCAGGTCGTTGCCGGAGACGTCGGCGCGGTTCCCGGCGGAGACAAAGGTGGACAGCCCGATCCCGCGGCGCGCCGCGGTGTCGAGGATCGCGATGCCCAGCGCGCCGGACTGACAGAAGAATCCGACGCGCCCGGCGGCCGGGATGCGCGGGGCCAGCGTCGCGTTCAGTGCGATCGCGGGGTCGTTGTTGGCCACACCCAACGCGTTCGGGCCGACCAGGCGCATCCCGTGTTCCCGCACCTGCTCGAGGAGGCGGCGCTCGGTCAGGACACCCTTCTCACCACTCTCGGCGAAGCCCGACGACACGACCACCAGCGTGCGCACGCCCTTGACGAGGCAGTCGTCGAGGACCTCGCCGACGATCGATGCGGGCACCGCGACCACCGCGAGGTCCACGGGGTCGGGGATGTCGCGCACGGTGCGGTAGGCACGGATGCCACGCACCGACGGCGGACGCGGATGTGCGCGCCGCTGGGCCGGGGTCGGTCGCGCCGGGCCGCGTCCACGCGCGGTCTGACCGGTGGGGGTGTCCCCGGCGGCGTCCGATTCCTCCTCGCTGGGGGCGGGACCGTTGACCGGGAAGACCGGCCCGGTGAATCCGCCGGCGATGATGTTGGCCAGCAACGCATTGCCGACCTTCTTCGGATCGGTGGACGCGCCGATCACCGCCACCGAGGACGGGCGCAGCAGATTGGCGACGCTGCGGGCCTCGGATGCGCGTTCCCGGCCGTTGCGCACCGACAGCAGCGCCTCGGTCGGGTCGATGAGGAACTCGACGTGCACGGTGCTGCCGTCGAAACTGCGTGACAGCTGATATCCCGCATCGCGGAACACCGCGACCATGTTCGGGTTCTCGCTCAGTACCTCCGCCTCGAACCGGGTGAACCCGTTCTCCGCGGCCGCCCCGGCGAGATGCTCGAGCAGGATCGGCCCGAGACCGCGGCCCTGGTGTTCGTCGGCGACGACGAAGGCGACCTCCGCCGATTCGGGACGCCCGTCGAATCCGAGGCCCTCGTACAGGCCGATCGCGATGATGTCGCCGCCGAGGACCGCCACGATCGCCACCCGGGTCTGGTAGTCGACGGTGGTCATGCGCGCCACCTCGCGTGGCGGCAGCGTCGGGGTGGGGCCGAAGTAGCGCATGTACCGGGTGCGTTCGGACAATCCGCCGTGGAACCGGACGACGCGGTCGGCGTCGTCCGGGACGATCGGCCGCAGGTGTACCACCCCGCCGTCGGACGCCAGCACGTCGGCGATCCAGTGGCGCGGGTAATCCCACGGTTCCCGCGCTCGTGGCCGATCGATCGACTGCCCGGTCTCGGGCTGCCCGGTCTCGGCCTGCGCTGTCTCTGCCTGTCCGGTGTCGGACTGCCCTGCCTCGGGCTGCCCCGTCTCGGGCTGCCCCGTCTCCGGCTGCCCCGTCTCCGGCTGCCCCGTCTCGGACTGCCCTGTCCCGGGCTGCCCTGTCTCGGGCTGCTCGGTCTCGGACTGCCCGGTCTCGGGCTTTTCCTGCTGCTCAGTCACGGGGGTCCTCCGGGTCGAGGCCATGGAGCGGGTAGACCGCACGGCGGGTGGCCAGGATCGCACGATCGGTCTGCCGCTGCGCCGAGTCGCTGATCCCTTCAGGCGGGCTCTGCCCGGTGTCCCCGTCCCACGGTACGTAGTCGACGTCGCCGCCGTCGCCCATGACACCGACCGGTGGCCGGGAATACTCGGAGTAGACATGTTCGGCGACGTCTTCGGCCGTGGCGCACCAGGATTCGGCAATGGTGGTGTCGACGTCTACGTCGCGGCCCAGCGTCACGCCGATCAGGTGCGCCCAACTGCGCGGGACTACGTTCACCACGCCGTATCCGCCACCGCCGACGGCGATCCACTTGCCGTCGCAGTACTTGTCGGCGAATCCCCGCATGGCCTGCATCGCCGCCCGCTGGCCGTCCACGGTGAGCGCGAGGTCGGTGAGCGGGTCGGCCCGGTGACTGTCGGCGCCGCATTGACTGATCAGGATCTGCGGGCGGAACTGCTCGAGCACCGATGGTATGACGGCATGAAAGGCCCTCAGCCACAATCGATCCGGCGCGCCGGGCATGAGCGCCAGATTGACCGCCGTGCCGTGCCCGGCGTCGTCGCCGACCTCGGTGGGCCACCCGGTGCCCGGCCACAGTGTCGCCGGATGCTGGTGGATCGACACCGTCAGCACCCGGGGGTCGGCGTTGAAGGCCATCTGCACGCCGTCCCCGTGATGCGCGTCGATGTCGATGTAGGCGACCCGGTCGAAGCCGTTCTCCAGCAGCCAGTGGATGGCGACCGCGCAGTCGTTGTAGATGCAGAACCCCGCGGCCCGCGAACGCATCGCGTGATGCATCCCGCCACCAATGTTCACCGCGCGCCGGACCGAACCGGACGCGACCGCCTGGGCGGCGGCGACCGTGCCGCCGACGAGCAGGCGGGCCGCCTCGTGCATGCCCTCGAAGATCGGGTTGTCGGCGTCGCCGAGACCGAAGAGCCGTTCGAGCAGCGGCCCGGACAGCGCCGCGGTGCCGGCCCCGACCGCCCGCACGGCGTCGATGTAGTCCGTGGAGTGCACGCTGGTGAGCAGGGCGTCGTCGATCTGCAGCGGCGCCTTGGTGTCCACGCCCTCGAGGAGGCCGAGGCTCTGGGCGAGGGTCATGGTGAGCGCGAGGCGTACCGGGTTCATCGGATGGGTATGTGCCCATTTGTACGAGAGGAAATCCTCGCTCCAGATGACGGCAGCCGACTCGTCGCGCGTGGTCTGTGTCACGTCCTCAATCTAGGACATCGGGACAGTGCCTGGGGTGGCGACGGCGACACGCGTGTGTCCGGTGTCCGGTCCAGGTCAGGGTACCCTTGTGTGGACGAAGGGACTGCGCACCGTGAACGATCTTGTCGACACCACCGAGATGTATCTGCGGACGATCTACGACCTCGAAGAGGAAGGCATCGTGCCGCTTCGCGCACGGATCGCCGAACGTCTCGAGCAGAGCGGACCGACCGTCTCGCAGACCGTGGCACGGATGGAACGCGACGGCCTGCTCCGCGTCGCCGGCGATCGTCATCTCGAACTGACCGACAAGGGACGGGATCTCGCCGTGGCGGTGATGCGCAAGCACCGCCTCGCCGAGCGTCTCCTGGTCGACGTCATCGGGATGCCGTGGGACGAGGTCCACGAGGAGGCGTGCCGCTGGGAGCACGTGATGAGCGAGAACGTCGAACGGCGGTTGCTCGCCGTGCTGGACAACCCGACGACATCCCCCTATGGCAATCCGATCCCGGGTCTCGAACTGCTCGGCGCCCAGAAGGCGGCACTGACCGACGGCGCGACCCGGCTGTCGGACCTGCCGCAGGGCGAGCCGGTGGTGGTGATCGTGCGCCGTCTCGCCGAGCACGTCCAGTCCGATCAGCGGCTGATCTCGTCGCTGCGGGACGCCGGTGTGGTGCCCAACGCCCGCGTCACCGTCACGGTGAGTGCGCAGAAGGTCGTGGTGACGACCCCCGGACACGAGGGCCTCGAGCTCACCGACGAGATGGCGCACGCCATCTTCGTGGAGAAGATCTGACCCGCAGCCTCACACCGCGCGCCGCGCCACCGCCGGCCGCGGGATGACGACCCCGAGCCGCTCGGCGATGTCGTAGCACTCGTCGACGGTGTCCCACAGCATCCCCGGCGGTACGCCGCCGCGCAGGGCGCGATCGAGCAGGGTCGCGAACGACCAGTCGGGGTCGGCGGCCAGCGCGTGGTCCAGCGCCACACCGGCATAGGCGCCTTCTCCCCCGATGTAGTACAGGTGTGCCAGCATGGTCGCGGCGCTGGCCTGCTCCCGGCCACGCAGTCGGCGCGCCAGTTGCCGCCACAGATGCTCGGCCTGATGCCGGAAGTCGGTGACGGACAACACGAGTGCCGCATCCCGGACCGGCAGCCGGGTGATGCCGTCAGCCATCGCGGTGACCGTGGCGCAGTCGAGATCCGCGTCGCCTCCCCCGCCGGTGACGTGCGCGACGATCGTCCGCAACAGCGTCGCGTCGTCGGCACCGGAGGTGTCGATGTCGTCGTGGTGATCGTCGGTGCAGTGGTCGAGTGGGGTGAGCGTCGTCGCGATGTCGGAGCGCTTGTCCAGCACCCGCCGCCCGTGTTTCACCGCGGCCGCGACCGCCGTCGGACTGGAGTGCGGGTCGCCGAGCCGGCCGGTGCCGGCGATCGGCCGGGCGAACAGGTCGAGCGTCTGTTCCCCGATGAACAGCCGTTTGTCACGCCGGGCGTCGAAGACCGTGCGCCAGCGCGCGCCGGCGGTGAACTGCGGCACCACGAATCCCGCGACGACGCCGCCGGCCTCGTCGAGTTCGGCATCGACGATCTCGCAGATGCGCTGGTAGAGCGGGCTGTAGGTGGGATACCGGTCATCGGCGAGCACCGCGACGACCCCCCGCACACCGTTGCGCACCGAGATCTCGCCGAGATCGGTCAGCACGTCGATCATCGGTGCGACGAGCGCTCCGTCCTCGTCGAGAACCAGGTCCTGGCGCATCGTGGTGCGGACCTCCCGGGGGTCGCCGGCGCCGAAGGCGAGGAGCACCAGCGATCGCTCCGGGATGAAGCCGAGCAGGCCGGGGATGGCGGTGAGCAGGGCGGACGGGGGCAGGGTTCGAGCGCCGCGCGCCCGGCGTGAGGTGGACATGCGGTCATCGTCGGATGGCGTCCGGTCAGCGCAACCCGCACGAGCGCCGGATCGGCGAGTTGTCCACAACCTTTTCGTTGTCCACAGATTCCGCTGGGGTGATGCAGGTCAGCCGAAGGCCGCGTGGACGGCCTTGTCGAACAGCGACCTCAGCTGCCCGGACGCCGCGGCCGACATCGGGGTGTTCCCCTGATGCCGGTACTCGACCAGGACACGCACCCCGTCCTTCTGGGCCAGCAGCGTGTCCATCGTCGTGACCATCGCCGACGAACCCGTGGCACCGGTCGTGGACTGACGATGCAACGCTCCGGTCCGCACCCCGGGCGCGGTGGACGCGGGCGCGGCCGGCACGTCGGTGGTGACGAGGGATGCCGCCGTCGGCGCCGACCCGGTGATGTACCGCGGGCAGCGTCGTGCCTGGTCGATCACCCCGCTCAGGGCGGCGGAGACGTGCACCACGGCGGTGGAGAAGGTCGCGGTCGACGTCGCCGGGTCGGGGCCGACGTAGAGCACCGCGCCGGTGGCCGACACCGCGGGCGGTGTGCAGTCGGCCGGTGTGACCCCACCGTGCAACGGGTGACCGGTGAGATCGGCGAGGGCGTCGGGGACCGCCGGTGTCGGCACGCGGGTGGCTCCCGCCGGGAAGTCGTCCGCGGTAACCGATCGGGCGGTCAGATCCGCCGATCCCGCGACGGCCTGGCCGTCGACCGTGCAGGCCATGGCCGCGAGGCAGGCCACGAGCACCACGATCGGACCGAGTACGGGGCGTCGCCGTACGCTCGAGCGGAGTCTGGAGTCGGTCACAACGCCCTACTGTGCCATTGGCGTGCGCCGATCGTGTGGATCGACACGACCAACGATCGGCAGGAGGACGTCCGGCCCGACCGCCCGGGAATCGACGCTCGCATCGGGTTGTTCTTGATTGCGAGTCCGCATCGATGCCCGAAATTGGCCTCATCAGCCTTCGATGCGCGACAATTGACGAAACTGTTGAGGAGGATCGATCTCATGGACGAGCGGTCGGCCGAGCACAGCTCGCTGTACTCGCTGGAGTTCCCCGCGCCCCGTGTGGCGGGCGACGAAGGCACCGGACCGGTGCTGATTCACGCACTCGACGGGTTCGCCGACGCCGGTCACGCGGTCGCCCTGGCGGCGACGCATCTGCGTGACGCCCTCGAGTCGGAACTCGTCGCCACCTTCTACACGGACGAGTTGATCGACTACCGCTCGCGCCGCCCGACGATCAGCTTCGACGGGGACACCTTCACCGATGTCACCATGCCGTCGCTGACGATGCACGCGATCCGCGACACCGCCGGGCGCCCGTTCCTGCTGCTCGCCGGTGCCGAGCCGGACCTGCGCTGGGAGCAGTTCGTGGAGGCCGTACGCCGGCTGGCCGAGCACTTCGGGGTCACCGACGTCATCGGCCTCAACGCCATCCCGATGGCGGTGCCGCACACCCGGCCGGCGTCGATCACCGCACACGGCAGCGACGTCGATCGGCTCGGGGATCTGCCGCGCTGGGGTTCGGCGATGAAGCTTCCCGCCAGCGCGTCCATGCTGCTCGAGCTGCGGCTGGCCGACCACGACTACCGCACCGCGGGGTTGTCGGTGCATGTGCCGCACTACCTCTCGCAGACCGACTATCCGGCGGCCTCGGCACGGTTGCTCGGCGCCATCGGCGAGATCACCGGCCTGAAACTGCCGGTGGCGGCGTTGGAGAGTGCGGCCGAGAAGGTGCGTGCGCAGGTGGACAACGAGGTGTCTGGCAACGCCGAGATCGAGTCCGTCGTCGCCGCGCTGGAGAACCAGTACGACTCGTTCACCGCAGCGGCCGCCGAACGCGCCTCCCTGCTGGCGGCCGAGGAGGAATTGCCGTCCGGTGACGAACTGGGCGCCGAACTCGAACGCTTCCTGGCCGAGCAGATGCGCGCCGGCGGCGACGACGAGCAGACCGACGGCGACGCGGGTGGTTGGCCATCGTCGATGTGACTTCGCCGGCCGGCAGCCATCTGGTTGCCGCCGATGACGAGGACACCGCGTTCGACACCTTCACCGGGTGGTGGAGCGACCGCGGCCTGACGCTGTATCCCCACCAGGATGAGGCGCTGCTGGAACTGATCGCCGGGAGCAATGTCATCCTGGCGACCCCGACGGGGTCGGGAAAGTCGCTGGTCGCCGCGGGGGCGATCTACTTCGCCCGCTGCCGCGGCGAGCGCGCGTACTACACCGCCCCGATCAAGGCGCTGGTCAGCGAGAAGTTCTTCGAGTTGTGCGGCATCTTCGGCGCGGAGTCGGTGGGGCTGCTCACCGGCGATGCGGCGGTCAACGCCGACGCCCCGATCATCTGCGCGACCGCCGAGATCGTGGCCAACCTGGCGCTGCGCGACGGGGAGGACAGCGACATCGGCACACTCGTCGCCGACGAGTTCCACTACTACGGCGAGGCCGATCGCGGGTGGGCCTGGCAGGTGCCGCTCATCGAGCTGCCGCACACCCAGTTCCTGCTGATGTCGGCGACGCTGGGCGACGTCTCGTTCTTCGTCGACGACCTCACCCGCCGCACCGACCGCCCCACCTCGGCGATCACCGGCACCGAACGTCCGGTGCCGCTGCAGTACTCGTATGCCACCACCCCGATCCACGAGACGATCGAGGAGCTGATCGACGCGGGCCGGGCACCGATCTACGTGGTGCACTTCACCCAGGCGTCCGCGGTGGAACGCGCGCAGGCGCTGTTGTCGGCGCGCATCACCGACAAGTCCGAGAAGGCCGCGATCGCCGAGGCGATCGGCGACTTCCGCTTCTCCACCGGCTTCGGTTCGACGCTGTCGAAGCTGCTGCGCGCCGGCATCGGCGTGCATCACGCGGGCATGCTGCCGCGCTACCGGCGTCTCGTGGAACGCCTTGCACAGCAAGGACTTCTGAAGGTAGTGGCCGGCACTGACACCCTCGGCGTGGGGATCAACGTGCCGATCCGGACCGTGCTGTTCGCGGGTCTGTCCAAGTACGACGGGGTGCGCGTGCGACGATTGCGGGCGCGCGAGTTCCACCAGATCGCCGGTCGCGCCGGCCGCGCCGGATTCGACAGCATCGGCTATGTGGTGGCCCAGGCACCCGATCACGACGTGGAGAACGCACGCGCCGTCGCGAAGGCCGGCGACGACCCCAAGAAGCTGCGAAAGCTGGTGCGCAAGAAGCCGCCCGAGGGTTTCGTGTCATGGGGTGAGAAGACCTTCACCCAGCTCGTGGACGCCCCCGACGAGCAGTTGCGCTCGCACTTCCAGATGACCACCGCGATGTTGATGGAGGTACTCGCCCGCCCCGGCGACTGCTTCGCCGCGCTGCGACATCTGTTGGAGGCCAACCACGAACCGCGCAATCGGCAGTTGCGCCACATCAAACACACCATCGCGCTCTACCGCGGCCTGCGCGAGTCCGGCATCGTCGTGCAGCTCGACACGCCCGACGCCGACGGCAAGAACGTCGCCCTGTCGGTGGACATGCCGGAGAACTTCGCGCTGACCAATCCCCTGTCGTCGTTCGCGCTCGCGGCCTTCGAACTGCTCGACCCGGCGTCACCGACCTACGCCCTCGACGTGGTGTCGATCCTGGAATCCACCCTCGACGACCCGCGACCGCTGCTGTTCGCGCAGCGCAAGGTCGCCCGCGACGCCGCGATCGCCGAGATGAAGGCCGACGGCGTCGAATACGAGGAGCGCATGGCGCGACTCGAGGAGATCACCTGGCCGCGGCCGCTGGCCGAGGAGATCGAGTACGCGTTCGGGGTGTACCGGCGTGGGCATCCGTGGGTGTCGTCGTATCCGCCGTCGCCCAAATCGGTTCTGCGGGAAATGCTCGAACGCGCCATGACCTTCACCGAACTCATCTCGGCCTACGGGCTGGCCCGCAGCGAGGGCGTGGTGCTGCGGTACCTGTCTGACTGCTATCGCGTTCTGCGCCAAGGCCTTCCGATGTCGGCGGTGACCGACGAGATCGAGGACATCACCGATCGCGTGGGCAGGATGGTGCGCGAGGTGGACTCGAGTCTGCTCGACGAATGGGAAGAACTGACACACGCCGCCGACGAATGAGCGGCGGCCGGGAGTAGATGGAGGAATCATGCCCCTGCAAGGAGAATACGCACGCGGTGCGTCCGACTGGTCGGCCGATCAGGCGGAGAAGATCGAGAACTCGAGCGGCACCGCGGGCACGACGCTGCGCGGCATGCCGGTCATCCTGGTCACCTCGGTCGGCCGCAAGTCGGGCAAGCTGCGCAAGACGCCGCTGATGCGGGTGGAGCACGACGGCAGCTACGTCGCGGTGGCGTCGCTGGGTGGGGCGCCGAAGAACCCGGTCTGGTACCACAACATCGTCGCGAACCCGCATGTCGAGGTCCGTGACGGCGAGCAGGTCGGCGACTACACCGCACGCGAGCTCACCGGGGACGAACGCGCCCAGTGGTGGGAGCGCGCCGTGGCGGCTTACCCGGATTACGCCGACTACCAGACGAAGACCGACCGCGTCATCCCCGTCTTCGTGCTCGAACCGCAGGCCTGAGGGGTCTGCCACGGTTGATGCGGCGGATCTGCGTCGATGCGGCGCATACATCCGCCGCATCGACGCAAGAGCGCCTCGCCGACGCGACGACCGACGCGAGGACCGAGGTCAGGACAGCGCCGCGCGCAGCTTGTCGGCGAGTTCGCCGACCTCCTCGGTGGTCATCACGAAGGCCGGGGAGATCTGCAGTGCACCCTGTCCGGCGGCGCGGCCGCTGACGCCGTGCGCCCGCATCCGGCCGACCATCGCCTGCGCCTGCGCCGGGTCGGCCAGTTGCACAGCACTCACCGCGCCCAGACCGGTGCGTACCTCGGCCACGGCGTCGAGCTCCGCCAGCGGCGAGAGTGCCTGCGCGAGATCGGTTTCCAGCCGGGTCGCCGCGCCGAGCAGACCCTCGCGCTCGATGATGTCCAGGTTGGCCATCGCCGCGGCCGCAGCGCCGGCATGACCGCCGTAGGTGTAGCCGTGCCGCCACCAGACGCCGCCGGAGAAGAACGGCTCGGCCACTCGTGGCGCGATGAACACCGCCCCCATCGGCACATATCCGGACGTGAGTCCCTTGGCGGTCGTCATCATGTCCGGCTGCAGGTCGAAACGTGTTGACGCGAACCAGGAGTCGCCACCGATCCGCCCGAAGCCGGTGACCACCTCGTCGGCGACGAACAGCACGTCGTGGTCGCGGCAGATCTGCCGCACCTCGGTCAGGTAGCCCTCGGGCGGAAGGTATATACCGCCCGCGCCGATGATCGGCTCACAGAAGAACGCGGCGATCCGATCGGCACCGTGCCGTTCGATCAGACCGAGCAGGCTCTTCGCGTTGTCCCACTCGACGGACTCGGCGTCGGGCATCAGTTCGCCGTATCCCTCACGGTTGACCGGGATTCCGGCCAGGGCGGTGCCCGCCACGTGCATGCCGTGATAGGCCTTCGTGCGGCCCACGATGATGTTCTTCTCGGGTTTTCCCTGTTCGTGCCAGTAGCGGCGGGCGAGTTTGGCGGCGGTGTCCACCGAGTCGCTGCCACCGGAGGTGAAGAACACCTTGCTGCCGGGCACCGGGGCGATCGTCGCCAGCCGTTCGGCGAGCGCGGCGGTCACATCGGAGGTGATGTCGCCGAAGCCGGAGTAGTGCGCCAGCTTCGAGAGCTGTTCGGCCACCGCGTCGGCGACCTCGGTGCGGCCGTGGCCGATGTTGGTGAACCACAGACCGGCGGTCGCATCGAGATAGTCACGACCGTCGGCGTCCCAGATGCGGGCGCCCTGGCCCCGCACGACGGTGAAGGGAGCGCCGGCGCTGACCGCGCCCATGTCGGCAAAACCGTGCCACAGTGAACCTGCCATGGCTCAATCATGCCGGGCACGACGTGGCCGGGGCGCGCCACCCCACTATCCTGGAGAGATCATGCCCGCCCGAACCGCAGCCGATCGTCGGACACTGATCGACCGGCTCGCCGACGTCACCGTCGCCGACGAGTACCGACTGCGCCGACGCATCGACAAACTCGGATCGACCGCGTCGGACGCCCAGTGGGAGAAACTGACCGCTGACATCGACCGTGCTCAGCTGCGCCTCGACCGGCGCCGCGCCACGGTGCCGACCATCAGCTACCCGCCGGAGCTGCCAGTGTCGGCCGCCCGCGAGGAGATCGCCGCCGCCATCAGTGAGCACCAGGTGGTGGTGGTCGCCGGGGAGACCGGTTCCGGCAAGACCACCCAGCTGCCCAAGATCTGCCTGGAACTCGGCCGGGGTGTGCGTGGCGCCATCGGGCACACGCAGCCTCGCCGCATCGCGGCGAGTTCGGTGGCCAAACGCATCGCCGACGAGACGGGCACCCAGATCGGTGACGCCGTCGGCTTCTCGGTGCGATTCACCGACCGATCGGGCGCCGACACGCTGGTCAAGGTGATGACCGACGGCATCCTGCTCCGCGAGATCAGCACCGATCCGCTGCTGCGCGCCTACGACACCCTGATCATCGACGAGGCCCACGAACGCAGCCTGAACATCGACTTCATCCTCGGCTACCTCAAACGCATCCTGCCCCGACGGCCCGACCTGAAGGTCATCATCACCTCGGCGACCATCGAACCGGAACGCTTCGCCCGGCATTTCGCCGTCGACGGCACCGACCCCGCTGGGTCCGACACCGCTGCGCCCGACAGCGCTGAGCCCGACACATCTGCGCCGCCCGACCCCGCTGGGCCCGACACACCTGGGTCCGACACACCTGCGCCACCCGACACCGCTGCGCCCGATGACGAGGTGCCGATCCTCGAGGTGTCCGGGCGCGCCTACCCGGTGGAGATCCGCTACCGGCCGCTGAGCGCCGACGACCCGGACTCCGATCATCGAGACCTCGACCAGATCCAAGCCATCGACGCCGCCATCGGCGAACTCTGGGCGCACGAGCGCGGTGACATCCTCGTGTTCCTGCCCACCGAGCGCGACATCCGCGACACCGCGGACGCGCTGCGCCATCGGGCGTCGGCAGGTGCGGAGATCGTGCCGCTCTACGCACGACTGTCCATCGCCGATCAGCACAAGGTGTTCGCACCGTCGTCGGGCCGGCGAATCGTGTTGGCCACCAACGTCGCCGAGACGTCGCTGACGGTCCCGGGCATCCGCTACGTCGTCGACACCGGCACCGCGCGCATCTCCCGCTACTCCACCCGCACCAAGGTGAACCGGCTGCCCATCGAACCGGTGTCGCAGGCCAGTGCGCGGCAGCGGGCCGGCCGCTGCGGCCGCGTCGCCCCCGGCGTGTGCATCCGCCTCTACCGCGAGGACGACTTCGACGCGCGCCCCGGCTTCACCGACCCGGAGATCCTGCGCACCAACCTCGCGGCGGTGATCCTGCAGATGGCCTCGCTGCGGCTCGGCGATGTGTCCGCGTTCCCGTTCGTGCAACCGCCGGACGCCCGGGCGATCCGGGACGGCATGGCGGTGCTGACCGAACTCGGCGCGATCCGCGAGAGCGCCCGCGACGACCACGAACCCCGGCTCACGCCCGTCGGCCGGGACATGGCCCGCATCCCGGTGGACCCGCGGCTGGCCCGCATGCTCATCGCAGCACACGAACTCGGCTGCCTGGACCATGTGCTGGTGATCGCCGCCGCCCTGTCGATCCCCGACGTCCGCGAACGACCCGCCGATCACCGCGAGGCCGCCGACGCCGCACACCGCAGGTTCGCGGTGCCCGGATCGGAGTTCCTCGGTTACCTGCAGCTGTGGAATCACCTGGACG
Organism: Gordonia sp. NPDC003424; assembly: GCF_053588655.1. Taxonomy (NCBI): domain Bacteria; kingdom Bacillati; phylum Actinomycetota; class Actinomycetes; order Mycobacteriales; family Gordoniaceae; genus Gordonia; species Gordonia sp. NPDC003424. Next base: position 101,238 of record NZ_JBSFQJ010000019.1, read on the forward strand.
AACGCCGGAAAGAACTGTCGGGCAATCAGTTCCGCCGCATGTGTGAACGCGAGTTCCTGCATTTCCTGCGCATCCGGGAATGGCAGGAACTGCACCGGCAACTGTCGCGGATCACCTCGGATCTCGACTGGTCGGCGGCCGCGTCCACCCGCGATGCCGACGCCATCCACCGGTCGATCCTGTCCGGGCTCCTCGGCAACATCGCCATCCGCAACGGCGATTCGCGCGAGTACACCGGCGCTCGCAACACCACCCTGGCCATCTTCCCGGGGTCGACACTGGCCCGCAAACCTCCGCAATTCATCATGGCGGCCGAGATCGTCGAGACCTCGCGCCTTTTCGCACACACGGTCGCCGGGGTCGACCCACTGTGGGCCGAGAAGCTGGCCGGCGACCTCGCCCGCCGCAACTACAGCGAACCCCACTGGTCGTCCAAGCGCGGATCGGCGATGGCCTACGAACGGGTCACGCTCTACGGCGTCACCCTCGTCGCGCAGCGCCGGGTTCCGTTCGGTTCGATCGACCCCGTCACGGCGCGCGAGATGTTCCTCCGCCACGCCCTGGTGGAGGGTGACTGGCGCACGAATCATGCGTTCTTCGAACACAATCGGGATCTGCTCGAGGCGGCCGCGGACGTCGAGCACCGTGCCCGTCGCCGCGACGTGGTGATCAGCGAACAGCAACTGTTCGACTTCTACGATGCGCGCATCCCCGCCGAGGTGGTGTCGGCGCGGCATTTCGACACCTGGTGGAAGAAGGCGCGGCGCGCCACCCCCGACCTACTCGATCTGCGGCCGGAGGACGTGGCCGCCGACGTCGCGGTCGCCGACACCGACTTCCCGGGCGCCTGGCAGCAGGGCGAGACCCGGTTCGAACTGCGATACCGGTTCGAGCCCGGTGACCCGGAGGACGGCGTCACCGTCGTCATCCCGCGCCCGCTCCTCGATCACGTGCGGCCCGCCGGATTCGACTGGCTCGTCCCCGGTTTGCGGTCGGAGCTCGCCACCGAACTGATCAAGACGCTGCCGAAGGCACTGCGCAAGTCGATGGCACCGGCGCAGTCCTTCGCCGACCTCGCGCTGACCCGCCTCACCCCGCGCGCCGAACCGCTGATCACCGGGCTGGCCCGGGAACTGTCGACGATCACCGGGATGAGCCTGAGCCCCAACGACTTCGACGCCGAGAGACTGCCGGGTCATCTCACCATGAACTTCGCCGTGGCCAACCGGCGCGGCATCGTCGTGGCCGGCGGCAAGTCGCTCGCCGAGTTGAAGAAGCGCTTCTCCGACGAGGACGACGACACACCTGCGCGTCCGGTGTACACGACGTGGACGGCCGACGGCATCGGTGACCTCGCCCAGACGGTCACCTCTACGGTGGCCGGGCAGACACTGACCCGCTATCCGGCGCTCGAGGTGGTCACCGGCGCGGACGGCGGGACGGCAGGCGTGTCGGTGACCGAGGTCAACACCGAGGCCGACCGCGACCGGCGGATGTCCGAGGCCGTCGTCGTCCTCCTCGACCGGGCCATCCCCGCCCTGTCCAAGAAGGTCGCAACGGGCCTCGACCCGGCCGCACGACTCGCGTTGAGCCAGAGTCCGTATTCGCGGATAGACGATCTCGTCGCCGACTGCACCCGCCGGGCCATCCGGGATATGGTCGCCGACCGCGACCTCACCGGCATCCGCACGGCAGCGCAGTTCGACCGGTTGCGTGAGTCGGTGCGGCCGACGGTGAGTGCCGCGGCGCCGGAGTACTTCGCGATGGCCACCGCTGTATTGCGCGAACTGCCCGCGGTGCGCCGCGAGGTCGAGCGGCTCACCGGGCACCTCGCGGCCGACGATGTCGCCGATCAGCTGGGGAACCTGGTGTTCGACGGATTCGTGGCGGCCACGCCGCGCCGGCATCTGCAGCATCTACCCCGCTATCTCCGGGCGGCAACCCAGCGTCTGGGCGATCTGCCGGCCGCGGCCGGCCGCGATCGCGACGGCGTCAACGCCGTGGATCGGGTTGTCGCGCACTGGAATCAGCGACTGAATCAACTGCCGACCGCTCGCCGGGAGGCGTTCAACGAGTTCGCGCACTGGACCACCGAAGAGCTTCGGGTGAGCCTGTTCGCCCAGCGGCTCGGCACCGCGTATCCGATCTCGGAGAAGCGGGCGCTACGTGCTCTGGACGGGTTCCGCTGAGGCGTTCGGGTCCGGCGACACCCCGCGCAGATCGTCGATCTCGCGCTGGAAGTCCTCGAGCGACTCGAACGACCGGTACACCGATGCGAAGCGCAGATAGGCCACCTCGTCGAGGTCGCGCAGCGGACCGAGAATCGCCAGCCCCACCTCGTTACTGGGGATTTCGGCGGAACCGGACGAGCGGACCGCGTCTTCGACCTGCTGGGCGAGCTTGGCGAGTGCATCCTCGTCGACGTGGCGGCCCTGGCATGCGCGACGCACGCCGCGCATCACCTTCTCGCGGCTGAAGGGTTCGGTGACACCGTTGCGCTTGACCACCGCCAGCACCGCGCTCTCGACGGTGGAGAATCGGCGTCCGCATCGGGCACACGCCCGGCGGCGACGGATGGCCTGCCCCTCGTCGGCGACACGCGAGTCGATGACCTTGGTGTCTTCGTTCTTGCAAAACGGGCAGCGCATGCCACCGAGGATACCGGTCATGTCCTCAGCGATAGGCGGGTGCGACCAGCGCCTGACCCACATGCAGCCCGGCGCCGGACAGATCGTTGCGCTCGACGATGGCGTCGATCACCGCCTGCGCCGGTACGTCGGGCGCGACGCGCTCGGCGATGGAGGTCAGCGAGTCGCCCTGACGCACGTGCACGACCTCGGTGCCGATCGGCTCGGGTGTGACCGACGCCGCGTAGTCGGAGCCGATGATCGCGATGACCCAGACGAGGACGGCGAGACCCACGCCCACCAGGAGCGCCGCGGCGGCCAGCCGTCGGCGCAGGTAGACGCTGCTCGTGCCGGTGGTGCGGCCGCCGGCTGGTGTCGCGCAGCGCGTCCCCCGCACCCGCGCGCGCGACGGCCGGGCCACCGACGGCCGGGCCACCGGCGGTCGGCGATCGGCCTGCCGCCGGTCGGCGGGGCGGGTGAGGTCGGTGACGGCACGGTCGGCGCGCGCGGACCGCGTACCCGGCCGGACGGAGGTGTCGGGTTCGGGGACGTCCGAGCGGGGTGTGTGGGTGAGGGGTGTGCGGGTGAGAGTCGCGGTGGCCATGGTGTCTGTCCTTCTGCGGTCGGTGCTTGCGGGTCGCGCTGCCATCGATCACGTGTTCGATGAAACGTATGTTCGATTTCTAGCACGGGCCACCGACAAAGTCGCGCGAAGTTGCAAAACACCTCGAACACATGTTTGAACATGTCCGAGGATTGGGCTACTGTCGGCGCTGAAGGACCCAGACGACCAGCATTTTTCGGTGCTCGAGTCACCCAACCGACAGGAGGACCCACCGATGAGCGAGAAGGCCGGCGGGCCGGACACCCCCGACACCGCCACCGACACCGCCACCGACCCGCACGCCGCCGAGGCATCCCTGACCGCGCGCCAGCGCGGCGTGCTCGAATACATCCGCCAGTCGGTCCGCGAACGCGGATACCCACCGAGCATCCGGGAGATCGGGGACGCCGTCGGGCTGACCTCGACGTCGTCGGTGGCCCATCAGTTGCGCACGCTGGAGCGCAAGGGCCTCCTCAAGCGCGACCACAACCGGCCCCGGGCGGTGAACATCTCCGACGGCGATCCCACCAATCCGCCCGGCGGCTCCGCGGCCGGCGACGACACCTCGCTACCGACCCCCGCGTTCGTGCCGGTGCTCGGCCGGATCGCGGCAGGCGGACCGATCCTCGCCGAAGAGGCCGTCGAGGACGTGTTCCCGCTACCCCGCGAACTCGTCGGTGAGGGGTCCCTCTTCCTGCTGAAGGTCGTGGGTGAATCCATGATCGACGCCGCGATCTGCGACGGCGACTGGGTCGTGGTGCGTCAGCAGAACGTCGCCGACAACGGCGACATCGTCGCGGCGATGATCGACGGCGAGGCCACCGTGAAGACGTTCAAGCGGCGCAATGGTCACATCTGGCTGATGCCGCACAACGCGCTGTTCGAACCGATCCCCGGTGACGACGCCGCCATCCTCGGCAAGGTCGTCACCGTCATGCGGCGCGTCTGACCGGCACCGCTCAGCCGTCGAGCGCGGCAGTGGCCGCGGCTCGTGCGGCCACCGGGTCCGCGGTCGCCAGCACCGCTTCGGCGGCGGCGCGACACTGCGCCAGGGTCACGCCGGCCAACCGCGCACCGACCGCTGCCGCGGCCGCCGGCGCCGACGAGAGCGAGGTGACGCCCAGGCCCACCAACACGCACGCGAGCAGTGGGTCCGCGGCCGCCTCACCACACACACCGACCGTCTTGCCGGTCGCCTCCCCGGCTTGCCCGACGCTGTGGATCAGGTGCAGTGCGGCCGGTTGCCAGGGGTCGGTCAAACCGGCCAGTTCCGGGGACATCCGGTCGGCGGCCATCGTGTACTGCGTGAGGTCGTTGGTGCCGATCGACACGAAATCCACCTCGGCCAGGATCGCCGACGCCAGGACGGCCGCGGCGGGAACCTCCACCATCACGCCCGCGACCAGTCCGCGTCGGCGTACCTCACCGGCGAACTCGGCGGCCTCGGCGGCCGATGCGATCATCGGGGCCATGACCCACGCCGCGTTCCCGCTCGCTTCGGCGGCGGCGGCGATGGCGTCGAGCTGATGGGCACGGATCTCGGGATGTTCGATGGCAATCCGGTTGCCGCGCACGCCGAGTGACGGGTTCGCCTCGTCGAGGTTCGTGACGAACTTCAGCGGCTTGTCCGACCCGGCGTCCAGGGTCCGGATCACCACCTTCTGGCCCGGGAAGGCGTCGAGCACCTCCCGATAAAGCGTGGTCTGCTCCTCGACCGTGGGTTCGTCGGGCCGATCGAGGAACGCCAACTCGGTGCGGAACAGTCCGACGCCCTCGACCGGGAACGACGTCGCGCTCCGCGCCGACGCGCCGTCGGCGACATTCGCGAGTACGAGAACCTCGAAACCGTCGGCGGTGCGGCCGGGTCCCTTCCACGACTTGACCGCCTCGGCCTCGCGCCGGCTCTCCTCCACCGCCGCGACCGCGGTGGCCTCGTCGGGCTCGACCTCGATGGTGCCGGCGGTGCCGTCGACGAGAACCGTGCTGCCCGCCGCGACGACCTCCAGCCCGGACACCGCGACGACGCACGGGATGCCGAGCTGGCGCGCGATGATGGCGGTGTGGCTCGTCGGACCGCCCAGACGGGTCACCAGTGCGGTGATCTTCGCCGGATCGAGCCCTGCGGTGTCGGCCGGTGCAAGGTCGTCGGCGAGGAGCACCGACGCCTCATGCGGTTCGGGCACACCGGGTTCCGGCACACCGATGAGCTCGGCCACCACGCGGTCACGGACATCCTTGAGGTCGGTCACCCGCTCGGCCATCAGTCCGCCGACCTTGGTGAACATCTCGACGAACTGCTCGGTCGCGGCGATGGCCGCGGCGGGTGCGGGACTGCCCTTCTTGATCAGGCCGGACGCGGCGCCGACCCAGCCACGATCCTCGGCGAGTCCCGCAGTGGCGGTGAGGACCTCGGCAGCGGCTCCCGAGGAATGCGACGCGCGTGCGCGCAACCGTCCGGCGACCGTGGCGGCCGCGTCGGTGAAGCGTTTCTTCTCGACCTCACGCTCGTCTTCGGCGACCGTCGCACCCATCGCGCCCGGGTCGTAGACGGGGCGCTCGCCCGGCCATACGACGGGGCCATAGGCCTTACCGCTGACGACCGGGGTTCCGTTCAGTACCTGTTGCTGGCCCACCGCAGCACCTTTCTCGTCGGTTGATCGGCCCGAGTAACGGCCACCTGTTTATACGACCACATCTCGATCGGTTCGCGCCGGTGAACCCCCGTCGCACGTCGATGTGCCTCGAGTTGCCATAACGGAACCTGTGTGAACCAAGTTACAAGAAACCCTTGACTTACCCACACAAACAGGCGTAAACAAATAGACATCAACACGAGAACCCACATAAATCAACACACACGCAGTTCGAACACCGTGAAACCTTCGACAGGAACACCTATGTACGCCGAAGAACGCCAGCAGGCGATCGCCGACCAGGTACGCGCTCACGGTCGCGCCTCGGTCGCCGCGCTGGCCACCCGATTCGACGTCACCAGCGAGACCGTGCGCCGCGACCTGGCCACCCTCGAGCGCGCGGGTCATCTGCAGCGGGTGCACGGCGGGGCGGTGCGGCCCGGCGCCACCGCGATCCTCGGCGAGCAGGGCATCGACGAACGGCAGAGCAGCCACACCGAGGAGAAGGCGGCCATCGGCCGGGCGGCGGTCCGGTTCCTGCCGCCCGACGGCGGGTCGGTGTTCTTCGATGCCGGCACCACCACCTTGCAGGCCGCGCTGGACCTTCCCCGGGACCGACGACTGACCCTGATCACCCACAGCATCCCGATCGCCGCAGTCCTCGCCGGCCAGGGTGCGAACGATCTGCACATCCTCGGCGGCCGCGTCCGCGGCCTGACCCAGGCGACCGTCGGGTCCGAGACGGTGAGCGCACTCGAACGACTCCGCGTGTCGACCGCCTTCGTCGGCGCCAACGGCATCAGCGAGTCGCACGGCCTGTCCACTCCCGACCCGGACGAGGCGGCGATCAAGGCGGCCATCGTTCGGGTGGCGAATCGCGTTGTGGTGCTGGCTGATTCATCCAAGCTCGACCGCGAGGACCTGTCCTCGTTCGCCACCCTCGCCGACGTCGACGTACTCATCACCGACTCCGGGATCGACCCGGCGATGTCTGCAGCCCTGTCCGCCCGCGGCATCGAAATGGTGATCGCATGACCGAGAGACCACCAATGACACCCACGATCCTCACCGTCACCGCCAACCCGAGTCTGGACCGCGCCCTCGAGCTCGCCGCGCCGCTGGTTCACGGCGAGGTGCAACGGGCCAGGGCGGCACGAGCCGAACCGGGCGGCAAGGGCGTGAACGTCGCTCGGGTGATCGCCGAGGCCGGCCTGGACACCCTGGCGATCCTGCCGGCCCGAGGCGGCGACCCGCTGCTGGCGGCGCTCGACGACGTCGGGCTCCCCTACCTGGCGATGCCGGTCGACGGCGAGGTGCGGTCCAACCTCACCATCGCCGATCCGGACGGCACGACGACCAAGATCAACGCCCCCGGAATCCCCCTCGACGAGCTCTCGGCGCGACGCCTCGCCGACCTCGTCGTCGAGAACGCCCGGGGAACCCGCTGGGTGGCGCTGTGCGGGTCGCTGCCGCCCGGCCTGCCGGACAGCTGGTACCGCACGGTCATCGACCACCTCACCGGACTCGGCTGCCGGATCGCCGTCGACACCTCGGGCGGCCCGCTGTCGGCCACCGTCACCGGCCGTGTCGACCTGATCAAGCCCAACGACGAGGAACTCGCCGCGGCCACCGGCGCCGATCCGGCGACGCTGGTCGCCGCGACCCGCCGGGGCGACTACGGACCACTCGTCGACGCCGCACGCACCCTCGTCGACCGGACCGGCGCGGCGGTCCTGGCCACCCTCGGCGCGACCGGCGCCATGCTCATCACCGACACCGGGTCGTGGTTCGCGACGCCGCCCCCGATCGTGCCGCGCAGCACCGTCGGTGCCGGGGACTCGTCGCTTGCCGGGTATCTGATCGCCGAGTGCCGCGGTGACGCCGAACCCGACCGGCTGCGAAACGCCGTCGCCTACGGGTCGGCGGCGACCGCGCTGGCCGGCACCCAACCTCCTTCCCCCGATCAGCTCGATCTCGACGGAGTCCGGATCACCGACCTTTCAGGAGCCGCCCCGGTCCGATGACGCACCGCCAGCACATGACACTCACACAGCAGAATCCCTCTCCCCCAAAGGAAACGGAAAACCGATGACACCACAGATCATCACGACGCAGACGGTGAGTCTGGACGTCGACGCCGGCAATGACCCCGCCGCGGTGATCGGCCATCTCGCCGACACCCTCGCGGCGGCCGGCCGCACCAGCGACCCCGCCGAACTCACCCGTGCCGCCCTCGATCGTGAGGCCAAGTCCGCCACCGGACTGCCCGGCGGCATCGCCATCCCGCACGCGCGCGCCGAATCGGTCGGCGACGCGAGCCTCGCGATGGCGCGGCTGTCGAACAAGGTCGACTTCGGCGCACCCGACGGCCCGGCGGACATCGTGTTCCTCATCGCGGCCCCGGCCGGCGGTGCAACCGAACACATGAAGCTGCTCAGCGCCCTGGCCCGTGCGCTCGTCCGCCCCGACTTCGTGGCGGCACTGCGGGCCGCCGACAGCGACGAACGCGTCGTCGAACTGGTCGACGAGGCGATCAACCCACCGGCCGAGACCGCACCGGCGGCGGCTGCGGGCGCCATCGCGGCGGGTGCCGGTGCGGCGGGTGCCGCCGCGGCGACGTCGGACTCCGGGGCCAAGCGGCCCTCGGTCGTCGCCATCACCGCCTGCCCGACCGGCATCGCCCACACCTACATGGCCGCCGACGCGCTCAAGTACGCCGCCGAGCGTGCCGACGTCGACTTCCACGTCGAGACACAGGGTTCCTCGGCCACCACGCCGTTCGCGTCCGACGTGATCGCCAACGCGGACGCGGTGATCTTCGCGACCGACGTGGGCGTGAAGGGCAAGGAACGCTTCCACGGCAAGCCGGTCATCGCTTCCGGGGTCAAGCGCGCGATCAACGAGCCCGACAAGATGATCGCCGAAGCCGTTGCGGCGGCGAATAATCCGAACGCCGCGGTGGTCATCGCCGGCGACGGCGACGGAGCGGCCGATGCGTCGGCGGATTCCGGCGGCGTGGGTGCCGGCAAACAGCTCCAGCAGGCGCTGATGACCGGTGTCAGCTACATGATCCCGTTCGTCGCGGCCGGCGGCCTGCTCATCGCACTCGCGTTCCTGCCGTTCCTCGGCGGGTACGAGATCGCCAACAAGACCCTCGACACGACGAAGTCGTTGAGCGACGGCCAGTTCATCGCCCTGCACTTCAGCCTCTGGGATCTGCCGCCGGGCGGTCTCGGTCAGTACATAGGCGCCGTACTGTTCGCGATCGGCGGACTCGCGATGGGCATGCTCGTGCCCGTCCTGGCCGGCTACATATCGTTCGCCATCGCCGATCGACCCGGTATCGCACCCGGTTTCGTCGCCGGTCTCGTCTCGGTGGCCGTCGGCGCCAGCTTCATCGGCGGCCTGGTCGGCGGTCTGATCGCCGGTTTCGTCTGCCTGTGGATCTCGCGACTGCAACTGCCCCAGTGGGCTCGAGGTCTGATGCCGGTGGTGATCATCCCGCTGCTGGGCAGCCTGGTGGTCGGTGCGCTGCTGTACATGCTGCTCGGCAAGCCGCTGGCGTGGGTCACCACCGAGATGACCAACGGACTCAACAGCATGTCCGGCGGTTCGAAGATCGTCCTGGGCGTCGTGCTCGGCCTGATGATGTGCTTCGACCTGGGTGGCCCCGTCAACAAGGCGGCCTACCTGTTCGCCACCGCGGGCCTCGCGATCGGCGGCACGGCACAGCTGGAGATCATGGCCGCGGTCATGTGTGCCGGTATGGTCCCGCCGCTGGCGATGGCCCTGGCCACCGTGCTGCGGCCGGGGATGTTCACCGAACCGGAACGCGAGAACGGCAAGGCCGCATGGCTGCTCGGTGCATCCTTCATCTCGGAGGGCGCCATCCCGTTCGCCGCGACCGATCCGTTCCGCGTGATCCCGTCGATGATGGCCGGTGGCGCACTGTCCGGCGCGCTCATCATGACCTTCGGTGTCACCCAGCGCGCTCCCCACGGCGGCATCTTCGTGTTCTTCACGATGAACCACTGGCTGCTGTTCCTGGTCGCGCTCGCCGCCGGCGTCGTTCTGTCCGCCGTCCTGGTGATCGCCGCCAAGGGGGTGGGCACCAGCCCGGAGGCAGCCCTCGCGGAGGAACTCGAAACCGTGCCCGCCTGAGCCGGATTCGATAAGTTGGCTACCACCGCCGCAATCCACAACGAAGAGGAGTGACCATGCCCAGTACCACCGTGACCGTCGGATCCGCCGTCGGACTGCACGCCCGTCCCGCGACGATCATCGCCGAGGCGGCCGCCGAGGCCGGCACCGAGGTGACCATCGGCCTCGAAGGCGGAGATCCGGTGGACGCCGGGTCGGCGCTCATGATCATGACCCTCGGTGCCGAGAAGGGCTCCAAGGTCGTCGTCACCGCCGAGGACCAGGCGACGCTCGACAAGATCGCCGGACTCGTCGAAAAGGATCTCGACGCCGACTAGGCACCGGATCTCCACAGACACCGCGGACCCACCAGCCCTGCTGCTGGTGGGTCCGCG
>NZ_JBSFQJ010000020.1:0-101158 GCF_053588655.1 Gordonia sp. NPDC003424
CGCCATGCACCCATCATCCCAGGTCAAACCCCATAAACCCGGCGCGACACACGCCAGCAAGGCCAGCCGCAAATCCCAACAGCCCGATATCCCCTTGGCGGGTCGTCACTTGGGCGGATTTCCGTTGGGGTGGTCACGTCACCCACGGACGATCCGGAGTCCGATCCGATTCTCGGGACGTCACCGCCGACCCGTTGACTTTCCGCGAAATCGGTTGCCGCTCAGACATTTCTGCCACGGCGTGAGCGATCCGACTGTCGCGACTCCAACCACGACTGGAACGCGGTGACCGCGCCGGGCGCCATCGCGAGCTCGTAGGGGTGTCCGTCGGCGTCGGCGCCGGGCGCCAGTTCGACGATGATCATGCCTTCGAGGATGTCGGACTCGGTGCCGAACGGGCGCCGTCGGCGCACGATCTCGAGCGACCGCCGCTCGAGGGTGCGGGTGGGCCCGGGCCGCAGCGCGGTCAGCCGGAAGTACCGCAGGGCATCATCGCTGTAGTGGACGGTGCCGTGCCGCCAGCCCTGATCGTCGGCCGCCGGGAGTTCGCGCAACAGCACTGGCGTGCCCATTCGACGGAGCTGACTGAGCCGGTAACCCAGCAGGGCACACACGATCAGCGCGACGACCAGTAGAACGCCGAGCAACACGGCAACCAACGACACCCGGGGTACCTCTCCGGAAGTGGCCGTGCGGTGGGCTGTGGGCGATGTGCGACGAGGTCACACATCTGAAGTCGACGACTCCATGAGACACGGCCTTCCTGACTCCAGCATGCCAGACGACATCGGGTCGGCCGTCATCATGGCCGATCCGGCGGGCGACTCCGACGGAGATCACACTCGACGGCACGACCGGCGTGAGACGCACCACAGACACGAGGCCGGTCACCGCGATGTGCGGTGACCGGCCTCGTGATGACGCTGCTGGTGTTCGCCTACTTGCTCGCGTGCTCGACGGCGGCGAGGCGGGAGTGGGCGCGGTTGTAGTCGTCGCTGCCGGGTTCGGCGGCCTCCATCGCGGCCTTCTCGGCGGCCGCGTCGATGCCGTCGGACCACTGGGCCGATTCGGCGAGCACCGTCACCGCTTCACCGGTCACCGACAGGAAGCCACCCTGGACCGCCGCGGAGAGACGGTTGCCGCTCTCCTCGACGATCACGACGAAGCCGCCGGGCACCAGCTGGCCGAGCAGCGGCTCGTGGTGGGCCAGCACACCCAGCTCACCGGAGGTGGTCTGGGCGATCACGAAGGTGGCCTCACCCGAGTACAGCTTCTCGTCGGCGGCAACGACCTCGACGTGGAAGGACTTGTCTGCCATGGTGATCCGCTACTTTCCGGTGATCTTGGCGGCGGCGGCCTCCACGTCGTCGAGTCCACCGCAGCTGTTGAACGCCTGCTCGGGCAGGTGATCGAACTCGCCCTTGCACACGCGGTCGAACGCCTCGATGGTGTCGTTGAGCGGCACGACCGAGCCCGGCTGACCGGTGAACTTCTCCGCGACGAGGAAGTTCTGGCCGAGGAACTTCTGGATACGACGGGCACGCTGGACGGTGACCTTGTCCTCTTCGGACAGCTCGTCCATACCGAGGATGGCGATGATGTCCTGCAGTTCCTTGTACTTCTGCAGGATGCGCTTGACCTCGTTGGCGACGCGGAAGTGCTCGTCACCGACGATCGACGCCTCCAGGATGCGCGAGGTCGAGGTCAGCGGGTCCACGGCCGGGTAGATACCCAGCTGCGAGATCGGACGCGAGAGCTCGGTGGTCGCATCGAGGTGGGCGAAGGTGGTCGCCGGCGCCGGGTCGGTGTAGTCGTCGGCGGGCACGTAGATGGCCTGCAGCGAGGTGATCGAACGACCCTTGGTCGAGGTGATCCGCTCCTGCAGCTCACCCATCTCGTCGGCCAGGGTCGGCTGGTAACCCACCGCGGACGGCATACGGCCGAGCAGGGTGGAGACCTCCGAACCGGCCTGGGTGAACCGGAAGATGTTGTCGATGAACAGCAGCACGTCCTGGTGCTTCACATCGCGGAAGTACTCCGCCATGGTCAGCGCCGAGAGGGCCACGCGCATACGCGTGCCCGGCGGCTCGTCCATCTGGCCGAACACCAGGGCGGTGTCCTGCAGCACGCCCATCTCCTCCATCTCGAGATGGAGGTCGGTGCCCTCACGGGTGCGCTCGCCGACGCCGGCGAACACCGACGTACCGGAGAACTCACGCGCGATACGGGTGATCATCTCCTGGATGAGCACGGTCTTGCCCACGCCCGCGCCGCCGAACAGGCCGATCTTGCCGCCCTTCACGTACGGGGTCAGCAGGTCGATGACCTTGATGCCGGTCTCGAGGATCTCGGTCTTGCCCTCGAGTTCGTCGAAGGCCGGCGGCTTGCGGTGGATGCTCCACTGCTCGCCGTCGCGTCCGAGGCCGGGGGTGTCGAGGCAGTCGCCGAGCGCGTTGAACACGTGACCCTTGACCACGTCGCCGACCGGCACACGGATGGAGTACCCGGTGTCGGAGACGGTGGCGCCACGCACCAGGCCGTCGGTGGGCTGCATCGAGATGGTGCGCACCAGGTTGTCACCGAGGTGCTGCGCGACCTCGAGGGTCAGCGTCTTGGCCACCACGTCGAGGGTGACCTCAGCGTGCAGCGCGTTGAACAGGTCTGGGATCGAGCCGCGCGGGAACTCGACGTCGACGACGGGGCCGATGATGCGGACGACGCGGCCCTCGGCCGAACCCGCCGAGCTCTGCCCCTCTTGGGTGGTAACTGCTGCGGTCATTGTGGTTGGGTCACTTCCTCTTTGGATCGATGAGTCTAGTTGGCCAGGGCGCTCGAGCCGCCGACGATTTCGCTGATCTCCTGGGTGATCTGCGCCTGGCGGAGCTTGTTGGCCTCGCGGGACAGGTTGGTCGCCAGGTCCTCGGCGTTGTCGGTGGCGGCCTTCATCGCGGTGCGCCGTGCCGCCGACTCAGAGGCCGACGAATCCAGCAGGGCCGAATACACGCGTGTCGCAAGGTATTTCGGCAACAGCGCTTCGAGCAGCGTCTCGGCGCTGGGCTCGAACGAGTAATTGCGCGAGGCCTTGTGGATCTCGGCCTCTTCCGGGTCGTCCTCCTCGGTCACCACAAGCGGTGCGATCCGGCGCACCTCGGGCTCCTGGGTGAGCATGCTGACGAACCGCGTGTACACGAGGTGCAGTTCGTCGATGCCCTCCAACTTCCCCGAGCCGTCCGGCCGCTCGACTTCCTCCCCCGAACCCGCCACGAACAGGTCGACCAGGAAGTCGGTCGCCTGTGCGGCATCGGAGTACACGGGCGCCTGGGAGAATCCGGTCCACGAGTCGGCGAACGCGGTGCTGCGGAACGTGAAGTAGCCGACACCCTTCTGGCCCATCACGAACAGAACGGGATCCTTGCCCTCTTCCTTGACCAGCGAGATCAATTCGCGGGTGGCGCGCAGCACGTTGGCGTTGTAGCCGCCGCACATACCGCGGTCACTGGTGACGACGAGGATGCCGGCACGCTTCGGCTCTTCCCGCTCCTGCAGCAGCGGGTGGTCGAGCGACCCCGCGTTGCTCGCCAGCTCCGAGAGGACCTCGGTCATCTCGTGGGCGTACGGCTTCGCCGCCGCGACCCGGGCCTGCGCACGGGTGATCCGCGAGGTGGCGATCAGTTCCTGCGCCTTGGTGATCTTCTTGGTGGAGTTGACCGACCGGATGCGTGAGCGCAGCTCACGAATGCTGGCCATGAGCCCTCACCCCTTCCTTACGACGACGGTTGCGCGCTGCGATCACTTGCGGACCGTGATCTCTTCGTGCGCGACGTTCTCGGCATCCATGGCCGGGGTGTCGGCCTCATTGACGACGCGCTTGCCGTCGTGCGTCAGGTAGCTGTTCTTGAACTTCTCGGTCTCGGCGACCAGCGCCTCGGCCTCGTCGTCGGAGAGCACCTTGCCGCCGGCGATCGACTCGTAGACACCCTTGGCCTCGTGATGCAGGTGGCTCAGCAGCTGCGTCTCGAAGTTGCGGACGTCCTCGACGGGCACCGAGTCGTAGTGGCCCTCACCGCAGAGGTAGATCGACACGATCTCGTCCTCGACGGAGTACGGGCTGTACTGGTTCTGCTTGAGCATCTCGACCCAGCGGGCACCGCGCTCGAGCTGCGCCTTCGACGCATCATCGAGGTCGGATGCGAACGCCGAGAACGCCTCGAGCTCACGGAACTGGGCGAGCTCCAAACGCAGCGAGCCGGACACCTTCTTGAGGCCCTTGGTCTGCGCGGCGCCACCGACGCGCGACACCGAGGTACCGACGTTGATCGCCGGGCGGACACCCTTGTTGAACAGGTCCGACTCGAGGAACACCTGGCCGTCGGTGATCGAGATGACGTTGGTCGGGATGAACGCCGAGACGTCGTTGGCCTGGGTCTCGATGATCGGCAGACCCGTCATCGAACCGCCGCCCATCTCGTCGGACAGCTTCGCGCAACGCTCCAGGAGGCGGGAGTGCAGGTAGAAGACGTCGCCGGGGTAGGCCTCGCGGCCCGGCGGGCGACGCAGCAGCAGCGAGATCGCGCGGTAGGCCTCGGCCTGCTTGGTCAGGTCGTCGAACACGATCAGGACGTGCTTGCCCTGGTACATCCAGTGCTGGCCGATGGCCGAGCCGGTGTAGGGGGCGAGCCACTTGAAGCCGGCCGAGTCGGATGCGGGCGCCGCGACGATGGTGGTGTACTCCATCGCGCCGGCCTCTTCGAGGGCGGTCTTGACGCCGGCGATGGTCGAGCCCTTCTGGCCGATCGCGACGTAGATGCAGCGCACCTGCTTCTGCGGGTCGCCGCTGTCCCAGTTGGCCTTCTGGTTCAGGATCGCGTCGATGCAGACCGCGGTCTTCCCGGTCTTGCGGTCGCCGATGATGAGCTGACGCTGACCACGCCCGATGGCGGTCATCGCGTCGATGGCCTTGATGCCGGTGGCCAGCGACTCCTCGACCGGCTGACGCTCGAGCACCGTGGCGGCCTGCAGCTCGAGGACGCGCTGCTCCTCGGCCTCGATGTCGCCGAGGCCGTCGATCGGGGCGCCGAGCGGGTCGACGACGCGGCCGAGGAACTTGTCGCCGACGGGGACCGACAGCACCTCACCAGTGCGGGCGACCTCCTGGCCTTCTTCGAGTTCCTCGAAGTCACCCAGGATGACGGCGCCGATCTCGTCCTCGTCGAGGTTCAGGGCCACGCCGAGCACGCCGCCGGAGAACTTCAGCAGTTCGTTGGCCATCGCGCCGGGCAGACCGCTGACGTGCGCGATACCGTCCGAGGTGTCGGTGACGATGCCCACCTCGTCACGGGAGGCATCGGCTTCGAACGACGAGACATACTGCTCGATCGCTCCCTTGATTTCGTCTGGTGAGATCGTCAACTCCGCCATGGGTTTTCGTCTTTCTTGCTCGTCTACGTCTGGGTTCGGGTGGTTCGGGTGGGTGGTGCGCGTCAGCGCGGCAGGCTCGCCGACGCCTTCGCCAGTCGGGTGGCTACATCGGCTTCGATGATCTCGTCACCGACGGCGACACGCAGGCCGCCGACGAGTGCCGGATCGATCTCGGTCTGCACCGAGATGGTTCGGGCGTAGATGGTGCCGAGCACCGAGGCGAGCCGCGCCTGCTGCGCGTCGGACATCGCGGAGGCCGAGATGACGTGCGCCACCGACTCGCCTCTACGGGCGGCCGCGAGTTCGGCCAGCTGATCGACGGCGACGTCGGCCGGCTGCCCGTGCAGCAACGCGACACCGTGCGACAGCAGATACCAGGCATGGGGGCCGATGTTGCCCCGCAGAACGGTGCGCAACAGGTCGACACGCTTGTCTGCCGGATGTGTGTGATCGGCCAGCACCGATGCCAGACGCGGATTCTGCTCCAGCAGACGGGCGACCGCGAACAGCTCGTCCTCGGTCTGCTCGATGGTTCCGTCACGCTCGGCCGCGGTGAGCACGATCAGTGCGTTCTGCCGGCGCAGCGCGGTCACGAAGTCCGCGGTCGCCGACCAGCGCCGCCGGACTGCCGACACCAGCACCTCGACGACGATCGGCGAGACCTTGCCGCCGAACAGGTTTCGGATCACCTGTTCCTTGCCGCCGGGGTTGTCGTCGTCGTCGGTGAGTTTCTTGCGCAGCACCGGGTTGGCGTGGAGAACCCCGATGACCGCGGTCATCTCTTCGCTCGCGGTGGTGAGCGCCGCGCTGTCGAGGTCGGCACCCTTGGCGTCGAAGTCCTTCGCCACCGCACGGGCCGAGTCCCGGCTCGTGGCCCGCATGGAGTGCAGACCGATGAGGTCGGCGCGGTGTGCCACCAGGTCGGCGGCCGGTCCACCGGCGGCCATGGACTCGAGCTCGTCGATCGCCTTGTCGATGCTCGCCGACTGTGCTGCCGGATCGGCCAGACGCGAGCGGACCAGTGCGTCCGCCTCGTCGACCGCCGCGACACCGAGATCGGCGCGCAGTTGCCGCACGAGGTTGGCGCGGACGAGTTCGGACTGCGCCTTGCCGTGCTCGGAGATGCGCTTGAGTTCGGCCTGACGCTGCGCGTCGATGTCGTCGGCGATCGCCTGGGCGTCCTCGAGCGCGCTCGCATGCAGGCGGGCGGACTCGTCCTTGGCCTCGCTCAGTGCACGCTCGTGGGCCGCCTGCGCGTCGATCACCTTGGCCGCGGCATCCTCGCTGTCGACGACCTGCTGATTGATCGTGTCCTGCTGCTTGGCCACCGCGCGCTTCAGCGGCGGTAGCACCCACTTCCAGAACCCGAGGACGATGACGGCAAAGCCGACCAGCTGTGCGATAAAAACTTCCACTGTGTTAGTTCACCGTCTCCGTCTGCTCGGCCTTGTCGGCCGTGACTGTCGTTCCGAGCACACGCCCCGCCAGCGTCTCGGCCAGGCGGCCGACGTCGCGGCGTGCGGTTGTCGAGGCGTTGTCGGCCTCGACCTTCAACTCGGCCGTGGTGTCGGCGAGAGCGGCGTCCGACTCTTCGGTCGCGCGCCGCTTCGCCTCGGCCAGTTCCTCGTTCCCCTTGGCCCGCGCCTCGTCCCGGATACCGGTGGCATCTCCGCGCGCTTCCTTCATCGCGGCCCGGTAGTCGGTCTCGGCGTCGTCATAACTTGCCGCAGCAGCCTTGTTGTCCTCCAGGGTCTTCGCGACCCGCGCATCACGCTCGTCGAGCACCTTGACAATCGGCGGCACGACCATGATGCGGATGACGAGGAAGACGATCACGAAGATCAACAGACACACGAAGAACGTGGCGTTGGGGATGAGGAAGTTCTCTGCGGCGAGATTCATGATTCGGGTGTTCCCTTGGTCTGTGGTCTCAGATCAGCGGTCGAGATCAGGAAGTCTGACCGGAGATCGGGGTGGCGAAGACGAACAGCGCCATGAAGGCCAGGTTGATGAAGTAAGCCGCCTCGACCAGGCCGACGGTGATGAAGAACGGGGTGAACAGACGTCCCTGGGCCTCCGGCTGACGTGCGATGCCGGCGATCAACTGGGCACCGGCCAGACCGTCACCGATACCGGCACCGATGGCGCCGCCACCCATGATGAGGCCGCCGCCGATCAACGCGCCCAGACCAATCAGATTGGGATCCATTGAGAACTTTCCTTTCGGGTGATACTGGCAATCGGATTGCCAGGTCTTGGGGCCCGGCCGGCGCGGTGCCGGCCAGGGTCGAACCGGTTAGAGATGCTTGTCAGTGGTCATCGTCCATCTCCATCGCCTGGCTGAAGTAGAGAATCGTCAGCAGCGCGAAGATGAATGCCTGGATGAGTCCGACGAAGAGGTCGAAGGACTTCCACAGGGCGTTGGGCGCCCACAGGATGTAGGCGGGGAACAGCGCGATCACCGCGAGCATGGTGCCGCCGGCGAACATGTTGCCGAAAAGTCGGAGTGAGAGCGAGACCGGCTTGGCGATCTCCTCGATGATGTTGATCGGGGCCAGACCGATCGCGTGGCCCTTGACGAGGCGCCACGGGTGGCCGAGGACGCCGCGGCGTCGGACACCGGCCGCGTGGTACCAGACGAAGACGAACAGGGCCAGCGCGTAGACGAAGTTGACGTCGCTCGACGGGGTCTTGAGAAGTTCGCTGGTGATCACGTTGCCCTCGTGATCGCTGGTGCCGTACTGCGTCGGGATGACGCCGATCCAGTTCGCGATCAGGATGAAGGTGAACAGGGTGACCGCCAGCGGCAGCACGAACCCGGCGATCTTCATGCCGATGCCGCTCTCGATCTGACCGCGCATCTGGACGGTCAGCACCTCCCAGTACAGCTGCACCGAGTTGGGCTTCTTGGAGGTGATCCTCCATCGGAGCAGGAACGCCAGCAGGATGACGACCACTGCGGCGATGGTGGTCGCCAGGATCGTGTCCGTGTTGACCGTGAACCCGAACCAGGTGGCCGTGGTGTGATGGCCGACCTCGATGGACGTCTCGGCCAGGTTCATCGTGTCCGCGCCGTCAGTGAATACGGTCATAGCTGCTTACGAAGTCCTTTCATCACCGGAATCACCGTGTTCAGCACCAGGACAACCTGGCCGACGGCAAGTCCGAACATCGCGCCCAGCCCGTCGGGCCGGACCAGGAAGGCCGCCGCCAATGCGAGAACCGTGATGGTCCCGAGGCGGTAGGCAGAGTTGAGGGCGAGCAGTTTCTTGCGTGGGTTCTCCGCCGAGGCGACATTCTCGACCGAGCGGATGACCAGTTTGGTGTTGACGAAGACCAGCACCACGCCCGCGAGGAAGAACACCGCGAACCAGGGATGTCCGAGTGCGATGGCGATCGCCCCGACGATCACCGTGATGACGCCGGCGATGATTCCCGGGCGTCGAAGTCCGGTGGGTGCAGCCGGATAATAAACGGGGCTCGAGTCCGTGGCAGATGCCGTCATGCGCCTCTCCTCTAACTCTTTCCCCTGCCCCGCGCGGTGGACCCATGCCACCGGCACAAAGCAGCGCGCGTGCGATCGGTGACTGGCGTCACCGGGCGTAAGCTCGCAGTTTTCTGTGACCCTACCAACAGCCGTCCATGCGTCACCCAGCGGGTTGGACGCCTGGTCCGGCTTATGGGATGCGACGCGGCGTGACACACGCGTCGTCCGGACTCCGGAACCGTCGCGGTGTCATCCGCGCCGACCTACTACGGGGAATAGTACACGGGTTTTTACCCTCGCCTTACCAAGGGGTGA
Organism: Gordonia sp. NPDC003424; assembly: GCF_053588655.1. Lineage (NCBI taxonomy): Bacteria > Bacillati > Actinomycetota > Actinomycetes > Mycobacteriales > Gordoniaceae > Gordonia > Gordonia sp. NPDC003424. Next base: position 9,221 of record NZ_JBSFQJ010000020.1, read on the forward strand.
CGAACTCTCCGACCGGGCAGGCGATCAGCGCCCCGATGGACGGGGTGTCAGTCGACCGGCTCGGCACGCCCGCTCGTGCGGATCTCCGCGATCCGGCGCTGCAGCCGGGGTGCCATCGTCACCAGCAGCGCGACGATGAGTCCGGCCCCGAACAGCGGCGCGACGACCGACACGGGCAGCAACGTGCTGGCGGCGGCCGAGAAGGCCAGCACCCCGACCCAGAGATAGATGATGACGGCGACCCGGCGCTGTGAATGGCCGAGTTCGAGCAACCGATGATGCAGGTGCATCTTGTCCGGGGTGTAGAACCCGACACCCGCACGAGTCCGTCGCACCACCGCCATCAACATGTCGAGCATCGGCACGAACACCACCGCGGCGACCAGGAGCAGCGGTGACAGCAGGGTGAACACGTCGGCCGGGCCGTAGGCGTTCATCGCGATGCGGCCCGACGCGCTGGTCGACGCGGCGGCGAGCATGAGGCCGATCAGCATCGCGCCCGAGTCACCCATGAAGATGCGCGCGGGCGAGAAATTGTGCGGAAGGAAGCCGAGACACGCCCCCGCGAGGGCGGTGGAGATCAGTGCCGGCGGGTAGTAACTGACGTCACCGCCCTGATCGTGGAGCAACCCGATCGAGAACATGCAGATGGCCAGGGCCGCGATCAGCCCCAGTCCGGCGGCGAGCCCGTCGAGTCCGTCGACGAAGTTGACGGCGTTGATGGTTGCGACGGTGATCGCGACGGTCAGCAAACCGGCTTGCAGCGGGTCGAGCACGACGGTGCCGATGTCGGCGAACGGGACGTACAGCAGATACCAGCTGACGCCCATGATGACGAGTACGCCGGCAGCGGTGAGTTGTCCGACGAACTTCGTCAGCGCATCCAGGCCCCACCGATCGTCGATCACGCCGACGAGCACGATGACCGTGCCCGCGACGATCACCGCGCTCATGTCGTTGGTGTAGGCGAAGCCGCGCGTGAGCGCCGGAAGGTTGGCGGCCAGCGCGATCGCCGCCACGATGCCGGCGAACATGCCCAGCCCGCCGAGCCGTGGTGTCGGGATGACGTGGACGTCACGCACCCGGGGCACCGCCACCGCACCGACCCGGATCGCGAACACCCGGACGGCCGAGGTCAGGATGAAGGTGACCGCGGCGGCGGTCAGACCGACCAGCGCGAGCTCCCGGATCGGTACACCCGCTCCCCCGTCGCCGACCACCGACAGCGCGGCGACGTGCGGGGCGCCGGGGAAACCGGCTGCGGGAGGATCGAACACCCGGACAAGGCTACCCGCCGAGCATCTCCTCGATTTCGCGGCGGATCGCGGCGTGTTGGGGTCCGTCGACGGGCTCGGCCAGGGCGCGGCGGATGCACGCGGCGACCGCCGGCATGTCGTCGACCCCGAGGCCCGCGAGCACCGCCGACGAAGTGCCGACCCGGATCGCCGACCCGGTGGCCGGCGGCTGCCGGTCGAACGGCAAGACCGCCTTGTCGACGACGATCCCCGATGCCGCGAGCCGCCGCTGGGCCTCGAGGCCGGTCAGTCCGACGCCGGAGACGTCGACCACGGCCAGGTGGATGTCGGTGCCGCCGCTGACGATCCGCAGGCCGGATTCGGCCAGCTCGTCGGCGAGTCGCCGGGCCGCGGCGATCAGCGTCGCGGTGTGGTCCGCGAACTCCGCGGTGGCCGATTCGCGCATGCACACCGCTTTGGCGGCAATGGAATTCATCGACGGCCCGCCCTGGACAAACGGATGCACGGCCTTCTGCAGCACCTCCGCGTACGCGCCGCGCGCGAGGATCATCCCGCCGCGCGGACCGCGTAGCACCTTGTGGGTGGCGACGGTGACGACGTCGGCGTGCGGGATCGGAGACGGTATCGCGCCCCCCGCGACCAGGCCGGCGAGATGCGCGGCGTCCAACCACAGGATGGCCTCTGCCTCGTCGGCGATGGCGCGCAGGGCGGCGACGTCGATCAGGCGGGAGTAGGCGGCGGCACCGGCGGCGATGATCCGCGGCCGGTGCAGCAGGGCGAGGTCACGCAGTTCGTCGTAGTCGATGCGTTCGTCGGATTCGCGCACGCCGTAGTGGACGGGCGAGAACCAGCGTCCGGAGAAGTTGGCGCGGGAGCCGTGGGTCTGATGACCGCCGTGGTCGAGGCGCAGCGCCACCACCGGATCACCTTGCTGCGCAAAGGCGGCGTACACGGCGAGGTTGGCGATCGACCCCGACAGCGGCTGCACATTGACGTAGTCGACGCCGAACAGATCGGCGGCGCGGTCGACGGCCAGCCGCTCCACCTCGTCGACCACTTCGCAGCCGCCGTGATAGCGCGCCCCGGGATAGCCTTCGGCGTACTTGGCGCCCAGATCGCTCGCCAGCGCGGCGCGGACCGCGGGACTCGCGGGTGTCTCGCTCGCGATGAGTTGCAGGGTCGTCGCCCGGCGGCGCTCCTCGCGCTCGATCAGCGCGGCCACCTGCGGATCGGTCTGCGAGAGGTTCTGCACGGCGTTCACGTCGTGGCGATCAGGGTGGCGGGATCGACGTCGAGCACTTCGGCGATGGCCTCGCTGGACACCGCTCCGACGCGGAGGATGCGGGGCGTCGCGTCGGTGAGGTCGACGATGGTCGAGGCCTGCGCGGCCGCCGCCGGGCCGCCATCGAGGTAGACCGTCACCTTCTCCCCCAGCTGTTCGCGGGCCTCGTCGACGGTGGTCGCGGGCGGGCGGCCGGACACGTTGGCGCTGGACACGGCCATCGGGCCCACCTCGCGCAGCACCTCGATCGCCACCGGGTGCAACGGCATGCGCAGCATCACCGTGCCGTCGGTGTCACCGAGATCCCAGGACAGTGACGGGGCCTGCTCGACGACCAGGCTCAGTCCACCCGGCCAGAACGCCTCGACGAGGTCGCGGGCCGCGCTCGACACCGTTCGGACGAGGCCGTCGATGGTGTGCCAGGAACCGACGAGCACCGGGACCGGCATGTCCCGGCCGCGTCCCTTGGCGGCCAGCAGATCGGTGACCGCCTCCGAATCGAAGGCGTCGCAGCCGATCCCGTACAGGGTGTCCGTCGGAAGTACCACCAGCCGACCGGCTTTCGCCGCCCCGACGGCCGTACGTATGCCCGCTGCCCGACTCTGCGGATCACCGCAGTCGAATACCGTGCTCACGTCGCCATCCTTCCATGGCCGTCATCGGCGTCGGCGTCCGGTCACGAACCGCGGGCGGCCGGTCAGGTCGTCGCGGGCCCGGATGTCGCTGAACGCGTGTGTCGCCTCGACGGCGGCGAGCACCGCGGCCGAGGTCGACTCGTCGTGCTCGATGCCCATCGCCCCGCCCGGCCGCAGGATTCGGGCGATCACCGAGGCCATCGGACCGATCACCGACATACCGTCGTCGCCGGCGAACACCGCCTCGGGCGGATCGTGGTCCACCTCCGGCGGCACCGCGGTTCCGAGGGGGACATACGGCGGATTGCTGACCACGACGTCGAGGGAGTGCGCGGGGATCGCCCGGGTCACCGCCACGGCGTCGGTGACGTCGGCGGCGACCACGGTGATCCGGTCGGTGCCGGCGCCCAGCGCGTGATCGACGTTGCGCCGCAACCACGTCAGGGCATCGGCCGAACGCTCCACCACCCAGACACGAGCGGTCGGCACGGCGAGCGCGATCCCGATGGCGAGCGCGCCACTGCCGCCACAGAGGTCGGCGACGCAGGGTTCGGCGGTGTCGGCCATCTCGCGCACCGCCCACTCGAGGAGGACTTCGGTTTCCGGGCGCGGCGTGAACACACCCGGCCCGACGGCGAGTTCCGCGGGCCCGAACGATGCCGTCCCGATGATGTGCTGCAACGGGATTCGCTGCGCGCGCCGTCGCACTGCCGCACGGAACCGTTCCACCGCGTCGGGGTCGAGATCGTCGAGGATCAGCAGACGCCCGCGATCGACCTCGAGCACCGCGGCGAGCAGCCATTCGGCGTCCACCCGCGCGGACTCGACCCCGGCCTCGGCCAAGACCGTTGTCGCCCAGGATAATTCGACGTCGACCCGGCCGCCCGCGGACGGGTCAGGCGTGGTCACTCGGCGGCGAGCCGGGCCGCGCGATCGGCGGCGACCAGCGCATCGAGCAGCGCGTCCATCTCGCCGTTCAGGACCGCGTCGAGATTGTTGGCCTTGTAACCGATTCGGTGATCGGTGATCCGGTTCTCCGGGAAGTTGTAGGTGCGGATGCGTTCGGATCGGTCGACGGTGCGGATCTGCGCGGCCCGGCCCTGTGCGGCGGCGGCCTCGGCCTCTTCTTCGGCCGCGGACTGCAGGCGCGCGGCGAGCACCTGCATGGCTCGCGCCTTGTTCTGCAACTGCGAGCGCTCGTTCTGGCAGGTCACGACGATGCCGGTGGGCAGGTGGGTGATGCGGACGGCGGAGTCGGTGGTGTTGACACCCTGTCCGCCCTTGCCCGACGACCGGTACACGTCGATGCGCAGGTCGGACTCGTCGATCTCGACCTGCTCGACCTCTTCGGGTTCGGGGTAGACGAGGACGCCCGCGGCCGACGTGTGAATCCGGCCCTGCGATTCGGTGACCGGCACCCGCTGGACGCGGTGCACGCCGCCCTCGAACTTCAACCGTGACCAGACACCGTCGCGCTGCGCTTCTTTCGACTTGATCGACAAGGTCGCGTCCTTGTATCCGCCGAGGTCGGATTCGGTGACGCCCAGGATCTGCGCCTTGAAGCCGTGTCGCTCACAGTATTTGAGGTACATGCGGGCGAGGTCGGCGGCGAAGAGTGCCGATTCCTCGCCGCCCGCACCGGATTTGATCTCCAGCACGACGTCGTCGGCGTCGTGCGGGTCGCGAGGTGCCAGCAGATCGGTGAGCGTCGCGTCGAGTTCGGCCACCGTCGCCTCGAGGGCGGGGATCTCCTCGGCGAACGCCGGGTCGTCGGCGGCGAGTTCGGTTGCGGCGGCGAGATCGTCGCGGGCGGACTGCAGTCGCTGGTGGGTCGCCATGATCGGCGCGAGCTCGGCGAAGCGTTTGCCGACGCGGCGCGCGGCGGACGGATCGTCGTGCAGGGACGGGTCGGCGAGCTGCGCCTCGAGGCCGGCGTGTTCGGCGAGGATGTCGTCGATCGCCGACGGACTCTGTGTGCTCACCTTGCACTCACCTTCTGACTGTGTTTCTGTGGGACGCTCACGGTTCCTGAGCGAGCGAGGAACGAGCGCGTCGAAAGGCGCTGCGCTCGCGGGCTCCTCAGGGATCGGGGCAGGCGGCGGACAAGAAAAACGACGCCCGATCCAACGCGCACGAGGCGCGCCGATCGGGCGTCGTCGATCCGGCTACTTGGCGTCGGCGCTCTTGGTCCGCTTGCCGTAGCGCTTCTCGAACTTGGCGACGCGGCCGCCGGTGTCGAGGATCTTCTGCTTGCCGGTGTAGAACGGGTGGCACTGCGAGCAGACTTCGACGTTGATCCGTCCGTTGTCCGCGGTGCTCCGCGTCTCGAATGTGTTCCCGCAACCGCAGACCACGGTGGTCACTGCGTATTCGGGGTGAATGCCCTGCTTCATCTGGTTGTCCCTTTCTGTGGTCGCCGGGTCACCGTCGGAGGTCGATGGTGTGAACCGGAACCGGACTCGACCGCTCAGTATGCCACGCGAGGTCGCACACCTGGAAATCCTCCAGGAGCGGCGCCCTGCAGGGCATCTTTTCCACGGTCCATGGTCCGCAACGGCGGTTGCGGAGGTTTCATTCCCGACGATCAGTCGTCGTGCATCACTCCCGGCGCATTCTTCTGCACTTGCATGAGGAACTGGATATTGTTCGGGGTCTTCTTCAGCTGACTGACCAGCAGGTCGATCGCCTGCTGCGAATCGAGCCCCGAGAGGACGCGCCGCAGCTTGTGCACGATCGCGAACTCCTCGGGCGACAGCAGCAGTTCGTCCTTGCGGGTGCTCGACAGGTTGACGTCGACGGCCGGGAAGACGCGCCGCTCGGCGATCTTGCGGTCGAGTTTGAGCTCGGCGTTGCCGGTGCCCTTGAACTCCTCGAAGATGACGGTGTCACCGGTGGAACCGGTCTCGACCAGCGCGGACGCGATGATCGTCAACGATCCGCCGTTCTCGATGTTGCGCGCCGCACCAAGGAAACGCTTCGGCGGGTACAGGGCGGTGGAGTCCACACCACCGGACAGGATGCGGCCCGACGCCGGCGACGCGTTGTTGTACGCACGGCCGAGGCGGGTGATCGAGTCGAGCAGCACGACGACGTCCTTGCCGTTCTCCACCAGACGCTTGGCACGCTCGATGCCGAGTTCGGCGACCGAGGTGTGGTCTGACGGCGGCCGGTCGAACGTGGACGCGATGACCTCGCCCTTCACCGAGCGCTGCATGTCGGTGACCTCTTCGGGACGCTCGTCGACCAACACCACCATCAGGTGACACTCGGGGTTGTTGGTGGTGATCGCGTTGGCGATGTCCTGCAGGATCGTGGTCTTACCGGCCTTGGGCGGCGACACGATCAGCGCACGCTGCCCCTTGCCGATCGGCATGATCAGGTCGATGACCCGGGTCGACAGCCGCTCCGGAGTGGTCTCCAGACGCAGCCGCTGGTTCGGGTAGAGCGGCGTGAGTTTGTTGAACTCGGGACGCTTGCGGGCGGTCTCGATGTCGGTGCCGTTGACCGTGTCGAGGCGCACGAGCGGATTGAACTTCTGCCGCTGGTTGGGCTGCTCGCCCTCGCGCGGCACCTTGACCGCGCCGGTGATCGCGTCGCCGCGTCGCAGCCCGTTCTTACGCACCATGTTCATCGACACGTACACGTCGTTGGGTCCGGCGAGGTAGCCGGAGGTCCGCACGAACGCGTAGTTGTCGAGCACGTCGAGGATGCCGGCGACGGGCTGCAGGACGTCGTCGTCGGAGACCTGCGGTTCGTTCTGGCCACCGCCGGCGTTCTCGCGGTCACGTCCACGACGACGCTCCCGGAAGCGACGGCCTCGCCGACCGCGGCCGTCCTCGTCGTCGTCGCGGTTGTTGTTCTGGCCGCCGTTGTTGGGACCGCGGTTGTTCTGTCCGCCCTGCTGTCCGGCGTCGCGGTTCTGGTTGCTGTCGCGGCCCTGGTTGTTCTCGCGATTGTTGCGGTTCTGGTTGTCGTCGCGGTTCTGGTTGCGGCCGCGACCACGGTTGCGCTGGTCACCGCCCTCGGCGCCCTCCCCGCGGTCAGAATCCCCGCGGTCAGAGGCCGGACGACCGGTGGCCGCGCGGTCGGTGGCCGGCTCGGCGCTCGCGTCGGGGGCCGATTCGGCGCTCGCGTCGGGGGCCGATTCGGCGGTCGCGGTGGCGGCCGACTCGGCCGTCGCCGCACGACGGCGTCCGCGGCCCGTCTCGGCGCCCGACTTGGTGTCGACGGCGGGTTGCGACGAGCCGTTGTCGCGGGTGCTCGACCCGTCACCGGCGTCGGTGATGGTCATCTGGCCACCGGCGGAGGCCTTCGCCTGCCCGCCCGAGCCCTGTCGTTCCTTGATCGCGGCGATCAGGTCGCCCTTACGCATGCCGGAGATGCCCTTGATGCCCAACTCGGCGGCCAGAGCGCGGAGTTCGGGCAGCACCATGGCGGCCAAGCCGGTGCGCGTGCGGGTGGATCCGCCGCTCCCGGTGGGCGCTGGTGCGGTGATGAGGTCCGTATCCGTCACGGATTTCCTTTCGTTCCCCGGCAGCGGAGAGAACTGCGCCGGAGGTCTATGCCACCCCGCCTCAGGTAGGCGGGACGTCGTCCCTTCTGAGGGTCTGTCGGTCCTCGTCAAGGACGGTCAGAAGAAATTGCGGCCGTTGCGGTGTGTTCGCGGGTCTGTGCTCGACACCCTGCCGACACCCGGCGGGTGGCAGCAGATCAGGCGGCCGGACAACCGGACGACGAGATCGGTAATCGGTGAGGAGCACGGCAGAACATGCCTGCGCGGCCAGACCAGTATATGCTAACCCGTTCGCATGATAGGGGCAACACACCGGTGCCGCGAATCGCCGTCTGCGGCTGCTGCACCGGTTCCCGATGTGGCTCACCCAGCGGCACGAACCGGGGTGGTCAGACCCGACCGTGGGTGACCTCGACGCCTCCGGCGATCGCGACGGTCGACGGGACGAATCCGAGTCCTTCGGCGACGTCTCGGGCCTCGCCCGACATCGGTCCGACGCCGAGGACGAGCACCGTCGGGCCTGCCCCCGACACGGTTGCCGCATACCCGCGTTTGCGCAGCGCGCCAACGAGCTCCGCGGTCTGCGGCATCGCTTCGGCGCGGTAGTCCTGATGGAGACGATCGGCGGTCGCGGCGGACAACGACGAGGGGTCGGCGGTCAGCGCCACCACCGCCAGCGCGGCGCGGCTCAGGTTGAACACCGCGTCCACGCGCGGAACCGTGTCCGGGAGCAGCCCGCGGGTGTACGACGTCGACGATTCGGTGTCCGGCACGAAGACCGTGGCGGTGATGTCCGGGTGCACGACGAGACGTCGCGCGTGATATCGGTCACCACCGGGATCGGATTCGGTCCAGGTGACGACCGCCGAGCCGAGCACACTGGCCGCCGCGTTGTCCGGGTGACCTTCGAACTCCGAGGAGAGCTGCACGAGTTCGGCGTCGTCGAACGCATCCCGCACGCCCGCCGCGACGAGCAGCCCGGAGGCCGCCGCGAGCCCGGACACCGCCGCCGATGCCGACGAACCGAGTCCACGCGAATGGGGAATGGCGTTGATGCAACGCAGTTTCAGACCACCCGCCCGCACGCCCGCGACACCGAGCCCGCGTCCGATGGCCCGCACGACGAGGTGACGTCCGTCGCGCGGCACCTCGTCTGCGGCCTCGCCGGAGACCTCGACCTCGATGCCGCCGAGCGTGGTCTCGACGATGAGTTCGTCGTAGATGCCCAGCGCGATGCCCAGGCAGTCGAAGCCGGGCCCCAGATTGGCGCTCGACGCGGGAACCCTGACCCGCACGCAAAGCCCTTCGGGCAGAACGGCATCGACGATATCGGGGGTGGCAGACGAGTCGGTCATGGCGGTGGTCACGCGGGTCAGCGGACGCCGAGCGCGTCGGCGACGGCGACCGGGTCGACCGGGATCGCCTCGACCTCGGGCATGCCTGCGAGAGCGGTGTCGGGGTCCTTGAGCCCGTTGCCGGTGACCGTGCACACGACGGTGGAACCGGCGGCGATCCAGTTGTCGGCGCGCGCCGCGAGGAGCCCCGCGACACTGGCCGCCGACGCCGGCTCGACGAACACACCCTCCTTGGCGGCGACGAGACGATATGCCTCGAGCAGCTTCTCGTCGGTCGCTGCCCGGAACTGGCCGTCGGACTGCTCCTTGGCCGCGACCGCCTGATTCCAGCTGGCGGGCGATCCGATGCGGATCGCGGTGGCGATGGTCTCCGGATTGCGCACGGGCGCCCCGTTGACCAGCGGTGCGGCTCCGGCCGCCTGCACACCGAGCATGCGCGGCAACGACGACGAGATGCCGTCCGCGTGGTACTCGGTGTAGCCCTTCCAGTACGCGGTGATGTTGCCCGCGTTGCCCACCGGGAGCGCATGGACGTCGGGTGCGCGGCCGAGGACGTCGACGATCTCGAAAGCCGCGGTCTTCTGGCCCTCGATCCGGGACGGATTCACCGAGTTGACCAGTTCGATCTCGGTGAACTCGGCGGTGGCCTTGCGGGCGAGTTCGAGGCAGTCGTCGAAGTTGCCCTGCACCTGGATGATCTTGGCGCCGTGCATGACCGCCTGGGCGAGCTTGCCCATGGCGATCTTGCCCTCGGGGATGAGCACGGCGCAGGTGATGCCGGCCCGCGTGGCATAGGCCGCCGCCGACGCCGAGGTGTTGCCGGTCGAGGCGCATAGCACAGCGGTCTTGCCGTTGTTCACCGCGGTCGACACCGCCATCGTCATCCCGCGGTCTTTGAACGAGCCCGTCGGATTGAGTCCCTCGACCTTGAGATAGACCTCGCAGTCGCTGATCTCGGACAGATACGGTGCCGAGATGAGCGGTGTTCCGCCCTCCAGGAGGGTGACGACCTGCCAGTCGTCGCCCACGGGCAGACGGTCCCGGTAGGCTTCGATCAGTCCCGGCCACCGGCGGTGGACCACGGTGGGCTCAGTCATTGGTTCCTTCCAATCGCAGAACACTCGAAACCTTGATCACGGCGTCCATGTCTTCCAGTGCGGCAACACATTCCGACTGTGCACGATCGGGGGCGCGGTGGGTCACCACGATCAGCCGGGCCTCGTCGCCCGCGCCCTCCTGCCGCACCGCGGCCAGGCTCACCGACCGTTTGGCGAACTCCCCCGCGACCTGCGCGAGAACACCGGGCTTGTCGGCCACCTGCATGGAGATGTAGTACCGCGTGGGCACGTCGTCGATCGATGCGATCGGCAGTGCGGCATAGGTGGATTCGAGCGGACCGCGCCCGCCGTGCACCTTGTTGCGTGCGGCCATGACCATGTCTCCCAACACCGCGGACGCGGTCGGCGCGCCACCGGCGCCCTGCCCGTAGAACATCAACCGGCCGGCGTTCTCGGCCTCCACGACGACGGCGTTGAAGGCACCGTTGACCGTCGCGAGCGGATGCGCCAGCGGGATGAGTGCGGGATAGACGCGCGCCGAAACCCGTTCACGCCCTTCGGCATCGCGGATGCGCTCGCAGATCGACAAGAGTTTCACGGTGCAGTCGAACTTCTTCGCCGCGACGAGGTCGGCCGAGGTCACCGAGGAGATGCCCTCGCGATGTACATCGGCGGCGGTGACCCGCGTGTGGAAGGCGATCGATGCGAGGATCGCGGCCTTGGCGGCGGCGTCGTACCCCTCGACGTCGGCGGTCGGGTCGGCTTCGGCATAGCCGAGACGCCCTGCCTCGGCGAGGGTTTCGTCGTAGCCGGCGCCCGTCTCGTCCATCGCGGACAGGATGAAGTTGGTGGTGCCGTTGACGATGCCCGCGACGCGGTCGACGGTGTCCCCGGCCAGCGACTGCATCAACGGCCGCACCACCGGGATCGCCCCGGCCACCGCCGCCTCGAAGTACAGGTCGACCTTGGCCTGCGCTGCGGCGGTGGCCAATTCCCCGGTGTATTCGGCCAGCAGCGCCTTGTTGGCGGTCACCACCGATTTCCCGCTCTGCAACGCGGTCCGGATCAGTTCGCGTGCGGGGTCGATGCCACCCATGAGCTCGACCACGATGTCGACGTCGTCGCGGGCGACGAGCGCGGCCGGGTCGTCGGTGAGCAGATCCTGGGACACCTTGCGCGGCTTGGCCAGGTCGCGCACCGCCACGCCGCGCAGCTCGACCGGCGCGCCGACGCGGGCGCGCAGGTCGTCGGCGTTGTCACCGAGGATGCGCACCACCTCGGTACCGACGTTGCCCATGCCGAGCACGGCCACACCGATGGTCTTGCCGCTGTCCGCTTTGTCGTTCATTCGGTCACCTCCAGAGTGAGGAAGTCGTCTATGGTCTCGCGCCGAAGCAGCAGCCGCGATGTCGAATCCGCAACTGCCACAACCGCTGGCCGGGTCGCGAGGTTGTACCGCGAGGACATCGAGTAGCAGTACGCGCCGGTGGCGGCCACCGCGACGAGGTCGCCGGGTCCCAGGTCCGACGGCAACCAGCAGTCCTTGACGATGATGTCACCACTCTCGCAATGCTTTCCGACGACACGGCTGACCACCGCGGGAGCGTCGGAAACCCTCGACACCAAGCGGATGTCGTACTCGGCCTGATACAGGACGGTGCGGATGTTGTCGCTCATCCCGCCGTCGACGGAGATGTAGCGGCGGGTCAGATTCTTGCCGATCGTCACGTCCTTGACCGTGCCGACCCGGTAGAGCGTGACCGTGCCCGGTCCCGCGATCGCCCGTCCGGGTTCGACGGCGATCTGCGGCATCGGCAGTCCGACCGCCGCCGACTCGCGTTCCACGATGCCGGCCAGGGTTTTCGCCACGTCGTCGATCGGCAGCGGATCGTCCTCGGGAAGATACGAGATGCCCAGTCCCCCACCGAGATCCACGATGTGAAGCTGGGAGGTCTTGTCGACGCCGAACTCGGCGACGACGTCCTTGAGCAAACCCAGGACACGATGTGCGGCCAGCTCGAAGCCGTCCATGTCGAAGATCTGCGAGCCGATGTGGCTGTGCAGTCCGACGAGTCGGAGGTTGTCGGTCGCGAACACGCGCCGCACCGCATCCATCGCCACGCCGCCGGCCAGCGCGAACCCGAACTTCTGATCCTCGTGCGCGGTGGCGATGAACTCGTGCGTGTGTGCCTCCACGCCGACGGTCACCCGGACCAGGACGTCGGCGACGATGCCGCGTTCACCGGCCAGCGCGTCGAGGCGCTCGATCTCGGTCATCGAGTCGAGAACGATGTGCCCGACGCCGGCGTCGAGCGCCATCGCGAGTTCGTCGACGCTCTTGTTGTTGCCGTGCAGCGCGATTCGCTCCGGCGGGAAGCCGGCCCGCAGTGCCACTGCGAGCTCGCCGCCGGTGCACACGTCGAGCGAGAGTCCCTCGGCGGCGACCCAGCGGGCGATCTCGGTGCTCAGGAATGCCTTGGACGCGTAGTGAACTCGCCCGTACGGTCCGAACGCGGCGAGCATGTCGGCGCAACGAGACCGGAAGTCGGCCTCGTCGACGACGAACAGCGGTGTGCCGTAGGTGTCGGCCAGTTCGGTCACCCCGACCCCGGCGAGCCGGACCTCGCCGGAGTCATCGCGGGAAGCGTTGCGCGGCCAGACGTTCGCCGGCAGCGCGGCGAGTACTGCCGGATCGTTGGGCCGCTCCGCGAGGTGCGGCGCGGCCAGCAGTTCGGCGTGCCGGGGTCCGGCGGGATGCGCGTTCACATCCGCTCCGGGGCGCTGACACCGACGAGTTCGAGTCCGTTGGCGAGCACCTGCCGGGTGGCGGCGCACAACGCGAGACGGGCCCGGTGGATGTCGGCGGCCTGCTCGTCACCCTGCGGCAGGACCCGGCACCGCGCGTAGAAGCGGTGATATGACCCGGCCAACGATTCCAGATACCGGCAGACCCGGTGCGGCTCACGCAGTTCCGCCGCCGTCTCCACGACCTCGTCGAAATCGCCGATGGTGCGGATCAATTCACCTTCGGCCGGGTCGTCGAGCAGGTCGAGATGGTCGGTGGCGGCCTCGAGTCCGAGGTCGACGGCGTTGCGCGACAGCGCCGACAGTCTGGCGTGCGCGTACTGGACGTAGTAGACGGGGTTGTCGTTGGACTGCTTGCGCAGCAGATCGAGGTCGATGTCCATGTTCACGTCGACCGACGACCGGATCAGGGCGTACCGTGCGGCGTCGGTGCCGACCGCGTCGACGAGGTCGTCGAGGGTGATCACGGTGCCGGCCCGCTTGCTCATCCGGACCGGGACGCCGTCGCGCACCAGGTTGACCATCTGCCCGATCAGCACCTCGACGGTGTCCGGGTCGTCGCCGAGCGCCGCCGCACACGCCTTGAGCCGCTTGATGTACCCGTGGTGGTCGGCGCCGAGCATGTAGATGCACAGATCGAAGCCGCGATTGCGCTTGTCGCGGTAGTAGGCGATGTCGCCGGCAACGTAGGCGGCGTTGCCGTCGCTCTTGATGACGACGCGATCCTTGTCGTCACCGAAGTTCGTCGACCGGAGCCACCAGGCTCCGTCCTTCTCGTACAGGTTGCCGTTGGCCTTCAGTTCGGCGATGCATTCGTCCACGAGACCGGAGGTGAACATGGAGTTCTCGTGGGTGAAGACGTCGAAGTCGGTGCCGAAGTCGTGCAGGCTGGTCTTGATGTGGTCGAACATCAACTCGACGCCGATCGACCGGAACGTCTCGAGGCGCTCGGCCTCCGGCTGATCGAGCACGTCCGGCGCCTTGGCGAGGACCGCGGTGGCGATGTCGTCGATGTAGGCGCCGGCGTAGCCGTCCTCCGGGGTGGGTGCGCCCTGCGCGGCGGCCTGCAGCGATCGGGCGAACCGGTCGATCTGGGTGCCGTGGTCGTTGAAGTAGTACTCGCGCGTCACCGCTGCTCCGCGCGCCTGGAGAACCCGCCCGAGGGCGTCGCCGACCGCCGCCCACCGCGTCCCGCCGAGGTGGATCGGTCCGGTCGGGTTGGCCGAGACGAACTCCAGGTTGATGGCGCGGCCGGCGAAGTTCTCGCCCCGGCCGTAGGCGGCACCGGCGGCAAGCACCGTCGAGACGACGGTGTTCTGGGCAGCGGCGGCCAGCCAGATGTTGACGAAGCCCGGTCCGGCGACCTCCGCCTTCGCGATGCCGTCGGTCGCGGTGTAGGCGTCTGCCAGCCACCCGGCGAGTTCGCGCGGGTTGACCCCGAGTTTCTTGCCGAGTTGCAGCGCGACGTTCGTGGCGTAATCGCCGTGATCGGCATGGCGCGGACGCTCGACGACGACGGTCTCGGGCACCAGGGATTCGTCGAGCCCATGGTCTCGGACAACGGTCAGCGTCGCGGCTGCCAGCAGCGCGGCGAGGTCGGCGGGAGTCACGGGTCACCATCCTATTGGCCGAGGCCGGTCCGGGGACAATCGCCTCCTGGTCTCACGTTAGGTCGGAGAGGCGATCGGTGGGGGCGGCGTCACGCCGGGAAGGGTTCGACCTCGGCCACAGCGCGCGGCGCAATCGATCATCGACGGTCGTGAACATCATTTCTGCATGATCGCGGTCTGTGCATTGATCGCGTCGACGAGCCGGTCACAGGTCTTCCGGTCGAGGGTGCCGACGGCCGCTTCACACTCGCTCAGACGCGCCGCGAGCATTCCGAGGTTCGCCGCGATCACGTCGTTCACCGTCGTGTCGTGAGCGACGGTTCCGGCGGAAACGTTGCCGCACGCAGCAGGCAGCCGCGACTCGTTGCCATCGACGATCGGTAGCCGGGCCTTCGCCATGGCGTCCACGGCGGATGCGCACTTCGTGAGCGTGTCGAGGTGGGTCGACTCCGCCGTCCGAAGCGAAACCGCCCAGTCGGCGGTGAACGACACGCCGATGAGTGCGATCGCGAACACGATGATCGCGGCCGCAGCTCTCGGTCCGGTCACCATGCTCACCACGCGGCGGCGGACGACAATCGCCATCGCACGCGTCTGGGTGGCGTAGACCTCGGCGCGGATCTGTGCCGAGCGCGCGAGCCATTGCGGGACAAGGCGATGATGCGGATTGCGCTCGGCAAGCATTTCCATCTCCACGCCGATATTGGAGTACTTGGTGATCGACTTCGCCGCTTTGTCGATCCAGTCGTAGCGCTGCCCGTTCTCGTCGACGTAGGCCAACTGATCTGCCAGCTCATCGGGTTGCTCGTCTTTGTCGATCGTGGTGATGTCGGCGGGTAGCGGGTTCTCCTCGATCACCACCGCGTTCACGTTGAGGTGCCCGAATTGGTAGTAGGCGTCCGCGATGATCGACGCTTCGCTGCGCCGTCGCTGGTAACGACGATTCTTCTTGTTCTCGGCGCGCCACTCCGCCCAACTCCGGCGCCGCGTGGCGTCGTCAACCACCGCATGGTCGATCTCGGCGGGTGCGAGAGTGTCGGCGAGCGCGATCATTGCATCCACTGTCGCGCGAGACGCATCGGCCATTGCCCGCGACGCGACGGTCACCGAGTCACCGATCTCTTGTCCCCGGACGAGTCGTCGGGTCAGTTTCCGTACCGACTTGACGTGTGTATCTGCGGTCTCGGCACGTCCGTTCAGCGTTTCGGTACTCGACGAAAGATCCTGACTGCCCAGCCCGGCGGCCTCTGCCGCAGCCGTCACGACCGATGAGGCATACGCGGCAGCATCTTCCACGGCTGCCACGACACCGGTGTTGCCGGACCTTTCGTCGGCCTGCGTGGTCATGATCGCCGCTCGACGCGCACCGACGGCCGCGGTCGCCGTCAACGCCGCCACGCGCAAACGAACAACAGCCGTCGATGAGGTCTGTGCCGGCGATCTCCTCGTGATCTGGCGAAGCCCGGCCGACGCCCAGTCGATCAGTCGTCGAAGGCGATGCCGAGGAGTCGTCGGCATGGCGGCCGCGATGTCCAATGCGGCCCGTGCCGCGGAGAGCGCGTGATTGCGTTGTGCGGCCGTGGATTCTGACGCGTGGGCAGCTCGGGCGGCGACGATCGCGGCGTTCTCGGCGGCACGTGCATCGCCCAGCCACGACTTCCGTCTCCGCCGCTCATCGTCGTCGTTCTCGCGCTCGTTGTCGGCCGCCGTCGGCGCCGAGATGTCGCCGTTGAAGATCATCTCCTGAATATTCAGGAGCATGTAGATCTGGCGTGTCGCGACTTGGAGCAGATAGCCGACGTAGAAGGCCGAGAACGCCATCGCCGCCAAGAAGACCGCCGCCGCGATAAACGCACACCAGCCCTTCACGCCGACCAACGGAAAGACGTCGGTGGCCTTGGTCAGGCCGACCCAACCGACTGCAGCCGTCCCGAGCCCGCCGATCGCCTTACCCCAGACGTCCGCCTGCGTCCGCAGCGAATCGGACATGTCCGAATATCTCTTCGCCACCGCCTCGGCCTGCGCGGCGAGCTCCCGATAAGCGACTTCGGGTCCCGAAGGGACAGTGGCCGCGGGCGGCCGACTCGGCGCGGCGACCGCAGGAGGGCGACCGCGCCGCGGAGCGAGCCTGGGTATCGTGCTCATCTCCTGCCACTCCTGCCTCGCCCCCTACCTGCGATGATAAGGCGATCACGGCGCGCCGACCGGCAAAAGCGATCAGCTCCGATCCCACCTCGGCAGCGAGATCGCCGAGGCGAGCAGGAAGCAGATGGCGCCGACGAAGGTGCCGATGGTGGCCACGGTGTTGTTGACCGTCTCCCCGGTGATCGTGACGAACGCGCCGATCGCGGAGAAACCGAACGCGATGCACCCGAGCAGGTTGATCTGCGTGGCCCACCACTCCCGGCTCCGGGGAGCCCACCACCATCGCATCGTGTGGGCGATGACCACGACGCCGAGCACCCCGCTCACCAGGAACGCGACCGAGCCGGCGGCATCCGGGGTCCAGACGCGACGTCGGTCCTCGGTGATCGTGGTGGCGGTCAACGCGGCCGAGGTACTCACATTGAACAGCAGCGTGCCAGCGGATTGCGTTGCGGCAGAGAGCCACTCGGGCCGAAAGTGACGTCGGCCGAGGTCGGTGACGGTGGCGTCGCCGCTGAGCACCAACTGGATCAGGCCGGCCGCGGTGAAGAACCAGGCACCGATGAAGAAGGACACGTTGGCCGCCTCGACCCCGGCCCAGCCGACGAACCCGGGTGCGGCGCCCAGAGCGAAGAGCGCCGAGCCGATCATGAAGCCCCAACACTGCTTCTCCAGGGTCGCCGAGAAGACGGGATGCGGCCGACCGGTTGCTGCGACTTCCGTGTTCACGCCCCAATACTCTTACGCGGGGATGAGATCTGCCGGGCAAGGCAGGGCGCGTGTCCCGAAAACGGTGCGCCCGCACTAATCTCCGACAACGCCACAGTGGGCGCACACCGCCCGGAGGGCGGCAAGGACGTCATGGTGCCCCCGGCAGGATTCGAACCTGCGGCCTTCTGCTCCGGAGGCAGACGCTCTATCCCCTGAGCTACGGGGGCTCAACGGGCGAGAGCCAGCGTAGCGTACCGCCGGGTGCGAACCCAATCGGGTAGGTCACGACACCCCGACGGGTTCGGTCATCCGGATTCGCGAGCCGTCTTCACCGCGGACGACGTGCAGTTGCGACGGGATCCGCGCGCGCAGTTCGTCGACGTGGCTGACTACGCCGACCACCCGTCCGCCGGCACGCAGCGCGTCGAGGACCCCCATCACGAGATCGAGCGCCTCGGGGTCGAGCGTGCCGAACCCCTCGTCGATGAACATGGTGTCGAGCAGACGGCCACCGGACTCGGCGGCCACCACGTCGGCCAGCCCCAGGGCGAGGGCCAGGGAGGCGAAGAAGGTCTCCCCGCCGGACAGCGTGGTGCAGGCGCGTATCGCGCCGGTGTACTCGTCGCGGACGTCGATCCCCAGGCCACCTCGGCTGCCGTGCGGCCCGATCGCGTCGGAATGCACGAACTCGTAACGCCCCGAGGACATCTGGCGCAGCCTTTCGGACGCGGCGACGAGCACCTCTTCCAGGCGCGCGGCCAGCACATACGAGTGCAGCGAGATCCGGCGGGCATTCTGTCCGCCACCGCTCAACAGGTCGGCCAGCCCGGTGATCTCGGCATGCCGGGCCTGGACCGGCGCGAGGGCGTCGAGCGCGGCCCAGAACGACGCAACGCACTCCTGCAGGCCGCGTGCCCGATCGGCGATGACGGCGTGTTCCTGCGCCTGACGCTGCGCATCCTGCCGCGCCGTCTCCAGTCGCGCCGCCACGGCCGGCAGATCGACGGGGTCGGTTTCACGCGCGAGCGCCACGTCGGGGTCGGCGAGGGTCTCCTCGGCCGCGGCCCGCAGGCGCGCGGTCTCGGCGATCAGGTTCTCCCGATCGGCGATCTCGCCGGGCGTCAGCATCGCGTCACGCACCCGTGCCAGGTCGGCGAATCCGGCGTCGGCGCAACGGCCGGCGAGTCGGTCGGCCACGTCGTCGCGGCGACCGCGGGCACGCGCGCGCTCGGCGCGCGCCTCCAGCATCCGGGTTGCCCGGCGCCGCAGCTCGGCCAGTGCGGCGCGGCGTTCCGGCACGTCCATCCGACCGCCGGTGGCCTCGAGAACGTCGGCATCCAGGGCTGCCAGCGTGCCGGCGAGTCCATCGCGCCGCTCATCACGGGCCGCCTGCGCGGTGTCGATCTGGCCACGTTCCGTGCGCCAGGCGTCGACTTGGGCGTCGATGGTCGACACCGCTCGCTCGAGTTCACCGATGCGCTCCGATGCACTCACGGCTCGGGCCAATTCGTCGCCCAGTCGGGTGAGCTCGCGGGCACTCTGTTCGGCGGTGGCGTCGCCGATCGTCTCATCGAGGTGTTCGCGGCGCTCGGCCAGTTTCGCCATGTCTTGTTCGGCCTGCGAGCGTCGCTCACCGGCCAGTTGTGCTGCCTCGGCCGCCGCCGATTCCTCGTCCTCACCCACCCGTGTGGCGTCGGTGATCGCCGGCATCGGATGCTCCAGGGCACCGCACACGGCGCACGGTTGTCCGTCGACGAGTTCGGCAGCGAGCTCGCCGGCCATACCGGCCAGCCGACGTTCCCGGATGTCGAGCAGGTGCTCCCGCGCGGTCACCTCGGCCGACCGGGAGTCCAGCAGCGTCCGCCCGGCCGCCTCCTGCGCTTCGGCCAGTTCGGTTCGCGCCCGCAGGGCGGCAGCCACCGCCTCGATACGTCGACGGTCAGAGGTCAGCTGCGGCACCGATGCTCGCGCCACCAGCGCGTGATTCAGCTCGGTCTGCGCCTGCGCACGCCGCTCGGGTGCGCCGGCGAGCTGACCGTCGAGCTCGGTGGCCCGACGCCCGGCCTGCGCGGTCTCCTCGCCGATTCGGTCGATGTCGGCCACCAACTCCGGCCGTTGCCCGATCCGCACGACCAGCGGATCGAGCCGTCCCGCCTCGGTCGCGGCGGCATCGATCGCCTCGCGCACCGCGTCGTCGCCCTCGGCGACGAGGCACATCCCGTCCGTCGTCTCCGACAATGCGGATTCGGCTCGGCCGCAGGCCGCTTCCGCCTCGCGCACTGCGGTCAGCGCCGTGTCGAGATCCTCGACGAGGGGGGCGATCGGCGCGGCCCGGCGGGCCGCCGCCACGGTGGTGACCGCCAGTTCCAACTCGGCAGCACCGGCCGTCAGTTGATCCAGACGGGCCGCCGCCTCGGATCCACGACGATGCAGCTCGGTGTGCCGAGTGGCCTCGTCGTGCTCGGCTCGCGCCCGATCGAACGACGCCGAAGCGGCGGCCGACGCCAGACGGGACCGTTCTTCGGCGGCGCGCACCGAGTCCAGACATGTCTGTGCCCAACCCATGTCGGCATCGACGGGCGCGGCGAGCCCGGTCCCGTCGAGCACCGCGATCTGCGCGGCGAGTCGATCAACCGCCGACGCCCGCCCGCTGAGTTCGCTCGCGCTCGCGCGGCCCCGTTCGCGAAACCATTCCTCCAGATCGCCGAATCGTTCGGTGTCGAACAGCTTCTCCAGCAATTTTTGCCGGTCACCCGAAGACGCGCGGAGGAACCGCGCGAACTCCCCTTGCGGCAGCAGCACGACCTGGAAGAACTGTTCCGCGTTCATGCCGAGCAGGCGCTCGACGGCGTCACCGATGTCGTTGAGCCGCTGCAGGTTCGGCCCGGACCCGTCGACCCAGACCAGCGTCGCGCGCGCGTTGACCTTTCTGGTTCCGTCGCCACGCTTCTTGGGGCGCTCATGGTCGGGCGACCTGGTGATGCGCAGGCGACGGCCGCCGATGGTCGCCTCGAGTTCGACCTCGGGCACCCGGTCGGCGGGCGCGTGATCGGAATGCAGGCGTCGGTTGATGTCCCGTGCGCCGGGCACCCTTCCGAACAGCGCGAACGCCACCGCGTCGAGCACGGTCGACTTACCCGCCCCGGTCTGGCCGTGCAGCAGGAACAGCCCGTCGGCGGCCAGTGCGTCGGCGTCGATCTCGACGTCGTCGGGGAACGGCCCGAATGCGGTCATCCGCAGTCGATGGAGTCTCATGCCGATTCCGCCACCCTTGCCTCGATGTCGAAGAGCGTCAGTTCCGAGTCGACTCCGTCGGCTTCGGGTTCGCCGACCACGGACCGCAACGCCGCGTCGACGAGACGACGTTCGCTCGCGGTCGGCTCGTCACGGACGTCGGCGATGAACGCGCACACGATCTCGTCGTCGGTCCGGCCGTGCACCCGGGCGCGGTAGTCGACGGCGCCCATCGTCGCCGGGCGCTCCCACTGCACGTGGACCGCATGCGGAAACCGTTGCCGCAGAGAGCGCATCGCATCGACTGGACGCCGGACGTCGGTGAGAGTGGCCTCGACGTAGTGATCCTCGACGTCCGAATACGCGGCGTCGGTGAGCAACTCGTCGAGGGTGCCGCGAAGCGACGAGAGCCCACGCACCCTCGGCAGTTCCCGCGACCGCACCCCGGCGAGCCCATCGGCGTCGAGGTCGACGATCCAGACCGATTTGTGGTCGGTGCGCTCACCGAACGAATACGGGAGCAGCGACCCGCTGTAGCGGATCGATTCCCTCAATTGCTGAGGCGAGTGCAGATGTCCCAGCGCGACGTAGTCGACACCGGAAAATACCTCGGCACCAACGGTTTCCACACCGCCGACGGTGATCGATCGCTCCGATCCGGACGCGAGGGCGCCGACCACGAACGCATGCGCGGCAACCACCGAGCGAACGCCTCGGGACCTCACGTCGGCACGTACCCGATCCATCGCCGCGGTCAGCACCGCGGCGTGGCTGCGCGCGTCATCGACGCCGAGTTCGGTTCGCGCCGTGTCGGGTTCGAGGTACGGGATGCCGTAGATCGCGACCTCACCGAACTCGTCGGAAACGATCACCGGCACGTCGATCGCCGCGATCGAGGTGCGCAGATGCAGGCCACCGGCGGCCGCGAAGCGTGATCCGGCGCCGAGTCGCGTGGGTGAATCGTGGTTGCCCGAGGTGATGACGATCTGTGCGCCGGTGGCGGCGATCTCGGCCAGGCCCCGGTCGTAGACGGCGACCGCGTCGGCGGGCGGCACCGAACGGTCATAGATGTCACCCGCGACGACGATCACGTCGACGGATTCCTCGGCGACGACCTCGGCGAGGTCCGACAATGCTCGGGCCTGGTCGGCGAGCAGCTCGACACCATGGAACGTCCGTCCCAGATGCCAGTCGGAGGTGTGCAGGATTCGCATGGACAACACCGTACGAGTGAGGTCCGACAGACTGTGGGAGGCGACGTGGATCGGCGCCGTCTTCGCAACCCGAAGACGGCGCCGATCCAGCGATTACACCAGGCGCAACCGTCAGGTGGTCGAGACCTGACCGCCGGTGGTCACACCGCTCTGCGGTGCCGCGGCGGGCGCACCACCCGGTCGCGACTGATGGCTCGGCTTGACGAAGAACAATGCGGCCACCACCCCGATCAGCAGTGCTGCAGCCGGCAGGAACAGTGACTGCCCCATCGCCGTCGCGAAGCCGTCGCGGACGAACTCCGGCAACTGCTCGACGTGGCTGCCGCTCTGTTCCCGGCTCGCCATCCCCGGCAGTTCCGCGGCGAGCCGGGTCTGCATGAGGGCGCCGACGGCGGCCGAACCGAGGACCGACCCGATCATCCGGGTGGTGTTGTAGACGCCGGCGCCGGCGCCGGCCTGCTGCCACGGCAGATTGCGGGTCGCCGTGGCGGCCAGTGGGGCCCAGATGCCGGCCGAGGCGACACCCATCAGCGACATCGGGATGATCAACTGCCAGACAGGCGTCTCCGGCCGGATGATCACGCCCGCCCAGGCCACCGAGATGGCCATCAGCAGCAGCGCCGAGGCGATGATGGTGCGCGGATGGACCCTGTCCAGGATGCGTCCGACGATGGGCGCCAGGATGCCGGTGAGCACCGCCATCGGCACCATCATCACCGCGGAACGGGTCGGCGACATACCGCCGACCAGCTGCAGGAAGAACATCACCGGGATGATCAGGCCCGACATCGCGAACCCCATCGACGCGATGCCGATGTTGGACAGGGAGAAGTTCCGGTCGCGGAACAGCGACAGCGGCACCAGCGGCTCCCGCTTGATGCGCGACTGCCAGAAGATGAACAGCCCGAGCAGCACCAGCCCCACCCCGATGAGGGTCCATATCCAGGCGTTCCAGTCGTACTTCTCGCCGTCCTGGATACCGAACACCAAGGCCGACAGGCCGATTGCCGAGAGCGCGACCCCCAGCCAGTCGAACTGGTGGTCGTGGGTCTCGACATCCGGCACGAGCGTCTGGGCCAGGGCGAGGCCGACGATGCCGACCGGCACGTTGACGAAGAAGATCCACTCCCAGCCGAAGCTGTCGGTGAGCACGCCGCCGAGCAGGGGGCCGACCAGCGTCGCGACGCCGGCGACGGTGCCCCAGACGCCCATCGCCGCGCCCCGCTTCTCTGGCGGGAAGATGCGGGTGATCAGGGCCATGGTCTGCGGGGTGATCAGCGCGGCGCCGACACCCTGCACCGCGCGGGCCGCGATCAGCATCCCGATGGTGGTGGAGAAACCGCACCAGACGCTCGCGATGGTGAAGACGAGCAAGCCGAGTTGGTAGACCTTCTTGGGACCGAACTTGTCGCCGAGACGTCCGGTGATCAGCAGGGGTACCGCGTAGGTGAGCAGGTACGCGCTGGAGACCCAGACGATGCCGTTGACGTCGGTGTGGAGTGCGGCCTGGATCTGCGGCTGGGCCACCGCCACGATGGTCATGTCGACCAAGATCATGAAGAAGCCGACGCAGAGCGCCAGCAGTGCGGCCCAAGGATTCTTGGTCACCTGTGCCGCGGAAGTGCCAGGGGTGGTCATCGATCGTGTGCTTTCTCGAGTGTGGTCACGGGATTGGCCCTGCCGTACTTCTCGCGGAAGTCCGGGTCGTCGAGCCAGTCGATGGTGGAGTTTTCGAGCCGGTCGACGAGGTCGTCGAGCCAGTCGATCTGAGCGCGCAGGGTCGCGATCCGGCACCCGGCGTCGAGCCGGAACATCTCGGGCTGCCCGAGGGCCGCCGACGCATCGACTGCCTCGACGACGTCGTTGAACGACGCCCGCATCGCGACGAGACGCTCGCCGAGCAGTTCGATCACGCGCCTGCGGGGCAGACCGTGCGCCTCGGACAGTGCCAGGTAGAGCTCGGGGTACTCGACGGGATGCCGCGCGAGAATCTGTTCGAGACTCTCGTCGAGGGCCCGCCGACCCGCATCGGTGATCGAGTAGACGGTACGTTCGGGCCGATTGCCCTCCCGCTGCACGTCGTACACCTCGATCAGTCCTTGCGCCGCCAGCCGGTCGACAGTGTGATACATGGTGCCCGGCCGGAACTTGGCCAGACGGTCCTCCCGTCGCTCGACAGTGGTCTGGAACATCTCGTACGGATGCATGGGCCGCTCCCCGACCAGACCGAGCACCAGCACCGCCAACGGCGGCAGCGGCCCACAGTCCTTCGATCCCACGGCACCCCTCCGATGGTCCGGTCCAAATATTCCAGGTGGAATATACCCCGCCGGACAATCTGTGCCAAGTGTCGGAACCGATCACTACTGTGGGGGTCATGACCAGCGACACCACTGCCGGCAGCGCGCAGGACCAAGGCGTCTACGTGATGACCGGGCAGGAGTTCGTCCGCGACACCAAGTACATCGGGACGCGCATCACCCGCGACGGGCGCGACGGCTATCCCGTCGAAGAGGGCCGCTACCGGCTCGTCGCCGCGCGGGCCTGCCCGTGGGCCAATCGCACGATCATCGTGCGCCGCCTCCTCGGCCTCGAAGACGCGATCCCGATGGCCTTGTGCGGCCCCACGCACGACGCGGACTCGTGGACCTTCGATCTCGATCCGGGAGGCCTCGACCCGGTCCTGCGGATCCCGCGACTCAAGGACGCCTACGACAAGCGGTTCCCCGGCTATCCCAAGGGCATCACGGTCCCCGCGATCGTCGACATACCCAGCGGCGAGGTGGTCACCAACGACTTCCCTCAGATCACCCTCGATTTCGAGCTCGAATGGACCGATTTCCACCGCGCGGGCGCGCCGGATCTCTACCCCGAACGGTTGCGCGACGAGATCGACGAGGTCAACGCAGGCGTGTACACCGAGGTGAACAACGGCGTCTATCGCTGCGGCTTCGCCGGCAGTCAGGAGAGCTACGAGAGGGCCTACGGACGACTCTTCACCAAGCTCGACGAGCTGTCCGAGCGATTGTCGGCGCAGCGATATCTGGTCGGCGACACCATCACCGAGGCCGATGTCCGCCTGTTCACCACCCTGGCCCGCTTCGATCCCGTCTACCACGGACACTTCAAGTGCAACCGGTCGAAACTCTCGGAGATGCCGGTGCTGTGGGCGTACGCCCGCGACCTGTTCCAGACCCCCGGTTTCGGCGACACCGTCGACTTCGCCCAGATCAAGCGCCACTACTACGTGGTGCACTCCGACATCAATCCGACGCAGATCGTCCCGGCCGGACCGGATCTGACCACCTGGCTGACCCCGCATCATCGCGAGGAACTCGGCGGCCGCCCGTTCGGCGACGGCACACCACCGCGACCACCGAAAGAAGGCGAAATCGTGCCGGCAGAAGATTGGGTGCCCACTCATGGTTGACATGTTCAAACGCAACACCGCAGGCCCGGCTCGGACCGGCACCGAGCAGAAGCCCCCGGGCAAGGCCGTCGAGGTGACCGGCGGACTGATCGACCGCGCCCAACAGTTGCAGGCACCCGCGGTCGCGAGGTACGTCCAGAAGGTCCGTGCCAAGTATCCGGACGAAAGCCCGGCCGAGATCATCCGGCGACTCGAGAAGCGCTACCTCACCACGGTCACCGGGTCGGGCAGCGCGGTCGGCGCCACCGCGTCGGTACCGGGCGTGGGCACGATGACCGCGCTCGGCGCGATGACCGCCGAGACCGCGCTGTTCCTCGAGGCATCGGCGCTACTCGCCCTCTCGGTCGCCGAGGTGCACGGGATTCCCGTACACGAGTCGGAGCGACGCAAAGCACTCGTGCTGACCGTCGCCCTCGGCGAGGAGGGAGTGATCGCGCTGGGCCGTCTGGTCGGTACGCGCGGTGGCGCCCTGCGCCGCCTCGGCAGTGCCGCCATCCCCGGCGGCGGCCTGAACTCGTTGAACGCCAAGCTGATCAACATGGTCACCAAGAAGTACGCGGTCAAACGAGCGCCATTGCTGATCGGCAAACTGATGCCCGCGGGAATCGGTGCGATGATCGGCGGCGTCGGCAACCGCGCCCTCGGCAAGCGGGTCATCGCCAACGCACGCGAGGCGTTCGGACCGCCACCGGCGACGTGGACCATCGACGGCGAGGTACTCGCCCAGGACCTGCCACCATTGCCCCGGCAACGGGGTCGGTGACGACCACGCTGCAGACCGAGCCCGGCCCCGCCCGCACGGCACCCGGAGGCCGGGCACCCGACACACCCGGCCGTCCGCGCCGCTGGATCCGCCGCCTGGGCGGCGAATGCTGGCAGTACCGCAGGCTGGTGATCATCACCCTCGTGGTGACCGGCATCGCCGTCGCGGTCGACCTGATCGCCCCGCTCCTGGCTAAATCCGCCATCGACCACGCCACCGGCGCGGTGACCGGAGGCCCGTCGATCCCGCTGATCGTCGGCGCCCTCGTGACGCTCGCCGTCGTCCGATATCTGTGCCAGTTCGGTCGACGCCTGACCGCGGGCCGGTTGTCGATCAACGTGCAGAACGGACTGCGTCTGAGGCTGCTCGACACGCTGCTCCATCTCGACGGCAATGCGCAGAGCCGGATCCGCACCGGGCAGATCGTGTCCCGATCGATCTCCGATCTGCAGATCGTGCAGGGCCTGCTGGCTATGGCGCCGCTCTCGGCCGGCGCGGCCGTGCAGGTGGTCATCGCCATCGGCATCATGGCCTACCTGTCGCCGTTGCTGACCGGCATCGCGCTGCTCATCTTCCCGCTCGTGGCGATCGTCGTATTTCGCACGCGCCGAAGGCTTTTCGCTGCCACCTGGTCGGCCCAGCAGGCCGCGGCCGATGTGGCGCAGCATGTCGAGCAAACCGTCACCGGCGTCCGCGTGGTGAAGGGTTTCGGCCAGGAGGATCGCGCCGTCGACGAACTCGTCGGGCTCGGCCGGCGCCTGTACGCGCTACGCCTACGCGCCGGGAAGCTCAACGCCCGGTTCACTCCGACGATGGCCGCGATCCCGCAGCTCGGCATGGTCGCGGTGATCGCGGTCGGCGGGTGGCTGACGATGCACGGCCAGATCACCGCGGGAACCTTCCTCGCATTCGCCACCTACGTCGCATCGATGACCGCACTCGCCAGGCTGCTGACCAATCTGATCGTGAGCGGACAACTCGCCCGCGCCGCGGTCGAGCGCGTCTACGACGTCGTCGACCATCCGCGCGACCCGACCGAACACAACTCCGCAACCGTTCCCGAGGGCCCCCTGGGCGTGCGGCTGCGGGACGTGCGGTTCGGATTCGACGACCGGGCCGTGCTCGACGGCATCGACCTCACCGTCGAACCCGGCGAATGCGTGGCGGTCGTCGGCCCGCCCGGGTCGGGGAAATCCACCCTCGCCGACCTCACCGGCTGCTATTACCAGCCGGACTCCGGTGTCGTGGAACTACTGTCGGCCGACGGCGCCCACCCCGTCGAACGCCTCGCACCGGATTCACTGCACAGCGCGGTATCCGTGGTGTTCGACGAACCGTTCCTCTACTCCGACACCATCGCCGCCAACATCGCACTCGGGCCCGCCGACTCCGTTCCGGAGCCCGACGATCCGCGCCTGCGCGCGGCCGCCGAGGCCGCCGACGCGCTCGAGTTCATCGCGGCGCTGCCCGACGGCTTCATGACCGTGGTCGGCGAGCGCGGCCTCACCCTGTCCGGGGGACAGCGGCAGCGGGTCGCGTTGGCGCGTGCCCTCTACGCCGAGTCCCGCATCCTGATCCTCGACGACGCGACCTCGGCGGTGGACGCGTCGACCGAGATGAGCATCCTTCGACACCTGCGGACCGAACAACACACGATGCTCGTGCTCGCGCACCGCCGGTCGACGCTCGCACTCGCCGACCGGGTCGCGGTGCTCGACGGCGGCCGCATCATCGATGTCGGCACCGTCGCCGAACTCGACGCCCGCTGCCCACTGTTCCGATCGTTGATGGCGTCGGCCGATCCGACTCAAGCGGGACGTCGGGCGCCGGTGTCCGCGTTGCCTGTCGCTCCGTCGCTCGAGGAACTCTGGCCCGACGCCCCAGACGTCCGGGTCCCCGATGACCCGATGAGTGCGCGACTGCCGGCAGCGGCGACGGGCGCCGGTCGGACGGGCCGGGGCGGCGGCGTGACGAGCGCGCTCGGTTCGATGCCCGCCACGCCCGAACTGCTGGCCATGGTCGACACCCTGCCGCCCGCCGACGAGGACCCGCGTGTCGACATCGCCGACGCCCGCGCCGAACAACCGATGTTCACGTTGCGCGGTCTGCTCACCCCGGTCCGCTGGCTGCTCATGGTGACCATCGTCGCGATCTCCGTCGACACCCTCACCGGACTCGTCTTCCCGACCCTGGCCCGCGCGGTCATCGACGCCGCGGGCCGATACGACGAAACGACGCTGTGGCGCGCGACCGCCTTGGGCGTGGCGTTCGTCGCGATCGGCTGGGTCGCCGCCGCGGCCATGACGCTGTATTCCACCCGTGCCGGCGAGCGTGTGCTCTACGGGTTGCGGGTCCGCAGCTACGCCCACCTGCAACGACTCGGCCTCGACTATTACGAACGCGAGTTGTCCGGCCGCATCATGACCCGGATGACCACCGACGTCGACGCGTTGTCGACGTTCCTGCAGACCGGACTGTCGACGGCCGTCGTCGCGGCACTGACGCTGGCCGGGGTGTCGGTCGCGCTGATCCTCACCGATCCCCTGCTGGGCGCATTGATACTGCCCGTGTTCCCCGTCCTGATCGTCGCGACCCTGGTATTCCGCCGGATCTCGTCGCGCGCCTACACCCGATCGCGAGAACTGGTCAGCATCGTCAACGCCGACTTCCAGGAGAACATCGCCGGCATCAAGACGACGCAGACCTACCGGCATACCGGACCGGCGACGACCCGATTCACCGGCCGCACCCTCGACTGGGTCGATGCGCGCATGACCTCACAGCGTGCGATCTCGGTCTATTTCCCGTTCATCACCCTGATGTCGGATCTGGCGACCGCGGCCGCGATCGCGGTCGGCGCCCACCAGATCGCGCACGGTTCCCTCTCGGCCGGAACACTGGTGGCCTTCGTGCTGTATCTGTCCATGCTGTTCGGTCCGGTCCAGCAGCTCTCCCAGGTGTTCGACGGCTATCAGCAGGCGGTCGTCGGTCTGCGCCGTATCGCCGAGCTGCTGCGCACCCCGAGTTCGCTGGCGGTTCGCCGGCAGCCCGTCGGCGTACCGGTCGACGGATTCGACGGCCGGGCCGACCTCGACGACGTCACCTTCCGCTATTCCGGCGCCGACCGCGACGCGCTGACCTCGGTGAATCTCACCATCCCGGCCGGCACCTCGCTGGCGCTGGTCGGCAGGACCGGCGCGGGAAAGTCGACGATCGTCAAACTGCTGGCCCGGTTCTACGATCCGACCGCCGGATCGGTCCGCGTCGACGACACCGACATCCGCGACTTCGCACTCGACGACTACCGGCATCGGCTCGGTGTGGTTCCGCAGGAGGCCCATCTGTTCACCGGGACCGTCGCCGACAACATCGCCTACGGCCGACCCGACGCCGACCGGGCCGCGATCGCCGACGCCGCCCGCGCGGTCGGCGCGGCCGGCATGATCGCGACGCTGCCCGGCGGGATGAACCATCCGATCGGCGAGCGGGGACAGGGCCTGTCGTCCGGGCAGCGACAGTTGGTCGCGCTGGCCCGGGCCGAACTCGTCGAGCCCGACCTCCTCCTTCTCGACGAGGCCACCGCCACCCTCGACCAGGCGACCGAGTCGCTCGTGCTCGCCGCGGGAGAGGCCGTGACACACCGCCGCACCTCCGTCATCGTCGCGCACCGACTGGCCACCGCCGCGCGTGCCGATCGCATCGCCGTGATCGAGGACGGGCGTGTCGTCGAGGAGGGAACACACGGAGAGTTGCTGTCGTTGGCTGGTAGGTACCGTGCGTTCTGGGATGCCGGTGTCGCGCCCGACGCGGACGGTATCGCCACCGCCGGAGATGCAGATCTCCGTTGAGCCCCGGGCCGGACAGCGTCGTCCGGTGAGATTCGTCTCAGACACCCCGTGAGATTCGCCTCTCGAACCACCAAACCGTGAGGTCGGACGCACGGAAGGTTGCTCGCCCGCGTACGATCGGCAGGTGGTTCACGACTTGTCTTCACGAGGGACCTGTCCGTGAGTAGGCGACCCGACACCAGAGGGAATTGAGGCGAGATACCGCTGTGAGCAGTTCGATTTCGGATTTCGGACAAAATACGTGGCTGGTCGAGGAGATGTACCAGCAGTACAAGGAGGATCCCGCGTCGGTGGACCCTAGTTGGCACGAGTTCCTCGCCAACTACAACCCCGCCGCGCAGGGGTCCTCGACCGGAAACGGAACCACGACTGCCGCCCCCGCCGCCACCGCGGCGACCTCCGCCGCACCCGTGAAGTCGGCGCCCGCGAAGTCCGCACCTGCCGCATCGGAGTCCAAGAAGTCCGAGCCCGCCAAGTCTGCGCCCGCGAAGTCGGCGCCCGCCAAGTCGGTGTCCGCCAAGCCCAGCACCCCGGCACCGGCGAAGCCCAGCCGTGCGGTGACCCTCGACCAACAGCCCGCGACACCGACCCCGACCCGCAAGTCCGGCCCCGCCAAGGAGTCGGTCGCCACCAAGGCGGCGTCCGGCCACAGCAACGCCAGCCGTGACGGCTCGGCCCGCTCGCAGAACAAGCCCATGGCGTCGCCCGCCGCAGCCTCGGCCACCACCTCGGACGACGAATCCAAGGTGTTGCGTGGTCCGGCCGCCGCGATCGTCAAGAACATGAACGCGTCGCTGGAGGTGCCCACCGCCACCAGCGTGCGGGCCATCCCGGCGAAGCTGATGATCGACAACCGCGTCGTCGTCAACAATCACCTCTCGCGCACCCGCGGCGGCAAGATCAGCTTCACCCACATCCTCGGCTACGCCATCGTCCAGGCGATCAAGGCGTTCCCGAACATGAACAACCACTTCGCCGAGGTCGACGGCAAGCCGAACGTCGTCACCCCGGCACACACCAACCTCGGTCTGGCGATCGACCTGGTCGGCAAGAACGGCCAGCGGTCGCTAGTGGTCGCGGGCATCAAGAACTGCGAGACCATGGGCTTCGCCGAGTTCTACACCGCCTACCAGGACATCGTGCGCCGCGCGCGTGACGGCAAGCTGGGTGCCGAGGACTTCGCCGGGGTCACCATCTCGCTGACCAACCCGGGCACCATCGGCACCGTGCACTCGGTGCCCCGCCTGATGAAGGGCCAGGGCGCCATCATCGGCGCCGGCGCGATGGAATACCCGGCCGAGTTCCAGGGCGCCAGCGACGAGCAGATCGCCGAGCTCGGCGTCGGCAAGCTCATGACGCTGACCTCGACCTACGACCACCGCATCATCCAGGGCGCGGAATCGGGCGATTTCCTGCGCACCATCCACGAGCTGCTCCTCGACGACGCGTTCTACGACGAGATCTTCACCGCCTTCCACATCCCCTACGAGCCGATCCGCTGGCGCCGCGACATCCCCGCCGGCCTCGTCGACAAGAACACCCGTGTTCTGGAACTGATTGCGGCATACCGCAATCGGGGCCATCTGATGGCGGACATCGACCCGCTGATGATGGACAGCGACGCTCGCGCGAGCCATCCCGACCTCGATGTCCTCACCTACGGTCTGACCCTGTGGGATCTGGACCGGACCTTCAACGTCGGCGGCTTCCGGGGCCAGGACAAGATGACCCTGCGTGAGGTCCTCGCGATCCTCCGCGACGCCTACTGCCGCCACGTCGGTGTCGAGTACACCCACATCATGGAGCCCGAGCAGCAACGCTGGATCCAGGAGCGGGTGGAGCTCAAGCACGTCAAACCACCTGTCGCCGAGCAGAAGTACATCCTGTCCAAGCTCAACGCGGCCGAAGCCTTCGAGACCTTCCTGCAGACGAAATACGTTGGGCAGAAGCGCTTCTCGCTCGAGGGTGCGGAGTCCGTGATCCCGATGATGGACGCCGTCATCGATCAGGGCGCCGAGCACAACCTGAACGAGGTCGTCATCGGCATGCCGCACCGCGGCCGCCTGAACGTGCTGGCCAACATCGTCGGCAAGCCCTACTCCAAGATCTTCACCGAGTTCGAGGGCAACCTCAATCCGTCGCAGGCCCACGGTTCGGGTGACGTGAAGTACCACCTCGGCGCCGAGGGCAAGTACTACCAGATGTTCGGCGACAACGAGATCACCGTCTCGCTGACCGCCAACCCCAGTCACCTCGAGGCCGTCGACCCCGTGCTGGAGGGTCTCGTCCGCGCCAAGCAGGATCTCCTCGACGAGGAGGGGCAGTTCTCCATCCTGCCGTTGATGCTCCACGGTGACGCCGCGTTCGCCGGCCAGGGCGTGGTCGCCGAGACCCTGAACATGGCGATGCTGCCCGGGTACCGCACCGGCGGCACGGTGCACATCGTCGTCAACAACCAGGTCGGTTTCACCACCGCGCCCGAGCATTCACGCTCCACCGAGTACTGCACCGACGTCGCGAAGATGATCGGCGCGCCGATCTTCCACGTCAATGGCGACGACCCCGAGGCGTGCGTGTGGGTCGCCAAGCTCGCCGTCGACTACCGCGAGGCCTTCCACAAGGACGTCGTCATCGACCTCGTGTGCTTCCGTCGCCGCGGTCACAATGAGGGCGACGACCCGTCGATGACCCAGCCGGCCATGTACGACGTGATCGACACCAAGCGTGGCGTGCGCAAGTCGTACACCGAAGCGCTGATCGGTCGTGGTGACATCTCCACCAAGGAGGCCGAGGACGCCCTGCGTGACTACCAGGGCCAGCTCGAGCGGGTCTTCAACGAGGTCAAGGAACTCGAGAAGTACAAGCCGGAACCCAGCCAGCCGATCGAGGCCGATCAGGCGCTGCCCACCAAGCTGGTGACCGCCGTCGACAAGGCCACGCTGCAGACCATCGGCGACGCGTTCCTGCACGTCCCCGAGGGCTTCACGCCGCACCCGCGCGTCAAGCCGGTGCTCCAGCGTCGTCACGAGATGTCCCGCGACGGCGGCGTCGACTGGGCCTTCGCCGAGCTGCTGGCCTTCGGTTCGCTCGTCATGGAGGGCCGCACGGTTCGCCTGTCCGGTCAGGACTCGCGCCGCGGCACCTTCACCCAGCGTCACTCGGTCCTGATCGACCGTGAAAGCGGGTCGGAGTACACCCCGCTCAACCACCTGCAGCCGGCCACCGGCGAGGACAACGGCGGCCGCTTCATGGTCTACGACTCGCCGCTGTCGGAGTACGCGGTCGTCGGCTTCGAGTACGGCTACTCGGTGGGCAACCCCGACGCACTCGTGTTGTGGGAGGGCCAGTTCGGCGACTTCATCAACGGCGCCCAGTCGGTGATCGACGAGTTCATCTCGTCGGGTGAGGCCAAGTGGGGTCAGCTCTCCGACGTCGTGCTGCTGCTGCCGCACGGCCACGAGGGTCAGGGTCCCGACCACACGTCGGGCCGCATCGAGCGCTTCCTGCAGCTGTGCGCCGAGGGCTCGATGACGGTCGCCGTACCGTCCACCCCGGCCAGCTACTTCCACCTCCTGCGCCGCCACGTGCTCGACGGCATCAGCCGTCCGCTGATCGTGTTCACGCCGAAGTCGATGCTGCGCAACAAGCTCGCGGTGAGCCCGGTCGAGGACTTCACCGAGGACAAGTTCCGGTCGGTCATCGACGATCCGCACTTCCTCAAGGGCGACGGCGACCGCAGCAAGGTCAAGCGGGTGCTGCTGGTGAGCGGCAAGCTGTACTACGAGCTCGCCACCCGGCGCGAGAAGGAGGGTCGCGACGACATCGCGGTCGTGCGCATCGAGCAGCTCTACCCGGTGCCGCACCGTCGTCTGCGCAAGACGCTCGAGCAGTACCCGAACGCCGAGGACTTCGCGTGGGTCCAGGAGGAGCCGGCCAACCAGGGTCCGTGGCCGTTCCTC
The DNA here is from genome assembly GCF_053588655.1 of Gordonia sp. NPDC003424. Lineage (NCBI taxonomy): Bacteria > Bacillati > Actinomycetota > Actinomycetes > Mycobacteriales > Gordoniaceae > Gordonia > Gordonia sp. NPDC003424. The sequence continues at coordinate 43,039 of NZ_JBSFQJ010000020.1, forward strand.
GGCCTGTGGCTGCCTGAGGTGCTGCCGGATGTGCTCAGGGTTCTGCGGCGCATCTCGCGCCGGGCCATGTCAGCCCCGTCGTCGGGCTCGAGCAAGGTCCACGCCGTGGAGCAGCAGGAGATCCTCGACGAGGCGTTCGCGTAGTCGGCCGGCGATAGCAACCGACCACCAACGGCGGGTACCCATTCCGGGTGCCCGCCGTTTGCGATTGGGCGGCAAGTGATCTCGATGCGTTCGTCGCAAGCTCCTCACTTACTCGATCAGCGGGGAAAGCCTTCTGGTCGCGTATCGAGACCCGCAGGACAATCCCGCTGGTCGAGTAGCGACGACGAAGGAGTCGCGTATCGAGACCGAGACCGACACGCGGATCAGGTCGCGGCAGTGGGCACCGCGGACGCCAACGCGGGGAGCGCGGCGGTGATGAGCGCGAGCAGCTCGTCGCGGGTGATCACCGGATCGGTGAGCCAGCTGATGGCGGTCTCCTCGACGAACGCGATCCAGCCGTGCACGGTCATCTCGACGATCGGCGTCACGGCGATACCGAGGGCGGGCGCGTGCTCGAGGACACGGCCGGCCATCGCGGCGCGGGTGTCGTCGAAGACCTCCCGCATGTCCGGGTCGGCGCTCGACGAACCGCGCATGAACGCGATGTAGGCGCGCCGATTCTCGCTGACATAGTCGACGAACGCCGACATGGATCCGTTGAGTATCGCGATCGGATCGGCGAGCATCGGATCGGGCGCGGTGCACTCGAGCATCTCGGTCGCCTGCGCGCGCGCGATCGCGACATGAAAGTCCTGCTTGGACGCGAAATAGTGGAACAGCAGCGCCCGCGACACCCCCGCGGCCTCGGCGATCGCGTCGATCGAGACCTGATCGAGTGGACGCTCGTGCAGCATCGTCAGGCCCAGCTCGATGAACTGGTCACGGCGGGCCTCTGGACTCATGCGGGTGCGCTTGGCGGTGCGCACCGAACCGTCGGTCGCCGTCACCGCGGGTCCTTTCTGCCGTCCGAAGCCAGTCCAACCACCATTAAAGGCTATTGACCGACGTTCAACAACCTATTGACGGCTGTTCAGTAGGTCCCTATGGTGGTGACCATGACAACGAACGATGTTCAGATTGCCATCATCGGCGCAGGCTTCTCCGGTCTCGGCGCGGCGATCAAGCTCAAGCAGAACGGCTTCGACGATTTCGTCGTCCTCGACCGCGGCGCCGATTTCGGCGGCACGTGGCGGGACAACACCTATCCCGGTGCGGCGTGCGACGTCCCGTCACGGCTCTACTCCTACTCGTTCGCCCAGAATCCGGCGTGGTCGCGGACCTACTCCCACCAGCCGGAGATCCACCGCTACATCAACGGCGTCGCCGACCGGTATGCCGTGCGGTCACACACCCGGTTCGGCACGGAGGTCAATCGTGCGCAATGGGACGAAGAATCGCAGCGCTGGCTCCTCGACGCCGACCGTGACGGCGTCGCCGAACAGGTGCGCGCCCGGTTCCTCGTCGGCGCGGTCGGGCCGCTGTGCGAACCCAACCTGCCCGACATCGCCGGCTTCGACTCGTTCGGCGGCCACATCGTCCACTCCGCGCGGTGGGACCATGACATCGACTTCACCGGCAAACGCGTCGCCGTGATCGGCACCGGCGCGTCGGCGATCCAGATCGTGCCGGAGCTCGCCAAGGTCACCGACCGACTCGACGTCTACCAGCGGACCGCCCCGTGGATCGTGCCGCGCACCGAACGTCCGTACTCCGGTGCCGAGAAGTGGGCGTTCGCCAACGTTCCCGGATACCAGACCGCGATGCGCGGTGTGGTCTACGGACTCAACGAGGCCACGGCGTTCGGCCTGACCTACTCCCCGAAGGCACTCAAGCCGATCGAGCTGATCTGCCGCACCAACATCGCGCGGAGCATCGGATCGTCCGATCTGCGCGCCAAGGTCACCCCGACGTTCCAGGTCGGCTGCAAACGCATCCTGCGTTCCAACGACTGGTACCCCGCACTCGCCCGCCCCGACGTCGACCTGGTCACTGACGGCATCTCCGCGATCACCGAACGAGGCATCGTGACCACCGACGGGACCGAGCGCGACGTCGATGTCATCGTGGTGGCGACCGGCTTCCACGTCACCGATTCGCCGGTCTTCGGCCGGATCGTCGGTGCCGACGGCCGCAGCCTCGCCGGAGTGTGGGACGAGATCGGGATGCAGGGCTACAAGGGCACGTTCATCAACGGCTTCCCCAACCTGGCACTGATGGTCGGCCCCTCGACCGGGCTCGGCCACACCTCGATGGTCTACATGATCGAGTCCCAGCTGAACTACCTCGTCGACTTCCTGAAAACGGCACGCGCCCAGAACATCACGCGCGCCGAGGTAACGCCCGACGCACAGCGCACCTACAACGCGGGCATCCAGCACACCTTGCGCAACAGCGTGTGGGTCAACGGCGGGTGCGCGTCCTGGTACGCCGACCGCAACGGCAACATCACGACACTGTGGCCCGGCTTCACGTTCAACTTCCGCAAGGTCACCCGGAGGTTCGACATCGCGGCCTACGATATCCGGCGGCAACCGGTCTCCCCGATGCCCGTGGCCGATACGGCCGACTCGATGGCAACCGCCTGATCCGACACACGACAACGAAGGACAGTGAGAATGAAGGACTTTCGCGGCAAAGTGGTCGTGATCACCGGCGCCGGTTCGGGAATGGGCCGCGACCTGGCGGTCAAGCTCGGGCAGTTGGGCGCCCGGCTGGCCATCTCGGACATGAACCCGGACGGACTCGCGGTCACCGAGCAGCTGGTGGCCGAGACGGGCGCCGAGGTCCATGCCCAGATCCTCAACGTCGCCGAGCGCGAAGCCGTGCTCGACTACGCGGAAACCGTTGTGGCACATTACGGAACGGTCAATGTGATCTTCAACAACGCGGGCATCGCGCACCACGGCGAGATCGAGCGGACCGAGTTCAAGGACTTCGAGCGGGTCATGGACGTCGACTACTGGGGTGTGGTCAACGGCACCAAGGCATTCCTGCCGCACATCATCGCGTCCGGTGACGGGCACATCGTCAACACGTCGTCGTTGTTCGGTCTGCTCGCGGAGCCGGGTCAGGCCGCCTACAACTCGGCGAAGTTCGCGGTGCGCGGGTTCACCGAGGCCCTGAACCAGGAGATGATCGTCGCCAAGCATCCGGTGAAGGTGACGTGTGTGCATCCGGGCGGGATCAAGACGGCCATCGCCCGCAACGCGACGACGTCCGGGGACCACGACCAGGAGAAGAGCGCGGAGTTCTTCGACCGGTACCTGGCCCGCATGTCGTCGTCGGATGCGGCCGACGCGATCATCGACGGTGTCCGCAAGAACCGCGCACGGATCCTCGTCGGCGCCGACGCGAAGATCCTCGACATCTGGGTGCGACTCGTCGCGTCGGGCTACCAGGGGATCGCCGCACGGGTGACCGGTTGGGCGATGTCGAAGGCGGAGGGCTGAGCCCTACAGCCCGTGCTCGGCGAGCCAGCCGGCGGCGAGGTCTGCGGGCTTCTCGCCGGCCATGGCCCGGCGGGTCAACGACGCCAGGTCCGCCGTGGTGAGTTCCCCGGCCACCTTGTTGATCGTCTTCACCTGGTCGCGGGAGAACGCCGCCGTGCGATAGACCGGCACCAGATCCTGGGGGGTGGGCCCCACGACGGCGACCACCGCGCCGGCAGCCGGGGCGGCTGAGGCGGCGGGTGACGATGACGCAGCGGTGGAGGTGGCAGCCGCGTCCGGCACACGCAGGGCCCGGATGTCGGACACCGGTCCCTGCGCGTCGTCGCCGGCCACGTCGAGCGGGGTGAGGATGCCGACCGCGCCACCGTCGGCCACCCGCGCCACCACCGCCGAGGTCGACCCCACCGATTCCACCGGGCCGAAGCGGCACCCGGCCTTGGCGAACACCTCGGTGGTCGCCGGGTCGGGCCGGCCCGACACCACGACCGGCAGGCCCGCAGGCAGCCGCGCACACTCACCGAGGTCGGTGACGTGCGTCTGCTCGGCCAGCCTGCTCGCGATGAAAACCTGCTTGCCGGCCGACACCATCGTCGGGTCCCCCACCGAAACCCCTTGTGGGAGTGCCTTGTTCAGGTCGTCGTAGACCCCGGTCGAGGTCACCGGCGTCATCTGCGGGGCGAGTTCGGACAGCAGCCGGCCGCTGAGCACCGGGAACAGGTCCACCTCGGCGGAGTCCATCTCGTCGAGCAGCGTGCGATCGTCACCCACGTGCACCTCTCCCGACACGGCGCTGCCGGCATTGCGCAACGCCCCGGCATAGATCTGCGCCATCACCTGCATGGTCGGCGTGTCGGAGGCCCCCATCACCAACGCGTGGGCCGACGGTGTCGATGCCGAGCACCCGGCGACCGCCGCGACCAGTGCCAGCATCAGCAGAATCGCCGTCGACGCGCGTGTGATCACCCGACCCACGATAAGACATGGGCGATCCCACCCGGTTCACGCCGCCGCGATGAATCCCTCGATCGAATTGGCGATCAGTTGGACGGCGATGGACGCGAGCAGCAGACCGGCGATCTTGGCGAGCAGCGTGATCCCGCCGACGCCGAGCACGCGGATCAGGAACGTCGAATAGCGCAGCACGATCATCACGATGAGGTGCACGGTGACGATCGCGGCCGCGATCGCGACGTATCCGGCGACATCGCCGTGCACGGCGCTCACCCCGACGATGACCGCGGCGATCGCACCCGGCCCGGCGAGCAACGGGGTGCCGAGCGGCACCAGCGCCACGTTGACGTCCTCGCTCGCCTGCGGCGAACCCGCATTGCCGAGCCCGGTCAGCAATTGCAGCGCCACCAGCAGGAGCAGCAGGCCACCGGCGCCCTGCAGGGCGGGGATGCCGATGTGCAGGTAGGTCAGAATCGCCTTGCCGCCGATGGCGAAGGTGCTGATGACCAGCAGGCTCACCATCGGCGCCTGCCATGCCGCGCGGCGTCGGAACTCGGGCGAGCGGTGTCCGACGAGGCTGAGGAACAGCGGGATCTGCCCCGGCGGATCCATGATCACCACCAGTGTGATCACAGTCGTCGTATAGACGGTCACGTCGAAGGGCACGCGGTGATCTTAGTGGTCCTGTCCGCAACTTCGCCGGGGGTCGGATCTACGAACAGCACCACTCAGGGCATGTCACCCGACTCCCCTTGCGGGTCTTCGCAGCTCAATCCCTCGCAGTGCAATCGAGACACATGCCCGGCGAGTAGCATCACTTCACGTGCCCTCGATGCCGCACCTTCGTCCCGGCGCCCTCGTCCCGCCGCGACGGGAAAAACGCCCGCTACCACGGATCCCGGTCCCGGTGGCCCGGGCGATCGTGGACTGTGCGGTCTACGTCGACGGCCAGCGTCAGCGCGGGCGCATCACCTACACCGATGCGCTGAAGCAGGTACGCGAGACCGGTGAGGGCTTTGTGTGGCTGGGGCTGCATGCGCCCGACGACGCCCAGATGGCCCATGTGGGCGCGGTGTTCGGACTGCACGAACTCGTCGTCGAGGACGCGGTGAACGCCCATCAGCGTCCGAAGCTCGAGATCTACGACGAGACGCAGTTCCTGGTGTTGCGCACCGTCAAGTACGTCGACCACGAATCGATGGAGCAGGCCAGCGAGGTGGTGGAGACCGGCGAGATCATGATCTTCGCCGGACCGGATTTCGTGGTGACGGTGCGCCATGGTGACCACACTCATCTGTCCGGACTGCGACGTCGCCTGGAGCAACGGCCGACCCGTCTGGCCCTGGGTCCGACGGCGGTGCTGCACGCTATCGCCGACCTCGTGGTCGACAGCTATCTCGCGGTCACCGAGGAGATGGAAGACGACATCGTCGCGATCGAGCAGTCGGTGTTCGGCAAACAGAAGCGGTGGCTGAACATCGATCCGGTCTACCTGCTCAAACGTGAGGTGCTCGAGCTGCGTCGCGCGGTCACCCCGCTGACCGGTCCGCTGGCCCGGTTGACCTCGGACAACTCGTTGGTGCCCAAGGAAATCCGCCGTCGTTTCCGGGACGTCGCCGACCACCTGTCCACCGTGGTGGAGCGGGTGGTGGAGTACGACGAACTGCTGACGTCGCTGATCGATGCCGCCGCGGCCAAGGTCGGTATCCAGCAGAACACCGACATGCGCAAGATCTCCGCGTGGGTCGCGATCGCCGCGGTGCCCACCATGCTGGCCGGCATCTACGGCATGAACTTCGATCACATGCCGGAACTGCACTGGGTGTGGGGCTATCCCGTCATACTCCTGGCGATGGTCACCGTCTGCACGTCGCTATGGGTCGTGTTCCGACGGCATCATTGGCTCTGACCTGCGCGACTACAGGCGCGCTCCGGCCCGTTCCGGGTCGGCGACGTCGATGCCGGCCTCGTGCCAGGCCTCCCGCAGCGCAGTGGCGCCCTTGAGTCGCACCCATGCCGCTTCGTTCGCGGTGATCGGGATCGCGCGGAGGAACCGGACCGGCTCCATCGGTGCGGGCAGGGCACACTCCCCCACCTCGTCGGCGTCGAGAAGAAAGGCGCTGCACGCCGCACCGTCCCAGAGCGGTTCACCGAGATCCACGAGCGCGTCGGCGGCCAGGATCAGTCCCTCCACCGCCGGGGCGGCCGCCACCGTGGCCATCCGACGATGCAGGCCGGGTAGTGCGATGCCCGCATGCATGCGCACCACGACCTCGCAGCGCGGGCCGCGCACCGGATCGGGATGCAGGTCACCGGGGTCCGACATCGGGTGACGGGCACAGCCGACGCTGGCGTAGACGACATCGCCACCGACGGCGAACCGCAGCACGTCGATCGGTTCGACCCCGAGAAAGGTCACCGACGCCCGCTGGGGTGACCCGCCGAAGGCCGTGCCGAGGAACTCGCCGATCCGATCGGTAACCGCGTCGCTCACGGAGTCCACCGTAGGCGGTGCGAGCCGTTAGCCTGAACGGGTGGTGCGTGTCCTGGCGGTTGCCGACGAGGTCGTCGAGTCGTTGACCTACGGCGTCGGACTCGGCGGGCGACCCGACCTGATCCTGGGTGCCGGTGACCTGCCGTTCGACTATCTCGAGGTGCTGTCCACGCTGTGCGACGCGCCCTGTGTCTTCGTGCCGGGTAACCACGACCGGGACCTGCGCGGCTACCGCAACGGGCACGGCGGCTGGACGCAAGCGGGTCTGCCGGTCGACGATCCGGGCCCGCGGGGCGCCATCAACGCCGACCGGCGAACGGTCACCGTCGCCGGGCTACGGATCAGTGGGCTCGGCGGCTGCCGCCGCTACAACCGCGGTCCCAATCAGTACAGCGACATACAGCAGCGCCTGCGCTCGTGGCGCCTGACCTGCACCCGTCCGGCACCCGACATCCTTCTCACCCACAGCCCGGCCCGCGGGGTGGGCGACGGCGACGACCTGCCCCACCGCGGATTCGACTGCTTCCACGGCCTCGTCCGGTCGCTGCATCCGGCGCTGCTCGTGCACGGGCACGTGCATCCGCACGGCGCCCATCCGACCGACAAGATCATCGGCGAGGACACGATCTCGATGAACGTCGTCGGATACTGCGAGTTCGACATCGAGCCCGGTGGCCGCGATCTGCAGATCGTGAGGCGACGTCATGGCGCGTGACACCGGGTTCCCGGACGCGGACGCGGAGAACGACTTCGCCCGGATGCGCCGGCAGGCCGAACTCGCCCGTCTGCAGGCCTGGTTCACGCGGCAACCCGCCGACGTCAACACCATCCTCCCGTTCGACGAGGTCGTCGCCGCCCTCGGCCGGCTCGGCGAGACACGTCTCGGGCTGCAACAGGTGGAGGTCGACACCATCGTCGGAAGTGTCGACCGCACAAAGGATTTCGACAGGTACTTTCGCCCGACATCGGGACGTATCCGGCCGCGGTGGCAGCGACTCGCGGCGGCGCAACGACGCGGCGAGTCGATGCCGCCGGTGCAGCTGTACCGAATCGGGACAATGCATTTCGTCATCGACGGCCATCATCGCGTGTCGATCGCGATCGCCCGCCACCTGCACACGATCGACGCCTACGTCACCGAGATCCACACGGCCATCTCACCGGACGGCATCAACGTCCCGTCGGATCTGCTCCTCAAAGACCATCGACGATTGTTCCTCTCCCGCATCCCGCTTCGCGGATCGCAGGCCGAGGCCATCCGCCTCGCCGACCCCGATGACTACTCCGGTCTCGCGGAGGCGGTGGAGGCGTGGGGCTTTCGGCTCTCCCAAGAGATCGGCGAATACGTCAGCCGGGTCGACGCGGCCCGACGCTGGTTCGGCGAGGAGTTCGTCCCGGTGGTCCGGATGGCACGTCGGGCGGGCATCCGACCGGATCTCGAGAGCGACGCCGAACTCTACATGTGGCTGGCGGGCGAGCGATATCGCCTGGTACGCAAGCACATCTGGGACGACGAGATCCTCCGGGAGCTCTCCGACCAGAACCGCCGGCGACGGCGCTGAGCCGTCAGGGCAGCCGCAGGTTGGCCCCCGAGGACTGGTCGAAGACCGCCACCTTGGCCGGGTCGTACCACAGTTCCACGTTGTCCCCGCGGGTGATCTTCGATTCCGGCGAGAGTCGGGCGATCATCTGTCCGCCACCGATTTCCGCGCCCGAGTCGGCCGACAGCTCGGCGAGCGCATCGCTGGCCGCCGCGGGCGCGTCGATCGTGAAGTAGGCGTAGATGTCCGAACCCATCGATTCGAGGACGTCGATGTTGGCCGTGAATGTCGCACCGGCAGAACGGGTGGCGTCATCGAGCAACCCGGGGTCCTCGAGATGTTCGGGGCGGATGCCGATCAGCACGTCGCCACCGCTCTGTGCGCGTTCGGCATTGCTCACCACCTGCTGGTGGTCGGGTACCGTGACGCGACCGATGGCGGTGTCGATGCCGTCGCCGCCGAGGCGCCCGGGGATGAAGTTCATGGCCGGTGATCCGATGAACCCGGCCACGAACAGGTTGGCCGGGCTGTTGTAGAGCTCCTGCGGGGTGCCGACCTGTTGCACGTAACCGCCGCGCAGCACGACGACGCGGTCGCCGAGGGTCATCGCCTCGGTTTGGTCGTGCGTGACGTAGACCGTGGTGGTGCCCAGACGGCTTTGCAGCCGCGCGATCTCGGCGCGCATCTGCACACGCAGCTTGGCGTCGAGGTTGGACAGCGGCTCGTCCATCAGGAACGCCTTGGGCTTGCGGACGATCGCCCGGCCCATCGCCACCCGCTGCCGTTGGCCACCGGAGAGATTGGCGGGCTTGCGATCCAGATACGGCTCCAGGTCCAGGATCCGGGCCGCCTCGTCGACCTTCTCCGCGATCTCGGTCTTGCTCATCTTCGCGAGAGTCAGTGGGAACGCGATGTTCTCGCGCACCGACATGTGGGGGTAGAGCGCGTAGCTCTGGAACACCATCGCGATGTCGCGGTCCTTGGGGGCCCGCTCGTTGACCCGCTCCCCACCGATCCGCAACTCGCCGGACGAGATGTCCTCGAGTCCGGCAATCATGTTGAGAGTGGTGGACTTCCCGCAGCCCGACGGCCCGACCAGGATGATGAACTCGCCGTCGGCGATCTCCACGTTGACGCCGTGCACCGCCGTCGAGCCATCCGGATATTGCTTGGTCACGTTGTCCAGAACGATGTCGGCCATGGGTTATCCCTTCACCGCGCCGGAGGTCAGACCGGCCACGATTCGACGTTGGAAGAAGAGCACGAAGATGATGATCGGGATGGTGATGACCACCGCGGCCGCGGCGATCGATCCGGTGGGTTCCTCGAACTGACTGCTGCCGGTGAAGTTCGCGATCGCGACCGGTGCGGTGATCGCCCGTTCGGTGGAGGTCAACGACAAGGCGAGCAGCAGGTCGTTCCAGGCGAAGATGAACACCAGGATCGCCGCGGTCACCACGCCCGGTGCGGCCAGCGGCGCGATCACCTTGGTGAACGCCTGGTACGGCGTGGCGCCGTCCATCTTGGCCGCTTTCTCCAACTCCCACGGGATCTCGCGGAAGAACGCCGACAGGGTGTAGATCGCCAGCGGCAACGCGAAGGTGATGTACGGGAGGATCAGGCCGGGCCAGGTGTCGAACAGGCCGAGATGCCGCTCGATGTTGAACAACGGTGTGACGAGCGAGATCTGCGGGAACATCGCGATCAGCAGGGCGGCGCCGATCAGCAGCTTCTTACCCGGGAAGTCCAGGCGCGCAACCGCATACGCAGCCATGGTGCCGAGCACCACCGCGATGACCGTGGTGATCAGGCCGATGCCGATGGAGTTGCGCAGCGCGCTGGTGAACGCGCTGGTCTCGAAGATGCCCTGGTAGTTCTCCCAGGTCCATTCCTTCGGGATGAAACTGCCGTCCTTGACGCTGCCCGGGGGTTTGAAGGACAAGCTGACGATCCACAGCAACGGGATGATCGCGTAGAGGACCACCAGGATGTTGACGATCGTCCACCAGACCCGGCTCTTCGCACTGTGCCGCACGATCTACCTCCCCTCGTTCTCGGAGCCGGGCGCCGCGGTGCCGAAGCCCTTGATGAAGATGAAGGCGATGAGCGCCACACACAGGAAGATCAGGATGCTGATCGCGGACCCGACACCGAGGTTGAACGCCTTGAAAAGGTTGTCATAGCCCAACATCGACACCGAGTAGGTGTTGTTGGAGCCGCGGGTCAGCACATAGATGTTGTCGAAGATGCGGAACGCGTCCAGCGTGCGGAACAGGAGCGCGACCAGGATGGCCGGTTTCATCAGCGGGATGATGATGCGCCACAGGCGAGTCCACGCACCCGCGCCGTCGACCTGGGCGGCCTTGAGCAGATCGTCGGGTACCAGGGCGAGTCCCGCCAGCAGCAGCAACGCCATGAACGGCGTGGTCTTCCACACCTCGGCGAGGATGATGATGAACAGCGACGGCCACTGCTCGGTGAGCGGTGCGCTCCCGTCGGGGAGCAGGTTGGCCAGGTAGCCGGTGCCCGGCGTCCACGCGTAGTACCAGGAGAACGCGGCCGCCGTGGTCACGATGCCGTACGGGATCAGCACCACGGTTCGGATGGTGCCCCGGCCGAAGATGGTGCGGTGCATCACCAACGCCACCGCCATACCGAGCACCAACTCGATGACCACGGACACGACGGTGATGAACAGCGTGATCAGAAGCGATGTCCACCAATAATTGTCGGTGAGCACGGTGGCATAGTTGCCCAGCCAGACGAACTCTCGCTCGCCCGGCGCGGACAGGCTCATCTTGTTCAGGGACAGCCAGAACGCGTAGACGATCGGGTAGCCGGTGACGAGCAGCATCATCAGCGCGGCCGGCGCGACGAGCCAGAACGCCAGGCGACGGTCGGCGGAGCGGCCCTCGCTGATCTTCCCGGCCTTCCCGGCCTTCTCGGCGTCGGGCCTGGTTGCGGTCGCGACCGCCGTCGTGCCCGCGGCCGTGGCCACCCCGGCCTCGTCGGTGCGTGCGGGCCGAGCCGTCTCGGCGGGCGGAATCCATTCTCCCGCACCGCCCCCACCGGAGCCGGCCTCGGCGGGCCGGCTCGACGCGGGTGGCCGCACCGACGGTTCGCGCGGGGTCCCGCCGCCCTGGTCGTTGGGCAGTGAGTGCCGACCCGCGCGCGCCTGCGCGTCGTCGTTGTCTCCGGTCGTCACGGGATCAGCCCTTCCCCATCGATCGCCTTCTGTACCTGCTCGGCGAGTTCGTCGACCTTCGTCTGTGGATCCCACGCGCCGACCGGGCTCAACGACGCGGTGATCAGAGTCGAAATCGCCTGGTAAACCGGAGATGCCGGTCGGATGGCGGCGTTCTCCGCCTCGAGTTGGGTGCGGATGTCGTCACCCATCGGATAGGCCGCCTTGAACGCCGGGTCGTCGTAGATCGAGGCGATGGTCGGCGGGGTGCCACCTTCGATGGCGTAGACCTTCTGCGCTTCCTCGCTGGTGAGACACTGCGCGGCCTGGAACGCCAGGTCCTTCTGCTGCGAGGTGCTCGCCACCGCGATGTTGATGCCGCCCAGCGTGGTTCGCGAGGGTTTGCCCTCGCGGATGCCGGGATAGCGGGCGAAATTGAACTTCGTGCGGACCGTCGCGTTCACCGGGCCGAGTTCGCTGTCGGCGGGCGGGTTGTCCGGGTCGGCGAACATCTCCTGGTACCGCGTCATCTCCTGGAAGAAGGGCACATCACCGGCTGCGGCATTCGACCGCATCGAGGAGAACACGAACGGCCAGTTGACCTCGAATGCGGCGTCTCCGTTCTCCATTCCGAGCCGGGCCGACGACTCGTCGGAGTTCGTCAGGGACGGATCGTGTCCCGGCGCGGTGGCGACCGCTTTCATGGTGCGCAGGGCGGTGACCGTCGCCTGGCGGTGCTCCGGGGTGTCGTTGAGCGTCTGCTTGTCCGGGTTTTTCGGATCCAACACGGCCCCGCCGGCACTGACGAGCAACGAGTTGAACCACACCATCAAGCCCTCATATTGCTTGCCCTGCACCATGATGTAACTCGGGCCGCCCTTTGCGCGGATCGCTTGGGTGTCGGCGATCATGCGCGCCCAGGTGGTCGGCGGCTGCCGCCCGTCGAGATATTGACGCATGAGATCGGGCCGGTACCACAGCAATTGAGTGTTGGTCCAGGTGGGAATCGCGTAGAGGCGCGCGGTGGGGTCATCGGCGGTCTTCCACAGGGCGGTCTCGAGCGGACCACCGAGAGTCACCGAGGCGACCTTCTTGGCCATGTCCTCGGGCACCGGGACAAGCCAACCGGCATCGGCGAACTCGGCCGTCCAGACCACGTCCATACCCATGAGGTCGAGTCCGTGGTCGTTACCGGCCAGGCGGCGGGCCAGCTGGAGTCGTTGGTCGTCGGCAGATTTCGGTAGCGGGATCGTCACGATCGTGTACGCGCCGTTGGACTCCTGCGAGCACTTCTGTCCGACCTTGTCGATGAACGACGCACCGTCGGCGGGCGGATAGATGTTGATGACACGGGGCGTGTAGCCGGAGCCGCACGCCGTCACGATCGGCAACGCGGTGGCCAGAGCCGCCGTCGCCACCAACAGCTTTCGCCTTACGCGCCTTGACGATCGGTCCCCCGATGGTCGAGAACTGTCCGAACTGCCAGAGCGGAACCGCACGCAGCCTCCTCGGTGTCGTTCCCGGTGCAGGAAGATCGGGCAGCACCGGTGGCCGTCTGCTGCGTAACGTTATCCGCCTACGTTCGTGACATGCAACACATTCGGCATGGGCGTGCCACAATGTTCGGAATCGTGATCTCCGACGAAGTGAATTGCTGTTTGTCGGTGACGAATTCGTGACCTCCGTCGATCCGCGCGTCAGCCCGGCGGGAGCTTGCTGAGCATGTCGCGAGCCCGCTCGGCGGACTTCGGATCGCAGATCACGTCGTATCGGCCGGCCACGAGTTGCATCGTCGACGCGAAATCGCGCTGTCCGCGGGTCGCGGCGTAAGGGATCGCGGTGGAGATCAATCCGAAGATGACGCCGCCGATGATGCCGAACAGCAGTGGCCCGGCGATCGATCCACCCACCACCAGGTAGACGAGCAGGCCGAAGAACAGGCCGAGCCACGCCCCCGACACCAGTCCGGTCCCGATCACCTTGCCCCAGGTCAACCGGCCGATGACACGCTCGACCTGCATGAGGTCGACACCGACGATCGTCACGTCCTGCACGGTGAAGTTCTCGTCGGAGAGGTAGTCGACGACCCGCTGCGCCTCGGCGTAGGTGCCGTAGGAGCCGATCGGCCAGCCCTTCGGCGGGGTCGGCAGGCCCTGTCCGGGTTGCCCCTGACGCATGGGGTTGGTCATGTCGTGGTCCTTCCGGCGTGTCGGTGCGCAGACACAGTCCATCGTCGCATTGCCACTACCCTTACTGCCATGGCGCCGGTGAGCAAGGTCTTCGTGGCCAGATTGGTCGGCCTCGCCGTGCTCGGACCCGACGGCGAGTCGATCGGTCGTGTGCGCGATGTGGTGATCGCCGTCCGCCTGCCCGGCCAGCAGCCGCGGGCGCTGGGCCTCGCGGTCGAGCTGACGACGCGCCGGCGGATCTTCGTCCCGATGCTGCGAGTCACCACCATCGAACCGCAGGCGGTCACGCTGAACACCGGAACGGTCAGCCTGCGCCGGCTGCACCTGCGGCCGGGTGAGGCGCTGGCCATCGGGCAGATCCTCGACACTCGGGTCCGCGTCGACGATCCCGACCTCGCCGACCTCGCCGCCGTCGACGTCACCGTCGTCGATCTGGGGATCGAACGCACCCGCACCCGTGACTGGGTGGTGGCGCGGGTCGCGGTCCGCAGCGGGCGCAAGGGGTTCCGGCGGCGCGGGGAAACCCACGTCGTCGACTGGACCCACGTGCACGGGCTCACCCAGACCGCGCTGGACCTGCCGGGCCAGGGTGTGGCGCAGGCGCTGATGCAGTTCGAGGGGATGCGCGCCGCCGACGTCGCCAACGCACTGCGTGAGCTCCCGACCAAACGCCGCGACGAGATCGCCGCCGCCCTCGACGACGAGCGCCTCGCCGACGTGCTCCAGGAACTGCCGCCCGACGACCAGACGGACATGCTCGCCCATCTCGACATCGATCGGGCGGCCGACATCCTCGAGGCGATGGACCCCGACGACGCGGCCGACCTGCTCGGCGAGCTGCCCGACGCCGAGGCCGAGTCCCTGCTCGAGTTGATGGACCCCGAGGAGTCCGAACCGGTCCGACGGCTGCTCACCCATTCCCCGGACACCGCCGGCGGTCTGATGACCTCCGAGCCGATCATCGTGACCCCGGCCACGACGATCGCGGAAGCCCTTGCGCGCGTGCGTGATCCGGATGTGACGCCGGCCGCGGCGAGCCTGGTGTTCGTGGTGCGTCCACCGACCGCGACCCCGACCGGCAAGTACCTCGGATGCACGCATCTGCAGGCGCTGCTGCGTGAACCACCGGCGAACATCGTCGGCGGCATCGTCGACACCGACCTGTCGCATCTGCGTCCGGAGGATTCGCTGGAGACCGTGACCCGCTACTTCGCGACCTACAACCTGGTGTGCGGGCCCGTCGTCGACGACGAAGGACATCTGTTGGGGGCTGTCACCGTCGACGACCTGCTCGACGATCTGCTGCCCCGCGACTGGCGCGAAACCGAACCCGACGACGAGTCGGCCGATCCGGCCGGAACCGCGGGGGCACGTCCGTGAGCACCGACCAGGCCGGGCGCCGACTCGACACACCACGGCCGCGTAGGGGATTCTCGTTCAACCTCGACGACGACGTGATCGGCAAGTACGCCGAACGCATCGCGCGATTCCTCGGCACCGGGCGCTACCTGCTCATCCAGACCGTCATCGTGGTCGTCTGGATCGCCATCAATCTGGTTGCCGTGTCGCTGCGGTTCGACCCCTACCCGTTCATCCTGCTCAACCTCGCGTTCTCCACGCAGGCCGCCTACGCGGCCCCGCTGATCCTGCTCGCCCAGAACCGGCAGGAGAACCGGGACCGGATCGCGCTCGACGAGGACCGGATGCGTGCTGCGCAGACCAAGGCCGACACCGAGTTCCTGGCGCGGGAACTCGCCGCGGTGCGGCTGGCGGTCGGCGACACGGTCAGCCGCGATTACCTGCGTCGGGAACTCGACGATCTGCTCCACGAGCTGACCGAACGCCTGGTCACCGGCCGGCCGGATCTCTCCCGGCCGATCGGCGACGACGACGATCACCCGTCGCGTCACGAACCCAGCCGTCGCCACCACGACGGCTCCGGATCACGCTGACACTGAGAATTGTCGGGTTCGGTCTCTGGGACGACCGACCCATATGTATCGTGAGTCACGTCGGCCGTCTTAGACGTCCCCACCGCCCTCGGTGAGGTGTGCGGACTCGGTAACGGTGCGGCGTGGTGGCCACGATTGACCTCGGGGGCGGGGATATGCACTTGTGCGACGAGTTTGGAGTACGTGTGAGCGGACGGTCGACAGCCGTGGCGGGGAGCGTGCAGTGGTGAGTCCACGCGTGTTCCGACGCGCCCGGGGTCCGCGCCGTGACCGGGTGCCACGGCGCGCGCTGTCGGTGGGGGCCGGAGGCATCCTGGTCGGCGCCATGGTGCTCGGCGCCGCGACGTCGAGTGCCCAGGGCGATGCGGTGGCGGCTGCGCCCGTCGAGACCGCTGCGCCGACCGCCGCCGTCGATGTCGTGCCGGGTGCGCCGGTCGCGCTGCTCGGTTTCGCGCCGCCCCCGAAGAAGGTCGTCGAGCCCGCGGTCACACCGCAGTTCCGCATCGCCGCTGACCTGCCGATCGGGCCGCTGGGCATTCCCGGCGTCGTACTGCAGGCCTACAAGCTCGCGGCCAACCGGGTCGGCGCCGAGGAACCGCAGTGCAAACTGCCGTGGTTCCTGCTCGCCGGCATCGGCCGGATCGAGTCCAACCACGCGTCGAACGGTTCGGTGGATCAGTACGGAACGACGATCAATCCCATCCTGGGCCCGGTTCTCGACGGGTCGCTGCCGGGCAACGCGGTGATCACCGACGGTCGCGGCGGCCATGTCAGCGCGATGGGCCCGATGCAGTTCATCCCGAGCACCTGGGCGGCGTGGGGGTCCGACGCCAACGGTGACGGCAAGGCCGACCCGAACAACATCTTCGATGCGACGTACTCGGCGGGCCGCTACCTGTGCGCCGGCGTCACCGACATCATGGCGTCGAACAACAAGGTCGCCGCGGTCATGCGCTACAACCACTCGCTCGAGTACGCGACCAACGTGCTGGCGTGGGCGGCCGCGTATGCGACCGGCGTAATGCCGACCAACCCGATCCCCGAGCCCAAACGCCCGGTCGACAAGAAGAAGAAAAAGCCGAAGAAGCCGTCGTCGAGCACGACGACGACCACTCCCGGCACCACCACGACCACGCCGGAGACCACGACACCGCCACCACCGACCTGCCTCGGCGCGCTGTGTCTGCCACCGAACATGATCCCGCGGCAACTCCTGCCACCACAGCTGCTGCCGGCACCGGCTCCCGCACCGAAACCGCCTGCCACCACCGCGGCACCCAAGTCGCCGGCACCCAAGTCGCCGGCACCCAAGTCGCCGGCGAAGCCCGCGCCGACGACCAAGCCGCGCCCGGGAGCAGCGGCGACGACGACCCCCGCCACCGCGGGCTGAGTCGGTCCGGATCGGGCATCCGCCGACCGCCCGATAAACTGGCGGTGATGACTACCGGAGTTGTACCCACCGAAGCCACGGTCCGCGCCGCCCTGTCCAAGGTCGACGATCCCGAGATCGGCAAACCCATCACCGACCTCGGCATGGTGAAGTCGATCGTGGTGAAACCGGACGCGAGCGTCGACGTCGTGGTGTACCTGACCACGTCCGGGTGCCCGATGCGCAGCGAGATCTCCGGCCGGGTCGAACGTGCGGTCGCCGATGTGCCCGGCGTCGGCGCGATCCGCGTCGACCTCGACGTGATGGACGACGAGCAGCGCACCGAGCTGCGCAAGAAGCTGCGTGGCGACAAGGCCGAACCGGTGATCCCGTTCGCCCAGCCCGGCTCACTGACCCGCGTGTACGCCGTCGCATCCGGCAAGGGTGGCGTCGGCAAGTCCAGCGTGACGGTCAATCTGGCGACCGCTCTGGCCCAGCGCGGACTGTCCGTCGGTGTCCTCGACGCGGACATCTACGGTCACTCGGTGCCCCGCATGCTCGGCAGCGACGCCAAACCCACGCAGGTCGAGCGGATGATCATGCCGCCGATCAGCCACGGGGTGAAGTTCATCTCGATCGGTCAGTTCACCGACGGCAACACCCCCGTCACCTGGCGCGGACCCATGCTGCACCGCGCGCTGCAACAGTTCCTGGCCGACGTGTACTGGGGCGATCTGGACGTCCTCCTGCTCGACCTGCCCCCCGGCACCGGCGACGTCGCGATCTCGATCGCACAGCTGATCCCGGGGGCGGAGATCCTCGTGGTCACCACCCCCCAGCAGGCGGCGGCGGAAGTGGCCGAGCGGGCCGGCGCGATCGCGCTGCAGACACGGCAGAAGATCCTCGGCGTGGTGGAGAACATGTCCTGGCTCGAGCTGCCGGACGGCTCGCGGATGGAACCCTTCGGTTCGGGCGGCGGCGCCCGGGTGGCCGAGCGCCTCACCCGGGCGGTCGGCGCGCCGGTCGAACTGCTCGGACAGATCCCCCTCGAACAGGCGTTGCGTGAGGGCGGTGACGCCGGCGAGCCGGTGGTGCTGTCGGCCCCCGACTCCGTATCGGGGTCGGCCTTGCGCGCCGTGGCGGACAAGCTCGCCGTCCGGCGTCGCGGATTGGCCGGCATGAGTCTGGGCATCGACACCATGCGACGCGGCTGACGCCTGCCCTAGGTAGCGTCCCAATCCGTGACGTCGTGGCGCCGCCGTTCGGGTTCGGGTTGCGGCATGGGCGCCGACACCGGCTTGATCTCCGGGGTCTCGGTGGTGGAGCGGTCGACGGTGGTCGCGTCGAGACCGGCGGTGAAGATCGAGTCGTCCCCGTCGAGCAGGTGTTTGGTCACGATGGCGCGCGGGGTCATTCCCCGCAATTCGTTCAACTCGGACAACGGTTTGCGCAGTTCGTCGAATTCCGGCCCGAGTTCGTCCTTCAGCTGATTGGTCGCACCGGTCGCGTAGTCGCGCACCTGCCGGACGGATTTCATGGTCCAGGACACCGCGTCGGGCAGGCGTTCGGGACCCAGAATGATCAATCCGGCCGCGAGCAGAACCAGGATCTCGCCCCAACCGATGCTGCTGAACATCTACCGCTCCTACTACCCGCCTGTACGCCGACCGTGCGGTCCGCGCTCAATCGCTCTGCGGCGTGATCGTGCCGTCGAATGTCCGGCCGTCGCGCCAGTACGTGAACGGCACCGTCTGACCGATCTTCACGGTCCGGTATGCCACCGTCAATTCGTCGGCGCCGTCGATCTGCCGTCCGTTGAAGGAGGTGATGACGTCGCCCTCTTTCACCCCGGCCTGATCGGCGGGACCGCCTTCCACCACGTTGACCACCTGGGCGCCGAGGACCCGGTCGTTGCGGACCGACGCGGCGTTCACGCCGATCTGCGGATGGTCGACCTTGCCCTGTTTGATCAGGGTCTGGGCGATCGGGATGGCCTGGTTGATCGGGATGGCGAACCCGAGCCCGACCGAACCGCCGCCGGGCAGGAGACCAGCGGTGTTGATGCCGACCACCGCGGCGGCGTCGTCGACCAACGGTCCGCCCGAGTTGCCGGGATTGATCGAGGCATCGGTCTGGATGGCGTCGATCACCGCGTCGGTGTCGGATTCGGCATCCGGCCGGAGCGCCTGCGGTCGATGCAACGCACTGACGATGCCGCTGGTGACGGTGCGGTCGAGGCCGAGCGGCGAGCCGAAGGCCACGACCTCCTCACCGATCTGCAGCTTGTCCGAGTCGCCGAGTTTGGACACCGTCAGGTTGTCGATGTTGTCGACCTTGATCACGGCCAGATCCGTCTTGGTGTCTCGCCCGACGATGCGCGCCGGCACCCTCTTGCGGTCGAAGAAGACCACTTCGAGTTTGGCGTTGCGATCGTTGGCTGCCATCGAGATGACGTGGTTGTTCGTGACGATGTATCCGTCTTTGTCGACGATGAAGCCCGATCCGGTGCCGAAGGCGCTGGCGGTCCGCACGTCGATGGCCACCACCGACTTCTCCACCGCCTGGGCGACGCGCGCGACCGCCGACCGTGGGGCGGTACCGCGATCGCCGTCCCCCTGGGACAGCTCCACGGACTCGGAGTTCAACGGCGACACGACTTCGGCGGTCCACCGGCCGACCAGACCGCCGAACAGCCCGATGAGCAGTGCGACGACGGCCAGCGTCGACAGCGCCACCCAGCTGACCCGCTTGCCGAACAGCACGTCCTGAATGCCGAGTTTGGGCCCCGGGTCGGTGGGCTCGACCGGAGTGGGGGCGGTGAGCGCCGGCCGGTCGAGCGCCGCGGGGCTTTCCGGATCGCGCCACGGATCCTCGGGTGGCGGCGGGCTCTCGTCCTGCCCGTAGGAGGCCAGCGGATCGCGCTGGAGCGTCTCGGTTTCGTCGGTGGGGCGGCCGAACGCCTCGGCGAGCACCGGGTCGGGCGGCGCGACGGTCGGTTCGGGTCGTTCACCGGGTGCGGACTGCGCGAACGACCCCTCGACGCCGCTCGGTCGGCCGAACACCGCAGCAGTTTCACGGGACACCGGAGCATGCCGAGAAGCGTTGGCCGTCAAGGTATTCCGAGTCGGGTCAGCGCCCGGCGCGGCATCCGACCAGTGCGCTGTGTCATCGGGCGCGGTCTCGTCGGGGCTCTCGATCGCGTTGTCTCCGGTGTTCTCCACGGGTCAGCGGCCCCGCCAGCGACTCATCCGGCCGCGCGTGTTGGGGTGAGCGGCGGTGTCGCGGTGCGCGTCGTCGGGTCGGCTGGTCTCGGTGACCGGGAAGCCGGGTGCGAGTGGTCCGTCGGGCGTGAGCGGTGACCGGGTGTCGGGCGCCTGCGTGACATCGATCTCCCGGGTCGGGATCTGACTGAGCTGTCCGAGCAGGCCGGCGGGCAACGAGACGTCCCCGGCCGAACGCAGGCGGGAACGAGCGGCGATCTGGGCGTCGACGGCGGCCGTGCACTCGGTGCACAGCGCGAGGTGTTGCGCGGCCCGCATATGGGCGGTCATACCGAGTTCGCCGTCGACGAATGCGGCGATCGCCTCGGCGGCCAGGTGTTCGGTGGGTGCGAAGCGGCGTCCCCCGGGTGTGCCCGGGGCGCGGTAGGTGCGATTGGGAGAGAACGACGTGGTCACCGGCGTCCAGGTGGCCGGATTCCAGGCCGACCGCCGTCGCCGACGGAGATCCGACGTGGGTAGCGGGTTGTCGTCCCGCTCCCCCGAGGTGGGATTTCCTCGGTTGCTCTCCATCACATCTCTCACCCCTTCCACGCACGCGGCCGGGTGCGCCGTCGCCTCTCTACGTTCGTCCACGCTACTGCGCTGACGCCGAGTGTGCCGCCGCACGTGTCCCCGACACGGCCACTCAGCCTATCCGAGTGTGACAACGACGCCGGACGGCGCGGGGTTCCCGGGCGTGACATCCGGGACAGATCAGGACTAGTTCGGGTCGCTACCGATGGCGACGGATCGGCTGCCGGTGTGTCCCTTGGCGGCCAGATGGTCGCGGATGGCCTGCCGGCCGCGGTGGATGCGGCTACGGACCGTGCCGAGCTTCACACCGAGGGTGGTGGCGATCTCCTCGTACGACAGGCCTTCGATGTCGCACAGGACGACGGCCGCGCGGAACTCGGGCGGTAGCGCGTCGAGCGCCTGTTGCAGATCCGGATCCAGGTTGGCGTCGTGGAAGATCTGTTCCGGGTTCGGCGTGTCGGCCGGGACCCGGTCGTATTCCTCGGGGAGCGCCTCCATGCGGATCTTGCTGCGGCGGCGGACCATGTCGAGGAACAGGTTCGTGGTGATGCGGTGCAGCCAGCCCTCGAAGGTGCCGGGCTTGTAGTTCGACAGCGACCGGAAGACACGGATGAACGTCTCCTGGGTGAGATCCTCGGCGTCGTGCTGATTGCCGGACAGGCGATAGGCCAGGCGGTACACCCGATCGGCGTGCTCGCGCACCAACTCGTCCCACGATGGCATCAGCGTGTTGTCGCCGGTGGCATCGAAGCCGGCCGTCCCGGCCGGGACGACGTCTGCAGACCCCATGGGATCAGTCATGTTGGGTGGCCAGTTCCCTTCCCCTGCGCATCCGCCCGGGCGACGAATGTTCACGATGGTCAACACCGCTGGTCGCGGATTGATTCCGCGGCGATGGACTAACCCTCTCCCACCGGCGTGTGGTCGCCGTATGAGTGTCCTGAGGTTTCGCTGAGGATGTGGGCCAGACCCGACTTCGCCTGCTCACAGGCGTGGGATCGTCGCAAACCGCCCGTCGCGTCATAACCTCATGGGGTGACCGAATCAACCGGGAATTCCCAGGCGGCGGGGCGGGCCGCGCTCAACGACTACGCGGAGACGGCGATCGTCGAAGACGACGCCCTGGTCGCCGCCCGGGCCCGCGCCGACGAACTCGGTGCCACGCCCATCGCACCCTCGGTCGGCGCGTTGCTCGCATTGTTGGCCCGATCCTGTGACGCGCATGCGGTGGTCGAGATCGGCACCGGCGCCGGCGTCAGCGGCCTGTGGCTGCTCAACGGGATGGCATCCGACGGCGTGCTCACCACGATCGACCCGGAACCCGAACACCATCGGGCGGCCCGGCAGTCGTTCGCGAGCGCGCAGATCGCGCCCACCCGCACCCGACTCATCAACGGCACCCCTCGCGACGTACTCCCGCGACTTGCGGACAAGTCCTACGACCTCGTCTTCGTCGACGGGCCGTTGATCCATCTGCCGACCTACGTGTCCGAGGCGATCCGGATATTGCGGCCCGGCGGCGTGGTGGTGGTCCACAACGCGACCGCCGACGGCGCCGTCGCCGACCGGTCACGCACGGATCCGCCGGCCGCCGCCGCCCGCGAGGCGGCGATGATCATCGCCGACGACGAGCGACTGCTGCCGGTCGTCATCCCACTCGGCGCCGGGGTGCTGGCCGCGGCGAAGGCGCGCTGACCCCGGCGCGCCGAGGACACCGTCAGATGTCGGTGGAGAAGCGGATGCCGTTGTCCGGCACCTGAACTCCCGGCCACACCCGGGCCCCGCGCAGCAGCTCGCAGCGTGCGCCGATGTCGGCGCCGTCGCCCACCACGGTGTCGCGCAGCAGCGCCCGCGGACCGATCCGCGCACCGAATCCGATGATGCAGCGTTCCACCACCGCACCGGCCTCGATCACCGCGCCGTCGAAGACGACCGCACCGTCGAGGCGGGCACGCGGACCGATCTCGGCGCCCCGGCCGACGACGGTGCCGCCGATCAGCACCGCGCCCGGTCCCACTCCGGCCCCCTCGTGCACCAGGGACTCCCCGTGCCGGTCGCCGAGCGCCGGCGAGGGCGCGATACCACGCACCAGGTCCGCCGAACCGCGGACGAAGTCCTCCGGGGTACCCATGTCGCGCCAGTAGGCGTGGTCGACGTGGCCCTGGATGTGTCGCCCCTCGGCGAGCAGTCTCGGGAAGACCTCGCGCTCCACCGACACGGGCCGGCCGGGCGGGATCTGCTCGATGATCGAACGCTTGAACACGTAGGTGCCGGCGTTGATCTGATCGGTCGGCGGGTCCTGCGTCTTCTCGAGGAAGTCGGTCACCCGGCCGGTCTCGTCGGTCGGTACGCACCCGAACGCGCGCGGATCGCTGACGCGGACCAGATGCATGGTGACGTCCGCGTCACTCTCCGCGTGCGTGGTCAGCACCTCGCGAATATCGGTGCCGCCCAACACGTCTCCGTTGAACACCAGGATGGTGTCGGCGGTCAGGTCGTCGAGGACGTTGCGGATGCCGCCGCCGGTGCCCAGGGGTTCGGTCTCGGTCACGTACCGCAGCTTCAGCCCGAGCTTGGACCCGTCGCCGTAGTACTCGGAGAACACATGCGCCTGGAACGAGGTGCTGAGCACCACGTCGTCGACGCCGGCCGCCTTGATCCGCGACAGCAGGTGCGTGAGGAACGGGACCCCCGCGGTCGGCAGCATCGGTTTGGGGGCCGAGAGCGTCAGCGGACGCAGCCGCGTGCCCTTGCCACCGACGAGCACCACCGCCTGCACGGCCGGCGAGGCGGACGGATTCTCACTGGTCATTGGGGGTTCCTCCCGAATTGCTGTCCCGACTGCGGCGGGCCGCGAGGACCGCGACCCGAGAGCGTGCGGCCAGGCCGACGCGAAGGGCGAGGCGCAGGGGCGCCCGCCACGGACCGGGGTTACGGTCCGCCTGGAATCGATAGGCGCTGCGGTGGTGCGCCGGCAGCATCTTCTCCGGATCGCGTCCCGCCGCATGACCTTTGGTGTGGACGATCTCCGCGCTGGGCACGTAGACGTTGAGCCAGCCGTCCTTGCCGAGTCGGTCGCCGAGATCGACGTCCTCCATATACATGAAGTAGCGCGTGTCGAAGCCACCCACCGCGTCGAACGCCGCGCGGCGCATCAGCAGACACGAGCCGGAGAGCCAGCCCACCGGCCGTTCGCTCGGCGGGGCGTCGTCGGCGCGGTAGGCGCGCGTCCACGGATTCGACTTCCAGATCGTGCCGAACAGCGCGTGGCCCACGCCGGACACCAGGTCGGGGACGCGGCGTGCCGACGGATAGACCGACCCGTCGGGCTCACGGATCAGCGGCCCCAGGGATCCGGCCCGCGGCCAGCGTCGTGCGGCGGCGAGGAGTTCGTCCAGCGAGTCCGGCCCCCAGTCGACGTCGGGGTTGGCGATCGCGATGAACTCGACGTCCGGATCGACCTCGGCGACCGCACGGTTGATGCCACCGCCGTAGCCGAGATTCCCCCCGGTGTGGATGAGCGTGACGTTGTCGAACTCCTGCTCAGCGGCCTCGGGAGCACCGTCGGTCGACCCGTTGTCGGCGATGATCACCCGTGGCTGGGTCTCGGTCGCCTTCTCCAGGCTGCGCAAGAACGTCGTGAGATGTTCCCCCGAGGAATATGTCACCGTCACGACGGCAAGCTGAGCGGTCACCGGGTCAGGGTAACCAACTCCGCGGTCCGTGCGCGGCGCCGCGTCACCGGGCCCGTCAGCCATGCACCGTCGCGCCCGTGACAACCGCGGCGTGCAGAGCCGATCGCCAGTCACGCAGAGGCGTCAGGCCGGCGGCCGTCCACGACGCCCCGGACAGCACCGAATACGCAGGTCGCGGAGCCGGCCGTGGGAACTCGGCGGTGGTGCACGGGTGGACGCGTCCGGGGTCGGCGCCGACCTCGGCGAAGACCGCGCGCGCCACCTCGTACCACGTGACGCTGCCCTCGTTTGTGGCGTGCAACACCGCGCCCGCAGTCACCTCGCGAAACCGGGGTTCGGCGAGTTCCCAGAGTCCGGCGGCGAGATCGACGGCGTAGGTCGGCGACCCGGTCTGGTCGTCGACGACGGTGATCTGGTCACGGTCGGCCTCGAGGCGCCGCATCGTGCCGACGAAATCCGGGCTGTCGCGATGGCCGGTATAGACCCAGGCGGTGCGCACGACCGTCGCCCGCGGATCAGCGGCCGCCATGGCTCGCTCCCCGTCGAGTTTGGTGGCGCCGTACACCGTCTCCGGCACGCCGGTGACGTCTCCGGGTTCGTACGGCCGCGTGCGTCGCGGCGCGTCGTCGGTGGCGGCCGCCCCGGCGAAGACATAGTCGGTCGAGACGTGGATCAGCCGGGCACCGGCCGCGGAAGCGATCCGGGCCAGGTTCTCGGGCCCGTCCCGATTGACCGCGGTGGCCGACACGACGTCGGATTCGGCGGCGTCGACATTGGTGTACGCAGCGCAATTCAGCACGACGTCGTCGGCCTGCAACGCGGCGAGGGCCGCGCGCACCGACGAGGAATCGGTGATGTCGATGTCGGCCGATGTGAGCGCACGGACGGTCGTGTCCGTCGCGGGGTTGTTCCGCAACGCGGTTCCCAGCTGGCCACCGGCGCCGACGATGTAGGTGGTCGAACTCATGGCACACATCGTGCCGTACCCGCACGCTCGGGACATGTCGGGCGTGATGTTGCATTCGTCTCGGGGACGCTCGGCGTTGCGTTCCCGATATTCGAGCGCCACTTCAGTAGCCTGGCGTCAGAACAGCAACATCTACACCATGAATAACGGCATGAACATGCGTCACGCCGGTGTTCTGCGATGACGAGAGGGACTGACCGGCCCGTGGAGTTTCGACCCGATGGTGTACCCGGACGTCCCGGTGGTCGCGCGCCGGCCGGCGGGCCTCCCGAGGACCGGACCCGGCGTGCGCGGCCGCGCAGCGATGGCCAGCAGGCCGAACGGTCCGTGCGTCGCCGCCCCGCCGACCCTGCCGAACGTCGCCGCACCGCAGACCCTGCCGAACGTCGCCGCCTGTCCGATCCAGCCGAACGTCGCCGCACCGCCGACCCAGCCGAACGTCGCCGTCCCGCCGACGCCGGCGAGCGCCGACGACCGGCCGACACCGGTGAGCCCCGACCACGGCGTCGGACACCGCCTCCGGAGACACCGCGGCGCACCGATCGGCCCGCCAAGGGCGATTCGGCTCGGGGCGATTCGGGTAAGGGCAATTCGGCACGGGACAATTCGACCGGCACACGACGCTCATCCGGCGAGATCCACAAGAAGCAGAAGAGCCGCCCCCGTCCCGATTCCGAGGCACCGCAGCAGGTCTCCGAGACGGCCGCACCCGCCACAGCCGCCGCTCCCGCCACCCGCGGCCCATTGCTCCGGTCGGCCACCGCGCGCCGAGGTCTCGGTCGCGGACTGATCGCGCTGCTGTCGGCCGCGGTGCTGCTGTGCACCGGCTACGCATGGAGCAGCGTCAAGGGCCTGAACTCGAGCATCACCCAACTCACCGGGCTCAACCTCGCGGGTGGCGGCCCCACGGACGGAGCGACCGACATCCTGCTGGTGGGGATGGATTCCCGGACCGACGCCAAGGGCAACCCGCTCTCTCCCCAGGAACTCAACTGGCTGCGGGCCGGCGACGACGTGTCGACGAGCACCGACACCATCATCCTGATCCGGATCCCCAACGACGGGTCGTCGGCCACCGCCATCTCGATCCCCCGCGACTCCTACGTCGACGTGCCGGGTATCGGGATGTCCAAGATCAACGCGGCGTACGGCGCCACCAAGGAAGGCGTCCGGCGCCGTGACGTGGAAGCGGGCCGATCGGAAACCGACGCCGAACGCGAAGGTGTCCAGGCGGGCCGCAAGGCCTTGATCGACAGTGTCGCGAACCTGACGGGCGTCCAGGTCGATCACTACGCCGAGATCGGTCTGCTCGGCTTCGCGCTGCTCACCAAGGCGGTCGGCGGAGTCGACGTGTGCCTCAAAGATGCTGTCGACGAACCATTTTCGGGAGCGCACTTCCGTGCCGGCCGCCAGACACTGAACGGTCCGCAGGCGCTGTCCTTCGTCCGGCAACGGCACGGTCTCCCGCGCGGCGACCTCGACCGGATCACGCGCCAGCAGGTGTTCATGGCGTCGTTGACGCAGAAGATGTTGTCCGCCAACGTTCTCGCGGACCCCGGCAAGCTGTCGGAGCTGGAGGACGCGGTGTCGCGGTCGGTGGTCATCGACGACAATTGGGACGTCGTGAAGTTCGCAGAGCAACTCAAGGACCTCTCCGGAGGTCGGGTGAAGTTCTCGACGATTCCCGTCGTGACCGATCAGGGATGGAGCGACGACGGGCAGCAGAGCGTCGTCGAGGTCGACCCGAAGCAGGTGCAGGCCTTCACCGACAACCTGTTGAACGGCAAGAAGAACTCGGACGGCATCGAGCGCGCCGACTACACCGTCGACGTCGACAATGCCGGAACCATCGACGGGTTGGCGACCAACGTGTCGAACATCTTGACCAACAAGGGCTTCCAGACCGGAAAGACGTCCAGCACGCCCGCCGACGACCGTGATTCGGTGGTCTATGCGCGGACCGCCGACGATGCCGGGGCCCACCTGCTCGCCAAGGAACTCGGTGGCGCCGAGGTGCGGGCCGATGCGACCCTGCCGGACAAGCGGCTGCGAGCGGTCCTGACCAACACCTACGAGGGACCCGGTTCGATCAGTGACACCGGTGCACAGGCGGATTCGACGCCACCGGCCGAGCAGGTCGGCAACAATCGCGCGCCGATCACCGCCGGCACCGACGGACCGACGTGCGTGAACTGATGACCTCCGCCACGCCCGCCTCACCCACACCCGCCTCCGTCACCACCGCCATCGTCGACGCGATCGGCGATTGGTCTCAGCCACTGGTCACCTACTACGACCACGCGAGCGGCGAGCGGACGGAGTTGTCCGGTGCGACGCTGGGCAATTGGGCGGCGAAATCGGCGAACTTCTTCGTCGACGAGCTCGGCCTCGCGCCCGGCGACGAACTGACCGTCGATCTGCCGGAGCACTGGCAGACCATCGCGATCCTGCTGGGTGCGTGGTGGGCGGGGGCCCACGTCCGTACCGCGGCCAGTGCCCCCGACCCGACGACGGCGGCCGCGGTGGTGACCTCGGCGGACAACATCGACGCCTACGCCGATGCGGCCGAACTCCTTGTCGCGTCACTCGATCCGTTCGCCCTCGGTGTCCGCGACCTCCCGGTCGGGGTCACCGACTTCGCCACGGCGGTGCGCGTGCACGGCGACCAGTACACATTGCGGTCCGCCGTCGACGGCCCCGCTCTCGACGGCGAATCCACCGCGGAGGTCGTCGCGGCGGCACGCGCGGCCGCCGCCGACGACGGAGTGGCCGCGGGCGCACGTGTGTTGTCGACCCGCCCGTGGAGAACCGCTCACGACATCGTCGCGAATCTCGTTGCGCCACTGGTGGTGGGGGCGTCGTTGGTAACGGTGTCCCATGCGGACGCCGCGCGCCTGGTCGATCTCGCGCAGACCGAACGCGTGACCACCACACTCACCTGACCCCCCGAAACACACGAGGTACCCGAAGATGAAGATGCCCCCGATCGTCGCACGGTTCAACAAGGCGGTCAGCAATCCGATCCAGCGCCAGTGGGCACCGCGCCTCGCCCCCTGGGCGATGGTCGAGCATGTCGGACGCACATCCGGTCGCCGGTACTCGACCCCGGTGATGGCATGGGTGGACGGCGAACGACTCTCCATCGTCCTGGTCTACGGTCGCCACACGGACTGGGTCCGGAACGTGCTTGCCGCCGGCCAGTTCGGGGTCATCCGAAAATCGCGGCACCACACAGTGGTTCGGCCTCGAGTCATTCCGTCGGACTCGCCGGATGTCGCCCGTGGCGCACGGCTTCCGGCGCGGCTGTTCGACTCGGTCCTCATCGGCACGATCGTCCCGGACTGAGTGGCGAGGAGATCATGGCCGACGATTCCCTCGACGACTTCACCACCGATGACTTCACCACCGACGAAGAGCCGGTGGGATCGGTCACACATCGTGTCTACCGCAAGGGCACCGGCCCGGCGGTGATCGTGATCGCCGAGATGCCCGGTATCTCACCGAAAGTCGCCGACTTCGCCCGCGCGGTCGCCGGTCGTGGCCTGACCGCGGTGATGCCGTCGCTGTTCGGCGTCGACGGCCGCGACCCCGACCCGGCCAACCTCGGGCGGCTCGGCGCGACCCGAAACATGATGGGCACCATCGCACGCGCCTGCATCAGCCGCGAGTTCACCGTGCTGGCAACCGGAAAGACCTCACCGATCGCGGATTGGTTGCGCGGCCTGGCCGCCCGAGAACACGAGCGCTGCGGCGGGCCGGGCGTCGGCGCCGTGGGGATGTGTTTCACCGGCGGTTTCGCGCTGGCGATGGCCACCGACGACCGTCTGCTCGCACCGGTCCTCTCCCAACCGTCGCTGCCGTTCGGCATCGTGCCCGCGCGCAGCCGTTCGATCGATCTGAACGACGCCGACCTGGCACGCGTCCGTTCCCGCTGTGCGGCCGGATTGCAGGTCATGGGTTTGCGTTTCGCCGGCGACCGGCTGTCTCCCGGCCAACGCTTCGAGTTCCTCCGCGAGCAGCTCGGTGATGCGTTCCTCGCCGTCGAACTGCCCGACGACGCAGCCAACCCCGATTCGTACATGCCGCCGCACTCGGTGCTCACCGAACACCTCATCGACGAGCCCGGCCAGCCCACCTACGACGTCCGCGAGCAGGTGCTCGAATTTCTGGTGACCAAGCTGACGTGATCCCGGGATCTGCCGAGCGCCTCAGTCCCCCAACAGCTTCTTGCGCAACGCCTCGTCCTTCTCCATCACCATTGCCTCCAGACCCTGCTGGAATTCGACCATGCGCGAACGCAATCGGGTGTCCGACGACGCGAGGATGCGAACCGCGAGCAGTCCCGCATTGCGGGCGCCGCCGATCGACACCGTCGCCACCGGCACACCGGCGGGCATCTGGACGATCGAGAGGAGCGAATCGAGTCCGTCGAGCGTCCGCAACTGCACCGGCACACCGATCACCGGCAGCGGCGTCGCGGAGGCGACCATACCCGGAAGATGGGCGGCCCCACCGGCACCCGCGATGATCACCTCGATACCGCGATCGGCGGCGCCGGAGGCGTAGTCGAGCATGCGCTGGGGGGTGCGGTGCGCGGACACCACCCCCACCTCGAAGCCGACCTCGAACTCTGCGAGCGCCTCGGCCGCGGACTCCATGGTCGACCAGTCCGAGTCGCTGCCCATGATCAATCCGACGCGCGGGGCGACGTGCGGAACGGGGTCGATGTCGGTCGGTGCGTCGCTCATGCGTGTGCATCCCATCCGTCGGTCCACTCGGCGCACGACATCCAGTGCGCGGCACGCTCCGCGCGTTCCCGGACGTCGGCCACCGAATCACTGGTCGTGCCAACAATGTTCACGTGCCCGATCTTGCGATCGGGACGCTCGCCCTTACCGTACAGATGCACCTTCGCGTCCGGCATGCGGGCCATCAGGTGGTGCAAGCGCTCGTCCATCGACATCGACGGCGCCTGCTCGGCCCCCAAGATGTTGGCCATCACCGTGATCGGTGCGCGCGGCGCGGTCGCCCCGAGCGGATAGTCGAGGACGGCCCGCAGGTGTTGTTCGAACTGCGAGGTCACCGCGCCGTCCATCGTCCAGTGACCGCTGTTGTGGGGACGCATCGCGAGTTCGTTCACCAGCAGCCCGCCGTCGACGGTCTCGAACAACTCCATCGCCATCACCCCGACGACGCCCAGCGCGTCGGCGAGCCGCAACGCCATCTGCTGGGCGTCGCCGGCGACATCGTCGAACAACCCCGGCGCCGGCGCGAGCACGACCGCGCACTGTCCCTTCCGTTGGATCGTCTCGACCACGGGCCACGCGGCGCCCTGACCGAACGGAGACCGCGCGATCATCGCGGACAGTTCCCGCCGCATCGGCACCATCTGCTCGGCGATCAGCCCGACACCGGCCGGGTGCTGCGCGTCGAAGACGGCCAGCGCCTCGTCGCGGTCGTCGAGCAGCCACACGCCGCGACCGTCGTATCCCCCGCGGATGGCCTTCAGGACGATCGACCAGCCGTGCGCGTCACCGAACTCGATCAGCGCCGCGCGCGCCGACTCCCGATCGCCGGTGAGGTCGGCGAAGTCCGGTATCGGTAGCCCGAGTTCGGCCAGCCGAGTCCGCATCGCCAGTTTGTCCTGGGCGAAATGCAATGCCTTCGACGGTGGCAGCACCGTGACGCCTTCGGCCTCGAGCGCCTGCAGATGCGCCAACGGCACACCCTCGTGATCGAAAGTCAACGCCACCGCACCGCTCGCCGCGCGTCGCAGATCGTCGAGGTCGTCGTGCGATCCCAGCACCACATCCGCGCTCACCTGCGCCGCCGGATCCCTCTCACCGGCCGCCAGCACGCGCAGGCACTGGCCCAGCGCGATCGCCGCCTGATGCGTCATCCGCGCCAACTGCCCGCCACCGATCATGGTCACGGTGGGCATGCCGGTCTCCGACCGGGTGGGTACGCCGGGTTCACGGCCGCTGGTGCTCACGCGACACATCGTGGCACGACACGGACATCATTCGCATGACCGCCCGTTGAAGTTACCCACAGGTTCGGTTTCGTAGACTCGGACCTTGTGCCCTTCATCGACGAGCTGGTCGCTCGACTGCCCGCGCCGGTTCGTCGGCTGGCTCTCAAACACAACGAGCTCATCAAGTTCGCGCTCGTCGGCGGCACCACCTTCGTCTTCGACCTGGCGATCTTCTACCTGCTGACCTTCACCATCCTGGAGGCCAAGCCGGTGGTGGCGCGCGTCATCTCCGGCACGGCGGCGATGATCCTCAGCTACGTTCTGAACAGGGAATGGGCGTTCCGCAACCGGGGCGGCCGCGAACGCAGCCACGAGGCGCTGCTGTTCTTCGTGATCAGCGGCATCGGCGTGGTCCTCGCGTCGGCCCCGCTGTGGCTGGCGAACAACGTCTTCGACATGCGCACCTCCGGGAACCGGCTCGAGATCGCGGTCCTCGACTTCGTCCTCGGCTTCGTCATCGGCAACCTGCTGCAGATGGCCTTCCGGTTCTGGGCGCTGCGCAAGTTCGCGTTTCCCGAGGAAAAGCTGCGCGGCGCCGAGGCCGGGTCCACCGACGTGCATCCGACCCTGCAGGAACTCAACGATGAGGAACTCGGTCACGCCTGACCGGTGACGGCGTCGGTCGGGCGTCGACCCCGTCGGCAGCCGGTGCGTGCGCCGACGGCACGACGATGGAGAACACCGCCGGCCGGCGAGAGGTGAGTTCGAGCCGGCCTCCGTCGGCCTCCACCAACGCGCGCGCCAGCGACAGGCCCACCCCGTTACCCCGTCCGGCGGAGAATCCGCGGCGGAAGATCAGCCCCACCAATTCGTCGTCGACACCGGCACCGTCGTCGGCGACGGTGATCCGCAGCATGTCGGCCGAGGGCAGACCGTCGACCGCGATCCGGCATTCGCCACCACCGTGTTGTAGCGCGTTGTCCACCAGCACGCTCACCGCCTCGCGCAGGCGGCCCGGCCGTGCGCTCAGTGCCGTCGGCTGATCGCTGAAATGTGCCGTGATCGAGCGGCCGGCCGCGGCGAACGCGGCCCGGAAATCGCCGACCAGTGTCCGCACCATCTCGTCGACGTCGATCTCGGCGGGTACACCCGGGTCGTTGCGTGAGGCGGCGACCATCTCGTCGAGCTCCCGCGACAGGCGCTCCACCTGCTCCAGCGCTGCCTCGGCCTCCACGACGACGGCCGGGTCGTCGTGCAACGACAGCTCGTCGAGGCGGAGCTGGATCGCGGTCAGACGGCTGCGCAGCTGATGCGAGACGTCGCCGACGATCTCGCCCTCGCGCTCGAGGCGCAGCGCGATCTCCGCATTCGCGTCGCCCAGGGCCGTCGACAAGCGGTCGAGTTCGCTGATCCCGTACGACTTCCATTCCGACCGGAAGTCGCCCTTGGCCATCGCCGCCGCGCGGCCCGCGAGATCGATCAACGGGTCCGCGACCCGCCCGGCGGTCACCGCGGCGACGATCGTGCCGGCCGCGATCGAACTCGCCACCACCAGCACGACGATGCCGACCGCGGCGAGCTGGTCGTCACGCACCTGCGACAACGGGATCTCCAGCACCAGCGATCCCGCGTTGCCGAGACCGAGCGAGTCGGCCATCGCGGGGCCCTCGATGGGCCCGCCGATCACCGTCACCGCATCGTCTCCGGCGGCGGTCGGATAGTGGATCATCAACCGGCCGCCCTCGGGGAGAAGCACCCGGAACGCGTCCGCATCCAGCGACCCCGGCTCGATCCGGCCCTGCTCCCCCTCCTGCCGGATCAGCTGGGCGGAGATCAGCTTGAGGCGGCTGTCGAGCGACTGATGCGCGTTGTCGGCCACCCACCACCAGGCGATCACCGACAGCGGCACACCCAGCAGCAGACCGACCGCCAACAGCATGGCGATCATCGTGTTCAGAATCCGGCGGCGCATGACGGGCGGATCAGCGGGTCGGCATCACGGATCGAACCGGAACCCGACGCCGCGCACGGTGACGATGTGCCGTGGGCGGTCGCGCTGGTCGTCGCCGATCTTGCGGCGCAGCCACGAGATGTGCATGTCGAGGGTCTTCGACGACCGAAGGTCGGTCGCCGATCCCCACACCTCGGTCAGGATCTCGTCACGGCTGACCACCTGGCCCGCCCGTTCCATGAGGAAGCGCAGCAGGTCGAACTCCCGGTTGGCGAGCACCAGGTCGGTGCCGTTGACCAGCACCCGTCGCCCGCGCGTGTCGAGCTGGATGTCACCGCCGTCGAGCACTTCGTCGACGCTCTGCTGCCGGCGCAGCAGAGCCCGGACGCGGGCCAGCAGTTCGGCCAGCCGGAACGGTTTGCCGACGTAGTCGTCGGCGCCCGCGTCGAGCCCCACCACGAAATCCACCTCGTCGGTGCGAGCGGTCAGCATCAGCACCGACAACTGCGGCCGTTCGGTCCGGATGCGACGGCACACCTCGAGCCCGTCGATCTCCGGCAGTCCGAGATCGAGGATCAGCAGTTCGAACCGGTGGTCACGGGCCTGTTCGAGCGCCGCGGCACCGTCGGTCACCACTTCGCACCCGTAACCCTCCCGGGTCAATGCCCGCGCCAGCGGCTCCGCGATCGCGGAGTCGTCCTCGGCCAGCAGAACATCGGTCACCGTCGTCGCCCCTCGTCGTCGTGGCGGTGATCGCGGCCGTCCCGGATCACCGAATCGTTCTCGTCATGCGATACCAGGTCGTCGTCCTGCAGGTCGAGCACCTCGTGATAGAGCAGGGCATGCACCCGCTCGACCTGCGGGATGTCGTCGAACGTCAACGGATCGTCGGACGCCGACTCGATGATCAGCGTCCCGGTGCGCAGCATCCGGTCGATCAGCCCGTGCCGGAACTCGACGGTGTTGATCCGCCGGATCGGGATGTCGATGCCCGAGCGCGTGAGGATGCCGTTGCGGAAGATGACCCGCCGATCGGTCAGCACGAAGTGCGTCGACGACCACGACACGAGCGGGCGCACGAAGAACCACACGAGCCCGAGGAGCCAGAGGACACCGATGATGATGAGCAGCACCATCGTCGCGCCCGGCCCGATCGTCGAACCGGTGGCCATGCCCGCGAGCACACCGGCGATCGCGGTGATCACGACGAACAGCAGAAACGGCCCGATCAGGCACTTCCAGTGGGGGTGGGAATGCAGCACGATCTCCTCGCCGGGTGCGAGGTTCTCCCGTGGGTAGGACATGGCTGTCAGCTTACGTTCGTGCCGGGCGTCCCGGTTCCGGCGATCGGTAGACTGCTCGCAGACCAATGCGAGGAAGGCAGCATGAGCTACCAGGATCCCCGAGACCCGCGCGATCCGCGGACCGCGCGGTACGAGCCGGGATACGACGCCGACGCCCAGGCCTACAGCCGGTCGGCGCCGTACCGGCAGCGGGCCCCACGACAGCGTCCCGGTCCCGACATCAACCCGACCATGTTCGTCGGCGGTGTCGTCATGACCGGCGTGGTGACCGGGCTCGCCGCCTGGCTGGTGGCGTGGGTACTGCGCACCATCGTCGAGCGCGTCAACGAGGCCGGCCGGTTCGGTGTCTGGAACCCGGTGGCCCGCGACGAGATCTGGTTCGCCGTCGTCGGCTTCCTCTGCGCGCTCGCCGCAGCCGCTCTCTGGTACGTGCTCCAACTGGTCACGCCGTCCCCGGATCAGTTCTTCCGGTGGATCGTCGGTCTGCTGATCACCGCATCGGTGCTGGTCCCGTTGCTGCTGTCGGCGCAGTTCTCGGTCGGCATCGCCACCGCGATCGTGCACCTCGTCATCGGGCTGCCGATCTTCTCACTGATCCCCGCCATGGGACACAAGAGCATTCGACGGCCCTGAACCGGCGCGGCCGGATCTCAGTCGGCGGGCCGCAGATGTGTGACGTCGGCGGCCGCGACGACCATTCCACGGCCGTCGGCGTCGACGACGATCCGGCCCGACTCGTCGATACCCGTCGCGGTCCCGACGATCTCCCGGTCGCCGGGCAGTGCGAGCCGCACCCGACGGCCCACCGTGTCGCTGCGATCGCGGTACATCGCGGCGAGCCCCTCGATGTCGTCGGGCCACCGCGTCAACAGGTCGGACAGCCCGCGCAGGTAGGCCGCGGCCAACTCGGTGACGGGCACGTCGCCGCCGATAACGATCTGCAGTGACGTCGCGGTCGGCACCGGCAGCTGCTCGGCGGTCATCGTGGTGTTGACGCCGACACCGATCACCGCGACACCCGCGGTGCCGGTGCCGCTATACTCGGACAGGATGCCCGACACCTTGCGATCGTCGATCAGGACGTCGTTCGGCCACTTCAGCGTCGGCCGGACCCCGGCGACCGACTCGACGGCCCCGGCCACCGCCAGACCGGCGATCAGCGACAGCCACCCGAGATGTTCGGTGCGGCCGCCCACGTCGACCGCCGCCGACATCGCGATCTGGCTTCCTGCGGGCGCCTCCCACACGCGCGTGTGGCGCCCGCGCCCCGCGGTCTGGTCGGTGGTCAGGCGCACCGTCCCGGCGACCTGTTCATCCGCCGCGCGACTCAGCAGGTCGGCGTTGGTCGATCCGGTCGACTCGACCACTTCGATCGTGTGCCAGCGGGTGCCGTCCAGTCCGGTGCGCAGGGTGTCCTCGTCGATGCTCATGTCCGATCACGCTACTGCTCCGGCGTCGGTTGGCGAGCGATATCCGGAAGCGCCGACCGATCGCTCGGAAACGTGAGGCCAATCTCACGTTGATCCGGTTGACGTGGCTCACAGTTCTGTCGTTAGCATCGATGACCATGACGACTGCTTCGCGTGACGACGACGCTGCTCCCGACATCCACACGACGGCGGGCAAGCTCGCCGATCTGCGCAATCGACTCGACGAGGCGAAGCACCCGATGGGCGAGGCGGTCGTCGAGAAGACCCACGCCAAGGGCAAGCTCACCGCCCGCGAGCGCATCACGCACCTGCTCGACGAGGGTTCGTTCGTGGAACTCGACGCACTCGCACGCCATCGCAGCACCAACTTCGGCCTGGCCGAACGCCGCCCTCTCGGTGACGGCGTGGTGACCGGCTACGGCACCATCGACGGCCGCGAGGTCTGCGTGTTCAGCCAGGACGTCACCGTCTTCGGCGGCAGCCTCGGCGAGGTCTACGGCGAGAAGATCGTCAAGGTGATGGACCTCGCGGTCAAGACCGGTCGCCCGCTGATCGGCATCAACGAGGGTGCCGGCGCACGCATCCAGGAGGGCGTCGTCTCCCTCGGCCTCTACGGCGAGATCTTCTACCGCAACGTCCGCGCCTCCGGCGTGATCCCGCAGATCTCGCTCATCATGGGTGCCGCCGCGGGCGGCCACGTCTACTCGCCGGCTCTCACCGACTTCGTCGTCATGGTCGACCAGACGAGCCAGATGTTCATCACCGGTCCGGACGTCATCAAGACCGTCACCGGTGAAGAGGTCACGATGGAGGAACTCGGCGGCGCGCACACGCACATGGCGAAGTCGGGCACCGCCCACTACGTCGCGGGTGACGAGGAGGACGCCCTCGACTTCGTCAAGGACCTGCTCAGCTACCTGCCGTCGAACAACCGCGCCGAGGCGCCGAAGCTGCCGGTGGCGCAGCCCGCCGCGGGCTCGATCGAGGACACCCTCACCGAGGAGGACCTCGAACTCGACACCCTGATCCCGGACTCCCCCAACCAGCCGTACGACATGCACGAGGTCATCCGTCGCATCCTCGACGACGACGAGTTCCTCGAGGTGCAGGCCGAGTACGCGACGAACGTGATCGTCGGTTTCGGTCGGGTCGACGGCAGCAGCGTCGGCATCGTCGCCAACCAGCCGACGCAGTTCGCGGGCTGCCTCGACATCAACGCATCGGAGAAGGCCGCGCGGTTCGTGCGCACTTGCGACGCCTTCAACGTCCCGATCATCACGCTGGTCGACGTGCCCGGCTTCCTGCCCGGCACCGACCAGGAATACAACGGCATCATCCGCCGCGGCGCGAAGCTACTGTACGCCTACGGCGAGGCCACGGTCGGCAAGATCACCATCATCACCCGCAAGGCCTACGGCGGCGCCTACGACGTCATGGGTTCCAAGCACATGGGTGCCGACGTCAACCTGGCGTGGCCGACGGCGCAGATCGCCGTCATGGGCGCCTCGGGTGCGGTCGGGTTCGTCTACCGCGGACAGCTCAAGGACGCGGAGGCCAACGGGGACGACGTCGACGCACTGCGGCTGCAACTGCAGCAGGAGTACGAGGACACCCTGGTCAACCCGTACGTCGCGGCCGAGCGCGGCTACGTCGACGCGGTCATCCCGCCGAGCCACACCCGCGGGCAGATCGCCACGGCGCTCAAGCTGCTCGAACGCAAGATGGTCAACACGCCGCCCAAGAAGCATGGGAACATCCCCCTGTGAGCGACGCGGAGACCACAGTGAGCGACGCAGAGAGCGCTATCGGCGCAGAGAGCACGGCCCCGCTGCTGCGGATCGTCAAGGGCAATCCGTCCGACGAGGAGATCGCCGTGCTGGTGACGCTCGTCGCCGCCGCGTCGGGACCGGGCGGCGACCACGCGTCATCGGCGGAACCACGCAACGAGTGGGGCCGCCCCGAGGACATGTTCCGGCCGCAATGGGGCGGTCCGGGCAGCTTCCCCAATCTGCGTTTCTGACGTGACCATGCGCCTGGTGCTCGCCTCGGCGTCACCGGCCCGTCGACGGGTGCTGCGCGCCGCCGGGGTGGACCCGGTCGTGCACGTCTCCGACGTCGACGAGGATGCGGCCGCGGCCGCACTGCCCGCCGACACGCCCCCCGCCGAGGTCGTGCGGGCGCTGGCCCAGGCGAAGGCCCGGGCCGTGGTGGCCGTCCGCGACGACACCGTCGACACCGTGGTGGCGGCCTGCGATTCGATGCTGCTGTTCGACGGCCGGCTGCTCGGCAAACCCCACACGGCGCAGGTGGCGGCCGCGCAGTGGCGGCAGATGCGCGGCCGGGCGGCCGAGTTGCTGACCGGCCATCACGTGATCCGCACACATCCGGGCGCCCCGACCCGGGAATCCAGTGGAACATCTTCCACCACAATCTATTTCGGTAATCCCCCGGATCACCTCATCGACGCTTACGTGGCCACCGGCGAGCCGTTGGAGGTGGCGGGCGCGTTCACCCTCGACGGTTACGGCGGATGGCTCGTCGACCGCATCGACGGCGATCCGTCGTCGGTGATCGGCATCGGCCTGCCCCTGCTGCGGTCGCTGCTCGACGAGGTCGGCGTGTGCGTGAGCGATCTGTGGAGCTGAGCAGGGGGCGACGATGAGACTGTGCAGTGTCGACGACGTCACCCTCCCGTCCGGTGAGCTGATCCGATGGACGCTGCGGCCCACGGCCGCCGCTCACCCGTCGGACGTGACCCCGTCGGAGAACGAGAAGTTCCATCTCGACTCCGTGCGGCGCACCGGGCGATCCGGATGGCTCGCCATCGCCGTCGAGGTTCCGGGTTGGGTTGAGGTCACCGAGATCACCGCCGGGGTCCGTGCCGTGCTCGACCGCCACGACATCCTGCGCAGCCACTTTCTCGTCGACGGTGAGGACTACCGACGGGTCTTGCTGCCGGCGGGTTCGGTCGCCGTGGACGCTGCGCCGGGCGAGTCGACCCTATCCCCGTCGGCGCGCGTGTTCTCCGAAATATCCTCGGGCTGTTCGCCTTTCGAGTCGGTTTCGCACTATGTCGCGGCGATCCGGACCCCGTCGTCGACGACCGTTCTGTGCGCCTTCGACCACGTCTACGTCGATGCCTATTCGCTCGCGATCATCGCGTCGACCATCGTCGACACCTTCGGCCGCCGACGCATCGGCACGGCCGACAGCTTCCTCGATCTCCGCCGCGCCGAACAGTCGGCGCCACCGATTCCGTCCGACGATCCGCGTCTGGTCGCCTGGGGCCGATTCTTCGACGACAACGCGTGGCAGGTCCCGGAATTCCCGCTCGACCTGGGTGTGGAACCCGGCGACACCGCACCGGCACGCACCGACGTCCGCACGTTGCTCAGCGCCGCCGGGGGCCGGACGTTCGAGCGCGCCGTGCACGCCACCGACGCCCGCACCTTCCCGTCACTGCTCACGGGTGTCGCGGTCGCGGTGCGCGACTGCGGCGGGCCCGTCGACCTGCCCGTCATCATTCCGGTGCACCTGCGGCGCACCGGCGCCGACGGCACGGTCGGCTGGCTGGTCGGCAACGCGCCGATGACCGCCACGATCGGTCACGGGACGATCGGCGAGGGGCTGCGGACCACCACCCGCCGTCTCGGCGAGGCGCTGCCGCTGGCCGAGATCGGGCTGGTGCCGGTCATCGCGGCGTACGGCCCACGGATGCGCACCGTCCGGCACGACGTCTTCATGGCGTCCTACCTCGACTATCGCCGCCTCGACCTCCCGACGATGAGCATGCGCCACATCTCCGGCAACCGGCACACCGACACCGCGCAGTGGTGGTTCTGGCGCGATGCCGACGGCATCCACCTGCGCACCCGGTTCCCCGACACCGCCGTCGCCACGGCGACCATGACCTCGGTCCTCGACGCGCTCGGGCAATTCATCACCGACCTCCCCACCAGCCTCGGTGGGGCACGACACGTGTCCTGATCCACCTGCGGCGACGCGGCACGCCGAACACCGCGCAACCCGCCGAGTCGGTAGTGTCATTCGCGACACCACAACCCGGTCGCCGTGCCCGCGGGCCGACGACCGCGACACCCTTGGAGGGACCACCGTTGAGCGCCCCGACCGACCCGAACCCCGCGTTCGCCGCATACGCCCATCCGGAGCGGCTGGTGACCACCGAGTGGTTGTCGGCCCACCTCGGCACCAAGGGACTCAAGATCGTCGAATCCGACGAGGACGTCCTGCTCTTCGACGTCGGCCACATCCCGACCGCCCAGAAGATCGACTGGCATCTGCACCTCAACGATCCGGTCACCCGCGACTACATCGACGGCGAGCAGTTCGCCGAACTGATGCGCAGCAAGGGCATCGAACGCGACGACACGATCGTCGTCTACGGCGACAAGAGCAACTGGTGGGCCGCGTACGCACTCTGGGTGTTCACCCTCTTCGGCCATGAGGACGTTCGACTGCTCGACGGCGGCCGGGACGCGTGGATGTCGGAGGACCGCGAGACGTCGTTCGACGTGCCCGACTACCCGCGGTCGAACTATCCGGTCGTCGAGCGCGACGACAGCCGGATCCGCGTGTTCGCGGCGGAGGTGCTCGGCACACTCGGCACCGAGCCGCTCGTCGACGTCCGCTCCCCGCAGGAGTACACGGGCGAACGCACCCACATGCCCGACTACCCGGAGGAAGGTGCGTTGCGCGGCGGACACATTCCGACCGCGATCTCGATCCCGTGGGCCAAGGCCGCCGCGCCGGACAGCCGATTCCGTAGCCGGGCCGAACTCGACGAGATCTACGGCGGCCTCGACCCCGACACCCCGACGATCGCGTATTGCCGCATCGGCGAGCGCTCGAGCCACACCTGGTTCGTGTTGACCCACCTGCTCGGTTACTCCCACGTCCGCAACTACGACGGCTCGTGGACCGAGTGGGGCAACGCGGTGCGGGTGCCCATCGCCATCGGTCCCGAGCCCGGCGCGGCTCCCGCCACGAAGTGACCCGACCCGCATGAGCCTGCCTGCCGCACTCGCCGAGATCGTCGAAGATTTTGGCGCACTTGGTGATTCGGACAAGGTGCAGTTGCTGCTGGAGTTCTCCCGCGAACTGCCCGAACTGCCCGATCACCTCCGCGAGGATGCGATGGAACCGGTACCGGAGTGCCAGTCCCCCGTGTTCCTGTCCGTCGACGCCACCGATGCGGCAGCGGTGCGGCTCTACTTCAGCGCGCCGCAGGAGGCGCCGACCACCCGCGGGTTCGCGTCGATCCTGCACCAGGGACTCGACGGAGCGTCGGCCGGCCAGATCCTCGAGGTGCCCGGCGACTTCTACCACGATCTCGGCCTCGACTCGGCGGTGAGCCTGCTGCGTCTGCGCGGCATGGCCGGCATGCTCGGACGGATCAAGAGTCAGGTCCGGACGCAGACCAGCGCGCCCGAAGACTCGTCGCCGCCGGGCGCATGAAGTTCATCCAGATCCGCGACGAACCGATCGAACCCGGTGGCCTCGTCGAATGGATGCCCTATGTGCCCGGCGGGCTGGGAACGTGGAGTTCCGACCCACGGCTGACGTCGCACAACCACGAGCAGCATGTGCGCTCGGCGTTCGAATACCGCCTGCGAACCCGCCGCGAGGGTGGCCGGGAGTCGTGGCTCGGGGTCTCCATCGAGTTCGCCGAGCCACTGTCGATCCCGGCGGTCCGCACCGCGCTGACGCGGTGGATCGACCGGCACGAGGTGCTGCGCAGCCACGTGGTGATCAAGGGCGACGGCCTGCACCGGCTGTCGACCAAGCCGGGCACAGTGAAGCTCAAGATGGGCCGGATCGGCTGGTACACCTCCCCCGGGCCGTTGGTCGACCAGATCGCCGGAGCCTTCGACCGTGCGACCGCCCCGCTGCACTGGCCTGCCTACATGTTCGCGACCGTCGGCCGGGAGGAATCGTTCACGCTGCTGTTCGCCGCCGACCATTCGCTGGTCGACGGGTACTCGCTGATCATGGCCCAGCACGAGCTGGTGACGCTCTATCGCGCCGCCCGCGACCACGCCGAGGCCGAATTGCCGCCGGTGGGCAGCTACGTCGATTTCGGCGCCCAGGAACGTCGTCTGGCCGATCAGACGGGTGCCGATCATCCGGCGGTGGCGACCTGGTCGAGGTTCCTGCGCGCCGGACGTGGCGGCATGCCGGGCTTCGATATCGGCCGCGACGAGACCGCCCCGGTCCCCGACCTCGACGCGCCCGCGCCCGATCCCAGCGAGGAGTCCGCGATCGCCCAGGACTCGCTGTACGGGCTCATCATGGACAACGACGCCGCCAACCGGTTCACCGCAGTGTGTTCGGCGGCCGGCGGCACGATGACCGCCGGCGTGCTCGCCGCGTTCGCCGTCATCTACCACGAGCACACCGGTGATCCGGAGTTCCGCTGTGTGCTGCCCCGCCACACGCGCGACGACGCCCAGTGGCTGACCGCGCTGGGCTGGTTCGTCGCGGTCGCCCCGTTCTGCATCGACATGTCCGACTCACCCACCTTCGACCAGGTGGTGGTCCGGGCGACGGTGGAGCTCAAACGGTCGAGGCAGGGCGCGTCGCTGCCGTTCCTGCGGGTCGCCGAACTCATCGGCGCGCACGGCGAACCACGATTCGTGATCTCGTTCATCGACACCCGGTATGCGCCCGGGGCGGCCGAGGCCGACGCCGGACGGGCGAAGGTGCTGCGCAGCCACAGTTACGCGCCGCACGAGGTCTACATCTGGATCAATCGGACACCGGGTGGGGTCCGGGTCTCCGCGCGCTTCCCACCCGAGCCGGCCGCGCCGCAACTCGAACCCGTCGCCGCCAACAGCACAGTGAACAATCCCACTGACGACCATCCCGTCGTCACCGCAAACGGCGGCAAAATCGGGCCGGTACACGCTTACCTGCGGGATTTCGCCGAGCTCATCCGAAAGATCGGCGACACCAGCACTTTTGGTACCCACGAGTAACGGGACTTACCGAGGTGGGGTCAACCGAACAATTGCTCGGTGGGCTAGGGTAGTGCCCTGAAACGTCTGACGACGCGTGATGACGAGTGACGCCCAGGAGAACAAGTGCCAAGTACCTCTGCGAACACCATTTCCAAGGTCCTCATCGCCAATCGCGGTGAGATCGCGGTCCGCGTGATCCGGGCCGCCCGGGACGCCGGCTACGCCAGTGTCGCGGTCTACGCGGAACCAGACGCCGACGCGCTGTTCGTCAAGCTCGCCGACGAGGCCTTCGCCCTGGGTGGCCAGACCTCCGCAGAGTCCTACCTGGTCTTCGACAAGATCCTCGACGCGGCCGCCAAGTCGGGCGCCGACGCGATCCACCCCGGATACGGCTTCCTCTCGGAGAACGCCGACTTCGCCCAGGCCGTCATCGACGCCGGGCTGATCTGGATCGGACCGTCGCCGCAGTCGATCCGCGACCTCGGCGACAAGGTCACCGCCCGTCACATCGCGCTCAAGGCCGACGCCCCGATGGCGCCGGGCACGAAGGACCCGGTGAAGGACGCCGACGAGGTCGTCGCATTCGCCAAGGAGCACGGCGTACCGGTCGCGATCAAGGCCGCCTTCGGCGGCGGCGGACGCGGCATGAAGGTCGCCTACACGCTCGAGGAGATCCCCCACCTGTTCGAGTCGGCCACCCGCGAGGCGGTCTCCGCGTTCGGTCGTGGCGAATGCTTCGTCGAGCGC
The DNA here is from genome assembly GCF_053588655.1 of Gordonia sp. NPDC003424. Taxonomy (NCBI): domain Bacteria; kingdom Bacillati; phylum Actinomycetota; class Actinomycetes; order Mycobacteriales; family Gordoniaceae; genus Gordonia; species Gordonia sp. NPDC003424. Next base: position 87,052 of record NZ_JBSFQJ010000020.1, read on the forward strand.
TACCTGGACAAGGCCCGCCATGTCGAGGCGCAGGTCATCGCCGACCAGCACGGCAACGTCATCGTCGCCGGCACCCGCGACTGCTCGCTGCAGCGTCGCTTCCAGAAGCTGGTCGAGGAGGCGCCCGCGCCGTTCCTGACCGACGAGCAGCGCGCCCGCATCCACTCGTCGGCCAAGGCCATCTGCCGCGAGGCCGGCTACTACGGCGCCGGCACCGTCGAGTTCATGGTCGCCGCCGACGGACTGGTCTCCTTCCTGGAGGTCAACACCCGACTGCAGGTCGAGCACCCGGTCACCGAGGAGACCGCCGGCATCGACCTGGTCCGCCAGCAGTTCCGGATCGCCAACGGCGAGAAGCTGGAGATCTCCGAGGACCCGGCCCCGCGCGGCCACTCCTTCGAGTTCCGCATCAACGGCGAGGACGCCGGCCGCAACTTCCTGCCCGCACCCGGCCCGATCACCGTCTACAAGGAGCCGACCGGCCCCGGTGTGCGCGTCGACTCCGGTGTCGTCCAGGGTGATGTCATCGGCGGCCAGTTCGACTCGATGCTGGCCAAGCTGATCGTCACCGGCGAGACCCGCGAGCAGGCCCTCGAACGGGCCCGGCGCGCCCTCTCCGAGTACCAGGTCGAGGGGCTGGCGACGGTCTTGCCGTTCCACCGCCACATCGTGTCCAACCCGGCGTTCATCGGTCACACCGACGAGAACGGCGAGGAGACCTTCGACGTCTACACCAAGTGGATCGAAACCGAGTGGGACAACCCGATCGAGCCCTACACCGGCGGCGAGGCCATCGAGGAGGACGAGTCGCTGCCGCGGCAGAACGTCGTCGTCGAGGTCGGCGGTCGGCGGGTCGAGGTGTCGCTGCCGGGCGATCTCGCACTCGGCGGCGGTGGCGGCAACGGTGTCGTCCGCAAGAAGCCGAAGGCCCGTGCCCGGAAGAAGGGTGCGGCCGCCGCGGCGTCCGGCGATTCGGTGCAGGCGCCGATGCAGGGCACCGTCGTCAAGGTCGCCGTCGAAGAAGGCCAGCAGGTCGCCACGGGCGATCTGGTGGTGGTGCTCGAGGCCATGAAGATGGAGAACCCGGTCACCGCACACAAGGACGGTGTGGTCACCGGCCTGGCCGTCGAGGCCGGCGCCGCGGTCACCCAGGGCACCCTCCTGCTCGAGATCAAGTAGCCCGTCACCGGCCGTGGAACCGGTCGAGATCAACGCAGGCACCTGGTATCTGCGTGCGCTGCGCGCCGACGACCGGATCTCCGACGTCCCCGCGCTCACCGACCTCGGTGTCGCCGATCCGCTCGGCTACACCGAGGTCGTCGCGCGCGGATGGTCCGAGGAGACGCTGTTCGTCTGGGCGGTCTGTATCCCCACCACCGGTGAACTCGTCGCAGTGATCGGTGTCCGCGCCGACGACGGCGAGGCGATCCTCTCCGGTTGCTGCCGCCGCGGCCACGACGACGCGCTCGACGCCGCGGTGGGCCCGGTGACACGGTTCGCCGAAGGCGCACTCGGACTCACCGCACCCTCCGGCCTGACGGACAGCATCCCGACGATCTGACCTGCGGCACGACGTTGTGCTGTTGCCCGGAATCCGGGCAACAGGACAACCGGATCAGCAGGCTCGTCGGTTCAGTCGCGGTGGTCGTGATCGACGCCGGAGGCCAGATCACCGCATTCGACCATCCGCACGTCATCACCGAGCGTTGCGAGGTACCGTCCGGCGCCGGTGTCACCACGCAGTGTCGCGTCGACCGCGGCGAAGTGATCGGCGCCGATGTAGACCGGATGGCCGGGCCGCCCGCCATAGGTCACGCGTACGACGGCGGCCGGATCCGCGTTCGCCTCGGCGAGCACCCTGGCCACCACCTCGGACCCGACGTCGGGCGTGTCAACAACGTGTAAAACCATTGCCGCCCAGGATTGCTCGATGCCGAGGCCGATGGCACGGCGCACCGTGGCCGACAGTCCCCGATGCCAGTCCGGGACATGGAGCGCCGACGACCCCGGCGGCGGGTCGACCGCCCGCGCACCCATCGCCACGACAACCTCGTCACACCCGCCGAGAGACAGCGCGCGCACTGCCGTCTGCAACCATTCCCCTTGGTGCGCAACGATTTTCGGCTCGCCGTAGCGCGACCCGGCGCCGGCGGCCAAGACCACCCCGCCGACCGGGCCGGTGCGTCGATCACCGTTCACCGGGAACCCCCGCACGCCGGCACCCGCGTTCTCACCCGCACCTCCCGCCGTCCGCTTTGTCCCTGTTACGCCACTGAAATATACGATCCGCCGCACAGCAGACGACCGCACCAAGGTCCACTATGTACCTGCCACCGTGGGCGTGTCATCGCCTCGGAACCCCTGACGTGCGAGCAGAAAAAGGTGAGAGGGACATGGCGACAGAATCGACCGCTCCGGCCGAAGTACCCAAGAAGCGGCGACGCGTACCTCCGGTGGACCAGGTCCCGCCCACCGGCAAACTGATCGCGCTCGGCGCCCAGCACGTGGTGGCGTTCTACGCCGGCGCCGTGCTCGTTCCGCTGCTGATCGCGCGCGCCATCGATCTCGACTCCGAAGCGCTGACGATGCTGATCACCGCGGACCTGTTCACCTGCGGTATCGCGTCGCTGCTGCAGTCGGTCGGCGTCTGGAAGATCGGCGTGCGTCTGCCGCTGCTGCAGGGCATCACCTTCGCCACCCTCGCACCGGTCATCCAGATCGCCAACAATCACGGCGGCGGACGCGTGGGCCTGCAGACGGTGTACGGCGCGGTCATCGCGGCCGGCGTGTTCACCTTCCTCATCGCACCGTTCTTCGCCAAGCTCATCCGTTTCCTGCCGCCGGTGGTCACCGGGACGCTGATCACGATCATCGGTATCTGCCTGATCCCGGTCGGCGCCGGAGACGCGGTCAGCGATCCGGCGAGTCACCTGCACGACTCCGCCAACTGGCGATGGGTCTGCTACGTGCTGGGCACCATCCTGTTGATCGTGTTGATGCAGCGGTTCTTCCGCGGCTTCATGGCGACGATCGCCGTGCTGCTCGGCCTGGTCATCGGCACCTTTGTCGCGTGGCTGCTGGGCGATGCAAGCTTCTCCTCGGTGAGCGAGGCGTCGTGGCTGGGCTTCACTCCCCCGTTCGCATTCGGCTGGCCGCGCTGGGACATCGTCGCGATCGTCTCCCTGATCGTCGTGCTCATGGTGGTCGCCGTCGAATCCACCGGGTCGGTGTTCGCCACCGGTGAGATCGTCGGCAGACGCATCAAGAAGGACGACATCGCCGCGACCGTTCGCGCCGACGGTCTGGCCACCGTCATCGGCGGCTCCTTCAACTCCTTCCCCTACACCGCGTTCTCGGAGAATGTGGGTCTGGTCCGCCTGACCGGTGTGAAGAGCCGCTGGGTGGTTGCCTGCGCCGGCGTCATCATGATCCTCCTGGGCCTGCTGCCCAAGCTGGCCAAGATCGTCGAGTCCATCCCGGCACCGGTGCTCGGCGGTGCGGCCCTCATCATGTTCGCGACCGTCGCGATCGTCGGCATCCAGACGCTGACGTCGGTCGACTTCACCGATCACCGAAACCTGATCATCTCGGCGACGTCGCTCGCGGTCGCGCTCTACGTGCAGTTCTCGCAGTCGGCGACCCCGACCACCGTGATCGAGAAGTCGGGCGCCCACGTGGATGTGCCGGCACTGCCCGGCGTCGACGAGGCCATGCCCAACATCTTCCTGCAGATCCCGTTCTCCACCGGCATCACGATGGGCGCCATCACCGCAATCCTGTTGAATCTCTTGTTCTTCCACGTCGGAGGACGCGGCCCGGCGGTGGCCGGCGGTGGGTCCATCACACTCGACGAGGTCAACACGATGACCAAGGAGCAGTTCCGCGACACTTTCGGCGGTCTGGTGCAGAACGTCGACTGGGTCGTCGACCGAGCCTTCGACCAGCGCCCGTTCGAGGATGTGCACGACCTGCGCAGCGCGTTCCAGGAGGCCATGCTCACCGGCAGCGATGCCGAACAACTGGAGTTGATCCGCGCGTTCCCCAACCTCGGGGCCGAGGACGAGGAGACGGGCGAGCTCACCGCCGTCGATCACAAGGGGCTCTCGCATCTCGAGGAGAGCGAGCACGAGAACGTGGTCAACCTGTCGGCGGCCTACCGCGAACAGTTCGGGTTCCCCCTGGTGATCTGTGCGCGCGAAACCGAGCGCTACGACCGCATCCTGCGCAACGGCTGGGCGCGCATGGACAATTCGGAGACCAGCGAGAAGTCGTTCGCGCTCATCGAGATCGCCAAGATCGCCAACTACCGCTTCGACGATCTGGTCGCCGATGCCAATCCGATCACCTCCGCCCGGTTCAGCCGCCAGCCGGAACTCTCCTAGGGTAGGTGGCATGCGTCGAGTCGATTGGCGAGGTTTGCCCAGTTTCAACGGGCTCTCCGAGCGCCAGGCCATCCATCAGCTCTACGAGTGCTGCAGTTCGTCGATCTGGGCGCTGCGGGTCGCCAAGGGGCGTCCGTTTTCCGACGACGACGCCATGCTCGACTACGCGGATGCGATCCTCGCCGAGCTGACCGACCGCGATCTCGACGAGGCACTGGCGGGGCATCCGCGGATCGGGGACCGACCCGACAACCCGTCGTCGGCCCGGGAACAGTCCGGCGTCGCCGGCGCGGACGCCGCGGTGCTCGCCGAGCTGAAGGAGCTCAACGCCGCCTACGAGGACCGCTTCGGCCACGTCTATCTGGTGTTCGCCAACGGGCGGCCGGCCGACGTGCTGCTCGGCATCCTCAAGGACCGGATGGACAACGACCCCGCGACGGAACGTCGCGTGCTGCGCGAGGAGCTGGGAAAGATCAACCGCAGCAGGCTGATTCGCATGCTCACCCCGGCGAGCATCTACCAGGATGAGGGGGCCGCACAGGCATGACCGGTCTCTCCACCCATGTCCTGGACGCGGTAACCGGTTCTCCGGCAACGGGAGTCGCCGTGTCGCTGCAGGATGCGAGCGGCACCGAGGTGTCGTCGGGGACCACCGACGTCGACGGCCGGATCGGTCAGGTGAACGCCGAGGCCCTCGTGCCCGGCATCTACCACCTGGTGTTCGACACCGGAAACTGGTTCGCCGACAACGACATCGACGGCTTCTACCCCGAGGTCGACATCTGTTTCGAGGTCGACGACCCGGACCGGCACTATCACGTGCCCCTGCTGCTCAGCCCGTTCGCCTACTCGACCTACCGGGGTAGCTGAGCGCCGGCCGCATCGAGATCACCGCACCCCTCACACCGGCGTCGCGTACCGCAGCTTGTGCACCCGCATGATCGCGTTGGTCTCCACGTTGCGCACGCCCGGGATACGGCCGATCTTCTCGTTGATCAGCGTCCACAACGCGGCGTTGTCGGTGACCATCAACTCGACGCAGATGTCGAACCGTCCCATGATCGTCGACACGTAGGTCGCCTCGGGCAGCGCGCACACCGCGTCGACGATCTTCTCGTGCTCGGCCGGGTCGACGTCGAGAAAGGCCAGCGCCAACTGCGTGGTGCCGAGTGAATTGGGGTCCGCAAACGCCACGATCCGCAGTACGTTGAGATCCTGCAGGCGTTTCACCCGGGCTCGGATCGTGGCCTCGGACGTCCCGAGCATGCGACCGATCTCGCGGAACGCACGGCGACCGTCTTCTTCGAGCTCCCGGAGGATGCCGCGGTCGAGGTTATCGAGTGAGTAGGTGGACATGCCCGAAGCATAAATGGCTCAGAGTCCACGCAATGCGAATCCGACATAGCGCCTTCCTGCGTGTTGCGATCTGTAAACCCTGTGTTTCATTCGCAAAAGTTGCCGATTCCCTCTTGTGCCTCGCATTGCGTAGCGCTAGCCTTCTTGTGTTGTGACAATGCGCACACGAAACGATCAAGAGCTTTGTCAATGCGCAGCACGATCCACGGCATCACGATCCACACAGTCAAGGAGCACGACGTGACCGCAGCCCACGACGAACTCGCAGGAATGCCTGCGTACGAGAAGAACCTGCGATGGTGGGACGGGTTCACCATCAGCCTGTCCATCCCCGCCGCCCTGTTCATCGTGATCGGGTACGCGATGGGCGCGATCGGCGCCTGGACGGCCATCGCCATCGCGGTGCTCGTCGCCGTCATCGCCTGCCTGCAGAACTTCATCTACTCGGAGATGGCCGGCATGTTCGGCGACAAGGTCGGCGGTATCTCCATGTACGCCAACGAGGGATGGCGCTCGAGGAGCACCATCGTCGGGCCGGTGGCCACCTTCGGTTACTGGTTCAGCTGGTCGAGCTCGCTGGCCATCTACGGCCTGCAGATCGGCACGCTGGTCCAGGCCGAATGGTTCCCCGATCAGACCTGGACCTTCTCCACCGGCCTGGCGACCCTGGGCTTCCCCCACATGGTCGCGCTCGGCGTCCTGCTGCTCGGCTGGGTCCTCAACATCCTCGGCATGCGTCCGGCGATGGGCATCATGTACGTCACCGGCGTGGTCATCCTGATCCCGATCCTGGTGTTCGCCATCGTGCCGTTCTTCAGCGGGCAGTGGCACGCGTCGAACCTGCACTGGGATCTCGCCGCCAGCGGCCATCCGGGCTGGCAGACGATCCTCGCCTGGATGTTCGTCATGGCGTGGTCGGTCTACGGCATCGAGGCGGTCGCCGCGTTCGTCCCCGAGTTCAAGTACACCGTCTCCGACTCGCGCCGAGCGCTGCGCCTGGCGGGCATGTTCGTCCTCGCCGTCTACTTCCTCGTCCCACTCGGGGTCGGCGGCCTCACCCATCAGGCCGACGTCGCCGCCAACCCGGTCACCTTCTACCTGCAGGCCTTCGACTCGATCATCCCCGGCTCCGACTGGTTCATGACCATCTGCCTCATCGCGGGTCTCATGCTGATGATGGTCATGACGACCGCGACGGGTGGCCGCGTCCTGCACGGCAGCGCGATCGACGGCCTCACCATCCGGCAGCTCGGTGTGCTCAACCGGTTCCGGATGCCCGGGCGCGCCATGTCGCTGGACCTGCTCGTCAACGTCATCCTGATCGTCTTCGTCGGCGAGGCCATGGCGGTCATCGTCGCCGGCATCATGGGCTATCTGATCTGCCACATCCTGTCGCTGACCGGCTTCATCCACCTGCGCCGCGATCAACCCGACGCGCCGCGACCGATCAAGCTGGGCCGCCAGTGGGTCTATATCGCCGGTGTGCTTGCCGCCATCGACGCCGTGGTCCTCGTCGTCGGGGTGCTCAGCTCCTCGATCACCGGGTACGGCGGGCCGAAGGAGATCTTCATCGGCGTCGGCGTGCTCTCACTCTCGGTGATCGCGTACTTCTACCGCCAGGTGGTGCAGGACAAGAAGACGTTTCAGTGGCGCATTCCGGCGACACCCGCCGCCACCGCGCCGGCCGTGATGGAAGGAGCCGACAATGTCTGAGATCCCCGTCTCCGTCACCTTCGACGTCGACGCGGAAACCGGCTGGCTCGGCGAGGGCGACGAGTACGCCCGACGCCTGACCATCCTCTCCGAAGGGCGCTACGGTGTGGTCCGCGGCATCCCCCGCATTCTGAATCTGCTCTCCCGACACGACATTCCGGCGACGTTCTTCGTCCCGGGTCACACCGCCGAACTCCATCCGCACCTGATCGACGTCTTGCTGTCCGCCGGACACGAGATCGCCCACCACGGCCACATGCACGTCCGCAGCGATCACGTCTCGGCGCAGGTCCAGACCGAGGAGATCGACAAGGGCCTCGCCGCCCTCGAGCGGCTCGGTGCACCCCGGCCCACCGGGTATCGCTCCACGTCGTGGGAACTCACCCCGGAGACCTTCGATCTGCTGATCGACCGCGGGTTCGCGTACGACTCGAGCTGCATGGGTGACGACCGCCCGTATCTGGAAACCTTTGGCGGACGGTCGATCCTGGAACTTCCGGTGCACTGGTCGCTCGACGACTGGCCGCGGTTCGGCTGGAACATCGACGGCGGCGGCAACGTCGCCGACGCCGAAGAGCTGTTCCGTTGTTGGAGTGCCGAATTCGACTCGGCGCAAGCCGAATCGCGGCACACGTCGTTCACCATGCACCCCGAGGTGATCGGTCGGCCGTATCGCCTCGCCCAACTCGAACGGTTCATCGAGTACATGGTGTCCGCCGGTGACGTCCAGTTCGCCCGGCTCGACGAGGTGGCGGCCCTGGCGGGCCCGGAACTTCGGGAGGCGGCATGAGCGCCAGGGTCTTTCGCTCGACCGAGGCCACCGCATACGAGCGCGGCCTGGTCTTCGGCACCGCGCACGCACCCCAGGTGACCCGCACGGTCGCCGCCTACCAGTCGCTGTTCGACACCGCAGCAGGCGCATCGGTCGATATGACGGCGTGGGGCCGACAAGCACAGGTCCAGATCGAGCGCCACGCGCCGGGCCTGGCCGACGAGATCCGAGGCATCGCCGACGGGGCCGGCCTGCCGGTCGAGTCGGTGGCCGCGATCAACGCACGCACCGAAGTCCTTGCCGCACTGGGCCACCGCACCTCCGAATGCACGACGGTGGTCGGCCTGCGCCCTGGCGCCGCGCCCGTCGCGATCCAGTGCTGGGACTGGTACGACTCCCTCGCCGACAGTTGGCTGACGTGGGAGATCGTGCATCCCGACGGCCGGCGCACCACGACCGTGACCGAGTACGGCATCGTCGGCAAGATCGGCGTCAACGACCGCGGAATCGGGTTGCTGTTCAACATCCTTCACCACCGCGCCGACGGCGACGGGATCGGCGTGCCGGTGCACGTGCTGGCGCGGTCGGTGCTCGACGAGGCCTCCGATCTCAACCAGGCGCTGCTGCGCATCGCCGGCACGCGGGTCTCGGCGTCCACCAGCATGACTCTTGTCGGTCACCGCGGCGGTGAGGCCGCCGCGATCAGTGTCGAGGTCAACCCGGCCAAGATCGGTTACGCCCTGCCGGATGCCCGCGGAATCCTGGTGCACACCAACCATTTCCTCAGTGCACCCGCAGATCTCGGCGACACCGAGCTGGTCACCGGACCGGACACCGTCGTCCGATACGACATGGTGCGCCGAGCCCTCGCCGATGTGAGTGTCCTGTCCGAGGATCGTGCGCTGCATGCGCTCGACTCCCATCTCCTCGGGGGCGGCGCGACCTGCGCTCATTCCGATCCCACCCTCGGTGACACCGCGCAGTTCGAGACGCTGGCCACCGTCAGCCTCGACGTGGCAGCCGGAACCCTCTCGACCCACCGCGGCGGCCCCTGCACCCATCCACTCATCCACCCCGATACCCCGACAGCACAGGAGAACGCAATCATGACCACACCCCTGGCCCTCAAACGCATCGACAACATGGACATCCTGAGCCACAACGTCGACCGCCTCGCCCGCTTCTACACCGAGACCCTCGGCCTGCCCTTCTTCCTGCCCTACGAGCGCGACGAGAACTGGGCCGCCATCGACATGGGGAACGTGACGCTCTACATCTTCGAATCCACTGTCGGCGAGCACGCGCCGCGGCGCACGGCCATCAACTCCGAGAATGCTCCCGGCATGGACTCGTTCGCGTTCGAGGTCGAGGATCTCGACGCGGCCGAGGCGGCGCTCGACGGCAAGGTCGAGTGGGTTGCCGAGCGCATCGAGTGGAAGCACCCGAACGGCACGTGGTACCGCTACCGCCCGTTCTTCGACCCGGACGGCAACATGCTTTACGTCACCGAACCGCACGTGACCGATTCGCACGTCGCGCGGGAGGCGTGATGAGTGCCCTGCGAGCCGATCTCACCGGGCGGCTCGCGCTGATCACCGGCGCTGCCCGCGGCATGGGCGCCGCACACGCGAAAGCCCTTGCCACCCAGGGTGCCGACGTGATCATCACGGACCTCGACGGCGGAGAGTTGGAGGCGACCGCCAAGGACATCCGGGAGGCGACGAACCGAAGCGTGACCACGCTCGTGGCGGATCTGACCGACCCGGTTGTCGACGGCCGCGTCACCGAGATCGTCGAGCGCGCCGGCGGCACACTCGACATCCTCGTGCACAACGCCGGAATCATGCACGACTGGAAGGGTTTCCGCGAGACCGGAGTCGAGAGCCTGGAGCCGTACATGGCTGTCAACGTGCTCGCACCGTATCGGCTGACCCGCGCTCTGCTCCCGACGCTCGAGCGCAGCACCGCGGGCCGGATCATCTTCATCAATTCGCAGTGGGGCCAGCAGCCCGACGGTCACTCCTACGGCTACATGATCGCCAAGTCGGCCCAGCTCGGCTTCATGCGGGCACTGTCCAAAGAGCTTGTCGGCGAAGGCATCCTGGTCAACGCCATCGCGCCGGGAGCCATCCACACCCGGATGGTTCCGGACGATGTCTACGAGGTCGAACTCGCCGCGGTCCCCCTCGGCCGCCTCGGTGAGTCCGACGAGATCGCCGACGCCGTCGTCTTTCTCGCCTCCGACGCGGCGTCCTTCATCACCGGACAGATCCTCGCCGTCAACGGCGGCGCCCACATCCCTTCCGCCTGAACATGTTCTGATCTCGATGCGTTCGTCGCTAGCGCGCCTCACTTACTCGATCAGCGGGGGCGAACGTTCCTCGCCGGTCGAGTAAGCGCCCGAGCTTACGAGGACGCGCATCGAGACCCCGCAGGCGCACCACCCCTCGCCGGTCGAGTAAAGCGACCGAGCTTGCGAGGCCGCGCATCGAGACCCCCGCAAGGCGCACCTCCTCGCCGGTCGAGCAACCGACCAGGCCAGCGCAGGCGCACCACCCCTCGTTGGTCGAGTAAGCGACCGAGCTTGCGAGGCCGCGCATCGAGACCCCCGCACACCCCACCCAGACCCAAGGAGCCCACCATGACCATCACCGACATCCGCACCGCCACCAAACGCGAACTGGCCGAAGAGGCCATGCGCCACAGTTGGTTTCCGGTCGCGAGGAGCGTCGACCTGGACACTCCCCAGCGCGCCACCCTGCTCGGCGTCGACCTCGTCGTGTATCGCGACAAGGGTGGTCGCGTCGCCGTATCCGATCGCCGCTGCCCCCACCGGGGTGCCGACCTGTCGCAGGGCGAGGTGCACGAGCGGTCCATCGGCTGCCCTTACCACGGCTGGGAGTTCGCGAGCGAGAACGGTGCCTGCGTGCGGGTGCCGTCGCTGGCCGACCAGTCGAAGATTCCGCCGAAGGCCGCGATCCGCAATTACCCTGCGGTGGAACGGTTCGGCCACGTCTGGACGGTGCTCGAGGATCCGATCCGCGACCTCTACGACCCCGAGGAGTGGCAGGATGTGGACCTCGAGTGGGCCGCGGCCTCGCCCATCGATTCGCCGGTCGGCGTGGCGGTGTCCATCGAGAACTTCCGCGACGTCGCCCATTTCCCGTTCGTACACAAGGTCTCCATGGGCCCGACGCCCGAGGTGGTCGAGCCCCTGCAGGTGCAGCGCGACGGACTGGAGGTCTGGATGGACCGGCCGCTGAACGCGGGCACCGGCGAGTGGGCCGGCGACGGCAACTGCATGATGCGCTACCACTGCGGCGCACCGGGTTTCGCCTCCATCACGTATCACTACGACAAACTCGGCAAGCGTGTCGTCGCCGGATTCCCGTCGCCGATCAGCTACGAACACGTGACGATCTTCTGGGGAGTCGCCAACGAGGTCGGCTTCAAGGGCGCGTCCCTGGAAGAGAATCTGCGCCTCGAGGAGATCGTCTACCTCGAGGATGTGCCGATCGTGGAGAACGTCGTTCCCCGCGAGGTCCCGTGGGACGCCGAGGTGCAGGAGTTCTCAGTGCCCGCCGACATGTTCACGCTGAACTACCGGCGTTCGTTCATGGAGCTGATGAACCTCGTGAAGGGTCGGGCCGATGTCGCCGCTAGTGCCTGACGGACCGCGGCCGGACGGTCTCATCCCACTCCGGGTGGAGGCCACCCGCCGCGAAGCCGCCGGCATCACGTCCTTCGAACTGGCCTCCCCCGACGGCTCGGCGCTTGCCCCGTGGGAACCCGGCGCGCACATCGACGTGCACCTACCGTCGGGTACCGTCCGCCAGTACTCGCTGTGTGGCGATCCGGGGCGCATCGACCGCTACCGGATCGGTGTGCTCGAGCTGCCCGACGGGCGCGGCGGGTCGATCGAGGCACACCGCGAATTGCGCTGTGGCACCATTGTTCACGTCGGCAGTCCGCGGCAGAACTTCCCATTCGCCGATCACGCCGACTACGTCTTCGTCGCGGGCGGGATCGGGATCACTCCCCTGCTGCCGATGATGGCCGCTGCCGCGCGTGCCGGGCGGTCGTGGAGCCTGTTCTACGCGGCGCGGTCCGGCGACCATTTCGCCTTCCGGGACGAGATCGCGATCCTGCCCGGCGGGGAGGCGCACCTCGTCCAGGGGCCGCTGGACCTCGACGAGATCGTCTCGACCGCAACCGAATCCGAGGTCTACTGCTGCGGGCCGGTGACGCTGATGGATGCGCTGGCCGACAAGTTGGATGCCGTTGGCCGTGGGGCGCACCTGCATTGCGAACGATTCGCGGCCGCGGCACCCGTGCCCACCGACTCGAACCCGGAGAATCCCTCGACCTTCGAGATCGAACTCGCCCAGAGCGGCACGACCGTCACAGTTGACGACGGCGTCTCCGTCCTCGATGCGATTCGGTCCGCCGGTGTCGACCATCCGTCGTCGTGCGAGATGGGTTTCTGCGGGACCTGCGAGGTCAAGGTGCTCGCCGGCACCGTCGATCACCGCGACGACCTGCTCACCGACGACGAAAAGGCCGCCGGCGCAACGATGATGCCCTGTGTCTCCCGGGCCGCCTGTGCGCGGTTGGTGCTCGACGTGTGAGCAGAACGCGCCGCTCATGCCCCGTTTTCGCGGCGCCGCCGGTTGCGTTCTCGTTCTTGGCGGCGTCGGGCGTGTTTGTTCGCCACCCGGCTCTGCCTGCGAGCGGGCGGTAGGGACGTCGCCGGTGGTGTACCGCGTTCCTCCGAATCCTCTTTCGCCGGTGGGCTTTTGAACCTGATGCGCCGGAGTCCGGGGAGTAGGTTCTCCAGGGTTTCCGGCTCACCGGGGATGATCAGGCCTTCTGGGGTGGTGAACTCGGTGATGGTGGTGCCGTCGGGGCCGGGCATCTGGTCGTCGACCCACATCCCGAACGTTTTGAGCAGGTGCCCGAATCTGCCTTTGGCATTGATGTTTTCGGCGGTGGTCTGACCGCCGAATGCCGGGTCGATATGGTCGAATTCGTCGACATGATCGAGGTCGGCGTCGAATGCCGAGGTGGCGTCACCGGGGATCACGCTGTAGCCGTCCCGGATGCGCACGAAGGTGTCCAGCGCGGTGGAGGGCCGGTACGGGTTGTCCGCCGAGTGCGCGTGCAGCGTGAAACTGCCGTCGGGGTTCTCCGGGGTGCCCGGCGGGATCAGCGGCCGGATGACCGCGTCGGGGCGGGCCACCAGGTCGCGCACCTGCTCATCGGAGATCAGGCCGCCTCCGGCGATAAACCCGGCGTGCCGGGCGGTGCCGGCGACGGTGGATGCGTCGGCGACCACGTGGATGACCACCGCCGTCGACGGCGGCGTGGTGCCTGGCTCGGGAATCTGAGCGGTGCACTGCTCGAGGCCGCACAGGCACTCGAACGCGTTGCCGGTCAGCAGGGCGAATGCCGCGTCCGAGGTGCGCTGCTGCATCGTGCGGGGATCGTGTGCGCACCCGGTTGCGGCCAGGGCGGTCACCGCCGCGGCGGCGATCTGCGCGTCCTCGGCGGTCATGGTCGCCGCGACCTGCGCCATCCCGTCGGCGGTGGGTTTGGTCCAGAACCGGCGCGCATTCTTGGCGCGGCGGCGGGCTTCGCGCACCGCGTCGGGGTCGTGGCGGAACACGATGCGGTCCACCATCAGCTGCAGCCGATGCGCCGACCACCCACCGCGGTGGGCGTCGAGTTCGGCGGCGATCTCGGCATCGACCAAGGCTGCGCAGTCGGTGCCGTCGATCAGGTCGGTACGGGCGATGATCTTCCCGATCCGCTCGGCGCTGATCCGGCCCTGCCGTAACCGTTCGGCGACTCGCGGCAGACGATCCCGCAGCGCTACCGCCTCGTG
>NZ_JBSFQJ010000021.1:0-101116 GCF_053588655.1 Gordonia sp. NPDC003424
ACGCGGTGCGCGAAGCCCGCCGCCGCGCCAAGAATGCGCGCCGGTTCTGGACCAAACCCACCGCCGACGGGATGGCGCAGGTCGCGGCGACCATGTCGGCCGAGGACGCGCAGATCGCCGCCGCGGCGGTGACCGCCCTGGCTACGTCGGTGTGCGGACATGATCCGCGGACCACCGGGCAGCGCGAGTCCGATGCGTCGTTCGCGCTGCTGACCGGAAACCCGTTCGAGTGCCTGTGCGGCTCGGCCGAGTGCACCGCCGCGATTCCCGAGCCCGCCACCACGCCACCCTCGACGGCGGTAGTCATCCACGTCGTCGCCGACGCATCCACCGTCGCCGGCACCGCCGAACACGCCGGGTTCCTCGCCGGCCACGGTGTGATCGCCGACGAACACGTGCGCGACCTCGTTGCCCGCCCCGACGCGGTCATCCGGCCGCTGATCCCGAATGGGACGCCGGAGAACCCGGACGGCAGTTTCACACTGCACGCGCACTCGGCGGACAACCCGTACCGGCCCTCCACCGCGCTGGACACCTTCGTGCGCATCCGGGACGGCTACAGCGTGATCCCCGGTGACGCCACCTCGGCATTCGACGCCGACCTCGATCATGTCGACGAATTCGACCATATCGACCCGGCATTCGGCGGTCAGACCACCGCCGAAAACATCAATGCCAAAGGCAGATTCGGGCACCTGCTCAAAACGTTCGGGATGTGGGTCGACGACCAGATGCCCGGCCCTGACGGCACCACCATCACCGAGTTCACCACGCCCGAAGGCCTGATCATCCCCGGTGAGCCGGAAACCCTGGAGAACCTGCTCCCCGGACTCTGGCGCATCAGGTTCAAAAGCCCACCGGCGAAAGAGGATTCGGAGGAACACGGTACACCACCGGCGACGACCCTACCGCCCGCTCGCAGGCAGAGCCGGGTGGCGAACAAGCACGCCCGACGCCGCCGAGAACGGGAGCGCAACCGCCGACGCCGCGGGTAGGGCTCAGAAGTCCCAGTCCTCGTCCTCGGTGTTGACGGCCTTGCCGATGACATAGCTCGAGCCCGACCCGGAGAAGAAGTCGTGGTTCTCGTCGGCGTTCGGCGAGAGCGCGGACAGGATCGCCGGGTTCACGTCGGTGTCGTCCTTGGGGAACATCGCCTCGTAGCCGAGGTTCATCAGGGCCTTGTTCGCGTTGTAGCGCAAGAACTTCTTGACGTCCTCGGTCAGGCCGACCTCGTCGTAGAGGGCTTCGGTGTAGTCGGACTCGTTGTCGTAGAGCTCGAAGAGCAACTCGAAGGTGTAGTCCTTGAGTTCGGCGCGACGTTCGGCTGACTGCACCTCGAGACCGCGCTGGTACTTGTAGCCGATGTAGTAGCCGTGCACCGCCTCGTCGCGGATGATGAGACGGATCAGGTCGGCGGTGTTGGTGAGCTTGGCGCGGCTCGACCAGTACATCGGCAGGTAGAAGCCGGAGTAGAACAGGAACGACTCGAGCAGCGTCGAGGCGACCTTCCGCTTGAGCGGATCGTCGCCGCGGTAGTAGTCCATGACGATCTGCGCCTTGCGCTGCAGCTGCTCGTTCTCCTCCGACCAGCGGAACGCCTCGTCGATCTCCTTGGTGGAGCACAACGTCGAGAAGATGGAGCTGTAGCTCTTGGCGTGTACCGACTCCATGAACGCGATGTTGGTGAGCACCGCCTCCTCGTGCGGTGTCGTGGCATCCGGGATGAGCGATACCGCTCCGACCGTGCCCTGGATGGTGTCGAGCAGTGTCAGCCCGGTGAACACCCGCATGGTGAGTTGCTTCTCGTACGCGGTCAGCGTGCCCCAGGACGGGATGTCGTTGGAGACCGGCACCTTCTCCGGCAGCCAGAAGTTGCCGGTGAGGCGATCCCACACCTCGGCGTCCTTCTCGTCGGGCACGCGGTTCCAGTTGATCGCCGAGACCCGGCTCACCAGCTTGATGGGTGCGCCGTCGGCGGGACTGTGGGTTCCTGCGGTCATGCTGATCGCCTCCTGCGGCGGGTGTGATGGGCGGGGAGTCATTGCACGTGGACGAGATCGAGAATCGGTTCGACCAGCGACGCATCGCCGACGACGTCGAGGTCTTTGTACGATCGCCGGTGCCACAGCATGAGATCGAGGTCCGAGACCGGACCGCGCACCGCGACATCGGCTTTCGCGTGTTCCCGACGATGATCGAAGCCGTCGGCGGTGACCTCGATCAGCCATTCGGCATCCGGCGCGTCGGTGGCATGCAGGTGCAGCGTGTGGCCGACGAGTTCGGCCGGTACACCGGGACCGAAGCCGATGAACCGCGACGCGAACACCTCGAGCCACTCGTCGATCCCGTCGGTGGCCAGCGCGGCGTCGATCGGCCGCTGCTCCCCCGGCCGCATCGCCGACTCCAGATCCCAGCGATGCACCGCGAGTTCGTTGGCCTGCCGGCGATACCAGAACGCGACGGTGCCGTCGCCGACGAACGTGCGAGCCGGTTCGCCGGGATCACGGCCGGTGAGTGCCTCCATGATCAGGTCGCGGCCGTCGACGTACCAGTCGACGACCGCCGCGCCCTCGGGCACCGGGATGCCGTCGTACCCGCGGTAGAGGCGGGTGCCCTCGACCTTGTCGGCGGCCCACCGGTGCACGGCCCCAACATGTCCCAGCAGATCGTGCACGGTCCAGTCCGCGCACGTGGGTACCGGGAGCTCCATGGCGTCGGCGGGAGTCGCCGCCAGCACCGCACTCTCCTGCCCGATCGCCGCCATCCAGTCGTCGGGGTTCATCGTGTCCGTCCGCTCACAACATGCACGAGACGCAGCCCTCCACCTCGGTCCCCTCGAGCGCCATCTGCCGGAGCCGGATGTAGTAGAGCGTCTTGATGCCCTTGCGCCACGCGTAGATCTGCGCCTTGTTGACGTCGCGGGTGGTCGCGGTGTCCTTGAAGAACAGTGTGAGACTCAACCCCTGGTCGACGTGCTGTGTCGCCGCCGCGTAGGTGTCGATGATCTTCTCGTACCCGATCTCGTATGCGTCCTGGTAGTACTCCAGGTTGTCGTTGGTCAGGTAGGGGGCCGGGTAGTAGACGCGCCCGATCTTGCCTTCCTTGCGGATCTCGATCTTCGACGCCACCGGGTGGATGGAACTCGTCGAGTGGTTGATGTAACTGATCGACCCGGTCGGCGGCACCGCCTGCAGGTTCTGGTTGTAGATGCCGTGGGCCTGCACCGATTGCTTCAGCTCCCGCCAGTCGTCCTGGTTGGGGATGTGAATCCCGGCCTGGCCGAACAGATCCCGCACCTTCTGGGTTTCCGGCTCCCACGCCTTGTCGATGTATTTCGCGAAGAACTCACCGCTGGCGTACTTCGAGTTCTCGAAGCCGACGAAGGCCCGGCCGCGCTCCTTGGCGATCTTGTTCGACGCCCGCAACGCGTGGTAGAGCACCGTGTAGAAGTAGATGTTCGTGAAGTCGATGCCCTCCTCGCTACCGTAGTGCACCCGTTCCCGGGCGAGGTAGCCGTGCAGGTTCATCTGGCCGAGGCCGATCGCGTGGGAGTCGTTGTTGCCCTTCTCGATCGACGGCACCGACGTGATGGCGGTCTGGTCGCTGACCGCGGTCAGCCCACGGATCGCGGTTTCGATGGTCTGCCCGATGTCCGGGGAGTCCATCGTCTTGGCGATGTTGAGCGAGCCGAGGTTGCACGAGATGTCCTTGCCCACTTGGGCATAGGACAGGTCGTCGTTGTAGCGCGACGGCGTGGACACCTGCAGGATCTCCGAGCACAGGTTGGAGTGGGTGATCTTGCCCTCGATCGGGTTCGCCCGGTTCACTGTGTCCTCGAACATGATGTACGGATAGCCCGACTCGAACTGCAACTCAGCGAGCGTCTGGAAGAACTCGCGCGCCTTGATCTTGGTCTTGCGAATCCGCTTGTCCTCCACCATCTCGTGATAGGTGTCGGTGATGTTGACGTCGGCGAACGGTTTGCCGTAGACGCGTTCCACGTCGTACGGGCTGAACAGGTACATGTCGTCGTTGGCCTTGGCGAGCTGGAAGGTGATGTCCGGGATCACCACGCCGAGCGACAGTGTCTTGATGCGGATCTTCTCGTCGGCGTTCTCCCGCTTGGTGTCGAGGAAGCGGTAGATGTCGGGGTGATGCGCGTGCAGGTACACCGCGCCCGCCCCCTGACGTGCGCCGAGCTGGTTGGCGTAGGAGAACGAGTCCTCGAGCAGCTTCATGATCGGGATGACACCCGAGCTCTGGTTCTCGATCTTCTTGATCGGGGCGCCGTGCTCGCGGATGTTGCTCAGCAGCAGCGCGACACCACCGCCGCGCTTGGACAGTTGGAGAGCCGAATTGATCGATCTACCAATGGATTCCATGTCATCTTCGATGCGAAGAAGAAAGCAACTGACCGGCTCACCGCGCTGCTTCTTCCCCGAGTTGAGGAACGTCGGCGTGGCCGGCTGGAACCGCCCCTCCATGATCTCGTCGACCAGATTGCGGGCCAGCGCGGTGTCACCATCGGCCAGCGTGAGCGCCACCATGCACACCCGGTCCTCGAACCGCTCGAGGTAGCGCTTGCCGTCGAAGGTCTTCAGCGTGTAGCTCGTGTAGTACTTGAACGCCCCGAGGAAGGTCGGGAAGCGGAACTTCTTGGCATAGGCGTGGCCGAAGAGCAGTTTCACGAACTCGCGGTCGTATGCGGCCAGCACCTCGGGTTCGTAATAGTTCTCCTCGATGAGGTAGTCGAGCTTCTCGTCGAGGTCGTGGAAGAACACCGTGTTCTGGTTGACGTGCTGCAGGAAATACTGGTGGGCCGCTTCGCGATCCTTCTCGAACTGGATCTTGCCGTCGTTGTCGTACAGGTTGAGCATCGCGTTGAGCGCGTGGTAGTCGAGCTCACCCGGCTCGTGTCCGGACGGACCGGCATGCACCCCCGACTGGCTGGCGGATGCGGTGTCAGAGACGGCGGCGGTTGGCGACACGAAGACTCCCGGGATCGATGTGAGGATGTATGTCTGTGTGAGAACGAAGCTAGCGCGTGGGTCCGACAGGATTTCAGGCCCGCGCGGCGCCGACGACGGCTGCGGCCGGATCGGCGAATGCCGCACTCGCGGCGAAATCGGTGAGCCCCCGGCGCACCCGCTCGACGTCGTCGGCGGTGCCCATGAGCTCGAAGCGGTACAGATACGGCACCGAACACTTCCGCGCGATGATGTCGCCGGCGTAGCAGAACTCCTCACCGAAGTTCGTGTTGCCGGCCGCGATGACCCCGCGGATCAGTGATCGATTGTGCTCGTTGTTGAGGAACTTGATGACCTGCTTGGGTACATAGCCCGCCCGGTCACCGGTGGCCTTGCCGCCACCGTAGGTCGGGCAGACGAGCACATACGGCTCGTCGACTCCGAACGCGCCGGGATCGCCGACGATCGGGATACGCGCGGTGCGCATGCCCAGCTTGTCGACGAACCGGCGGGTGTTCTCCGAGACCGACGAGAAGTAGACGATCAACGGCAACGGGGCCGGCATGGCATCCACCTCCCGACGGTGTCTCGTCTGCGAATGGTTGATCGGCGCGATGATCCGGCTTCCCCTTCGGATCGCGACGCCGGTCGTCTGCTGCTCAGGCCGCCTTGGTCGCCAGCGCCTTGATCCGGTCCAGCCGGAAACCCGACCAGTGCTCGTCTCCGGCCACGACGACCGGAGCCTGCAGGTAGCCCAGCGCCATCACATAGTCACGCGCCTCGTCGTCCTGGCTGATGTCCACGACCTCGTACTCCAGGCCCATCTTGTCGAGCGCCTTGTAGGTCGCATTGCACTGAACGCAAGCCGGCTTGGTGTAGACGGTGATGCCCATGGAATCTCCTCGCTTGGTGATGTCAGCAGCAGTCGGTAGCTCTGGAACCCTCTGGTTGTCCCAACCCAGTCCAACGCCGTGACGTGCAGTTTCCCACCGTGAAGATTGTGATTCGCATCACGCTCTCCCTGCCTCTTCCGATCGACTTTCCGGCCTCTCGGACGTCCGCCGCGTTGGTAGTCAAAACACTACACCTAGTGGGTGACATTTCCCCCGACCACAACAACTTGTGAATAACATTCGTGAAACTCGCAGGTCGGAGGCCTGTGCACGATCACGAACCCGGCGTGTCCGGCGTGTCGTCCACAACTTGTCCCGTATCACTCCACAAACAACGCCGAGCAGTCCACAGGTAGTCCACTTCCCGACACGCCGAGCAGAAAAAGTCACCCCACCGATCCCCCTCGTTCTCCGCTGCGATGGGGGAACGAGAGCGATCGGTGGGGTGGGACATCGGCGAGGCACACGGCCGGATCAGACGGCCGGGTCACCCTGCCGATCAGTCGGCGATGCCGATCAGTCGGCGATGCCGATCAGGCGGCGACGGCCACCTCGGCGACGAGGCGCTCGACGGCCGAGACGACCTGCTCCACGACGGCGGCGTCGGTGACACCGGCCTCGCCGAGCGTCCCGGTGGCGATGCCGACCTCGATCTCCTCGATCACACGACCACCGGCGATGCCGACGGACTTGCGGCTGTCCTCACGCGACCAGGTTCCGGCGAAGCGACCCAGCGCGGCACCGATGACGCCGACCGGCTTGCCCGAGAGCGCACCGGCCCCGTAGGGCCGCGACAGCCAGTCGATGGCGTTCTTCAGGACCGCCGGAATGGTGCCGTTGTACTCGGGGGTCACCAACAGCACCGCATCGGCGCCACCGACCTGCTCACGCAACTCGGCAACACCCGCGGGCAGCGCGGCGCCCGAATCGGCCGACGGATCGTCGTCCTCGTTGTAGAACGGCAACGCGCCCAACCCCTCGACGATGCGCACATTGACCCCGGACGGTGCGTTGGCGACGGCGACCTCCGCCAACTGCCGGTTGATCGACGCCTTCCGCAGGCTTCCCACCAGCACGGCGATCTCCATGGTGCGTTCGGTCACGGAATACTCCTTGTTCTCGATGACGTTTAACAGGATGACTAACCGGACCGCGGTCCGATTAATTCCGATCCATCCCCACGCGTTAGGCTCATCACATGTCGAATGGTTCCGACGGCAATCTCATCCGCCTCCGACTGACCGGGAGCGTGGACACCGAGCGAGCCGACGCTGCGCGGAATCGGCAGCTGCTGCTGGCCGCGGCGCAGAACCTCATCGACAACCACGGGGCCGCGGCGGTCACCATGGACGCGGTCGCCCGCGAGGCCGGCGTCGGCAAGGGCACCGTGTTCCGTCGGTTCGGCAGCCGCACCGGCTTGATGCACGCCCTGGTCGATCACTCGGAGTCGCAGATCCAGCAGGCGTATCTGTCCGGTCCGGTGCCGATGGGCCCGGGCGCGCCACCGCTCGACCGTCTCCTCGCGTACGGTCGCGCACGCCTGAAGATGACCATCGATCATCTCGACATCCTGCTCGAGGCGGTGGCCCCCGACGGCGACACGCTCGCCCACCCCGCCTACGCGGCGTCGAACCGCCACGTGCAGATCCTGTTGGGGCAGCTCGGATTCGGTGATCGCATCGACGTCGTCGCGGTCGCCATCCAGGCGCCGCTGGGCGCACCCGCGGTCAAGCACCTCATCGACGCGCTGGGCCTCGACTTCGAGACCATCGTCGCGGAGTGGGAACAGATGGTCCGCAGCCTCGTCGTCGGCACCACCCGCTGAAGACCGGACCCCATCCCGCATCCCGTTCGGCGGGCCGCGACAGGACCAGTCGGGTGAGTGCTCGCAAACCACTCACCGCGCGCCACCGGCGCGACGGTTCTAGCCTGATGGGGCACACCTCGGGGCTCAGCGGAAGGAACGCGACGTGAAGGCTGTCATCATCGGCGCCGGGATGGGCGGCCTGTCCGCCGCCATCGCCTTGAAGCAGATCGGCGTGGATGTCGAGGTCTACGAACAGGTCACCGAGAACAAGCCCGTCGGTGCGGCCATCTCCGTGTGGTCCAACGGGGTCAAATGCCTGAACTATCTGGGCCTGGAGTCGGAGGCCGCCGAGCTCGGCGGGATCGTCGACACGATGTCCTATGTGGACGCCCACACCGGGGACACGCTGTGCCGGTTCAGCATGCAGCCGCTGATCGACGAGGTCGGCCAGCGACCCTATCCGATGGCCCGGGCCGAGTTGCAGCTGATGCTGATGCAGGCCTACGGCCTCGACGACATCCACTTCGGCAAGAAGATGGTCTCGGTCAGCGACGGCCCGGACGCGGCGACCGTCGAGTTCTCTGATGGCACAACAGATTCCGCGGACCTGGTGATCGGCGCGGACGGCGCCAAATCGCTCACACGAGAGTATGTCCTCGGTGGTCCGGTGACACGCCGGTACGCCGGGTACGTCAACTTCAACGGCCTGGTCGAGGTCGACGAGGAGATCGGGCCCGCCACCGAGTGGACCACCTATGTCGGAGATCACCGCCGCGTCTCGGTGATGCCGGTGGCGCAGGGCCGCTTCTACTTCTTCTTCGACGTGCCGATGCCCGAGGGGGAACCGTTCGAGCGCGGCACGGCGCGCGAGGTGCTGAGCACGGAGTTCGCCGATTGGGCGCCGGGGGTGCAGGCGCTCATCGAGAAACTCGACCCGGCCACCACCAACCGGGTGGAGATCCTGGATCTCGATCCGTTCCACACCTGGGTCAAGGGCCGGGTCGCGGTGCTCGGCGACGCCGCGCACAACACCACCCCCGACATCGGCCAGGGCGGGTGTTCGGCGATGGAGGACTCCGTGGCGCTGCAGTTCGCGTTCCGCGACCATCCCGACGACGTGTATGCGGCGCTGGCGGCCTACGAGGCGTCGCGCACCGAACGGGCCGGCGATCTGGTGCTGCGCGCCCGCAAACGCTGCGACGTGACCCACGGCAAGGACCCGGTCGCCACCCAGGCGTGGTACAACGAACTGCGAGATGAGGACGGCACCAACATCATTCGCGGCATCGTCGGCAACATCATGGGCGGCCCGCTCACGTCGTGAGCCGAGCCCGCGGCGGTCACCCCGACGGCTCCGCGACAGCACGGCCATCGGCATCGGGTGAGATCCCGTCGTGGGCGACGAGTGCGGCGGTCCGCGACAGCGACGGGCCCGGCATGAGCAGTCCGATCATCGACCACGGCGCCCGCGCCGGGGTGTCGCCGAGGCCGAGGATCCGTCCGGCGGCGGCGTTGGCCACGCCGAAGCGGACGCCGACATCGGAGATGAAGTACCGGGATTCGGCACGGCCGCTGTCCAATTCGGAGCCGGTGACCTGAATGTATTCGCCCGAACCCGGACGCAGGTAGACCGCGTCGACGCCGGGTCCCGCACCGTCGGCGGAGGTCACGGCGACCGGCGTGGCTCCGGGCGGCAACGGCAGCGCGCGGCCGAGCAGGAGGCGGGTGGTCGCCGTCGGCTCGTCGGCCCCCCGCGACCAGGTCTGACACACGGTTCCCGCCGCCCTTGCATCAACGAGATCCGGTGCGCGCCTGGGGAAATCGCCGACCGGGAGGCTTGTCATGGTCCGGACGGCGGCCACCAGACCGGGCGCGAGGGCCGGCACCGGCGCGCCGTCGCGGTGATCGGCGAGCCGCAGGATCTCGGCCGTCGCCTCGCTGATCTGCTGGACGCCGCCGGCGAGCACGACGTAATAGGTCGTCCGGTCGTCGACGCCGACCGTCTTGATGACCGAGCCGACCCGCACCGCGTCCGACGGGAGCGGACCAGGCTCACCTCCGCCGTCGATCACGGGTACGGCGAGGGGCGCCACCTCCTCGACGGTGTTGAGGAGCCCGGGACTGATGGCCCGGGGCACGACCCCTTCGAGGTGCAGCGCACGCATCACCGCGACACTGGCCGTGTCCACCGCCGCACGGACCGCGACACGCTCGTCTCCGCGATCGATCGTGTAGATCAGGTATGTCGTTGCGCCGCTGGTCACCAGCAGACCGTCGTCGTCGGATGCGGCGTCGATCCCGCGGCCGAGGACCGGACGGTCGCCGATGACCGTCAGCTCGGTTGATTCGCCCGCGGCATCGGGCGAGGTGCGCGCGGTGTCACAGACCGACCAGTACGACCGCCCGGGATGAGCGGAGGCCGGCAGCGCGGAGGGTGCACCGGGAATGCCGAGCAGTGGGCCGCGTGGGTAGGCGCCGAGCTTGCCGTCGCTCACCGTCGCGGGACTCTCCGCACTGCCGGTGACGAGCCGGGCGGACGCAAGGTTGAGCACCGGATGCAGGGTGCCGTCGACGAGCACGTAGGTGCCACCGCCGGTCCGGCTGACCACGATCGTCGCGTCGCCCACCGACCCCTGCGGCCGGATCAGCGCCCACACGCCGCAGCCACCGAGCAGCATCAATCCGAGCACGCCGCCCACGACCAGCGCCTGCAGGTGCGCGCGCATCGGGTCGTGCAGCATCCGGACATCGCGCCGGACGAGTGCGTGCTCGAGTCGTCGCACCAGAAAGCGATAGCCGTTGACCTGTGCCTTGGTCGTGAGCTGCCGGGCCATCGATCCCCCTCGACATGGTGCGGTGCACCGCCTCTGACCTGTGGATGAACGGACCGCCGACGGTTCGACGCGTAGTAGCGTAACCGGCAATTGCGGCGCGGGGGCCTGCCTGCTCGCCCCTGTGGACAAGGGGAATCATGACGAACCGAGACACCCCGGTGCTCGACCCGACCCCGACGACGGTGGCGTCGGTGGGCGGGTCGGCCCTGCGTCGGGGGCTGCCGGTGGGGTCGCTGGTCGTCGTCGAGATCGTGCTCGCCGCCGGCCTCGCGGCCTGGGCGATCATCGGCGGCCGACCGGGCGTCACCGCGATGATCGTCGCCGCGGTGGCATCGTCGACGCTGCTCCCGGTGCGCGGCGGACAGTCGATCGTCGGCCGCGGCGCGCGACGTGCCGGCTTCCGCTGGGCCCGCTCCCGTCGCCGCCCCAAGACCCTCGCGCCGCCGCCCTTCGACATTCCGCTCGCCCGCGCATGTGTCCAGGCGACAGACGGCATGACCATCGGTGCGCGGTGGGTCGCCGACACGCTGATCACCGTGCTGCGAATCGCACCCATGTCCCCGACACCGACCTACCTCACCCCGCGGGGCGCGTCCGTCGCCGACCCGGTCGGCCAGACCGTCCCGCTGACCGCGCTGGCCGAGTGCATCGATAGGTACGACGTCGCGCTCGACTCGATCGAGGTGATCAGCCACGGGGTCCGTACCTTCGGGGCGGGTCCGGCGGCGCAGAGCTACCACCGCACCCTCGGACCGCTGCCGGCGACGGCGCATCGATCGGTGTTCGTGGTGCTGCGACTCGATCCGCTCACCTGCGCCGACGCGGTCGCCCGCCGCGGTGGAGGTGCCGTCGGCGCGTTGCGCGCCGCCACCGTCACGACCCGCCGCATCGCGAACCGACTGGCGGAGAACGGGTTACGGGTCTCGATCCTCGACGCCGCGCAGATCGCCGCGGTCACCGGGCAGCTCGCCGAGGGTGTCCGGATCGGCGATCTCGACGAGCAGTGGGACGCGATCGAGGCCGGCGCGCTGCGTTTCCGCAGCGCCGCCGTCGACCCGACGATGCTGCCGTCGGTCCTCACGTCGGTGTGGGCCAACGCCGCACTGTCCACCACTGCGACCATCAGGATGCGGCACGATGCCGCCGGGCGCCTCGAGGTCAGTGGGCTGATCCGCGTCGCCGAACGTCCCGACGCGGGCCGCGTCGTCGGCACCTGGCCGCCGGGCCTGACACCGCTGGCCGGCCACCAATTCGATGCGCTCGCCGCGACTCTGCCGATCGCGGTCTCCGCGCGCCTCGATCGCCGACTCCCGGCGGTACTAGGCGATGCCGCGGCGGACATTCTGCGCGCGGTGCTCCTGCCGGCCGGCGGCTGCGGGCAGCTCATCGGCGCCGATCACGCCGGGCGGGCGGTTGCCGTGCCGCTGCTCGGACCAGACGTGCGGTCGGTCGCGGTCGCGGCCACGTCCCGCCTGATTGCCCAGATCGCGGTGCGCGCCATCGCCATCGGCGCGGCGGTCACGATCCACACGGTGCGCCCGGCGCACTGGCGGGCGATGGTCGCGGCCGTCGGCGATCCGCGAGTGCTGGCGCTCGGTACCGATCGGGTCTCCCCCTCACCGGGGCATCGGGTGATCATCGTCGACGGTGTGCCGGACCCACCGCCCGAACCGCACACGACCCGGATCACCGTCGTGGCGCCGGGCGATCGCGTCGCAGCGGCCACCGATCCCCCGGCCACCGATCCCCCGGTCACCATCGAACAGAATCCCGATGCGCCAGAAGAGATTCTGGTGACCACGCCAACAGAACGGGTGCGCGTGCGGATGGTGGCCACCGCAGACGAGTGGGATCTGGCCGGTCGCGCCGGAAGCGCCACCGGGTACCGATCTCAGTCCGGCGCGCCGACCGGTACCAGCGCCCGGAAGAACACCGCCCGCGACGACGCCGCCCGCACCACGACGTCGGGTTCGTCGTCGGTGATCCACAACGCCCGGCCGGCGGGCACCGCGGTCACCTCACCGCCGGCCGACCGCGCCTCGATCGTGCCGTGCAGCACCGCGAGGATCTGGGGTCCGGGCATGTCGAAGCAGATCGACGACGCGTGATGCATTCCGGTGCCGTCGAGTTCGACTCGCGACAACCGGAATTCGGGTGCGGGCGTGAGATAGACGCGTTCGTCACCGACCGTACGGATGGGCGGGGACAGGTCGGACGGTTCGGCGGGGGTGAAATCGAGCACGCGCAACAGTTCCGGGACGTCGATGTGTTTGGGGGTGAGGCCCCCGCGTAACACGTTGTCCGAGTTGGCCATGATCTCCACCCCGGTACCCCGCAGGTAGGCGTGCAGGTTGCCGGCCGGCAGGTAGAGCCCTTCACCGGGTTCGAGGTGAATCCGGTTGAGCAACAACGACGCCAGCACGCCGGGGTCGCGTGCATAGTCCTCGCCGAGTTGCAGCACGGTGCGCAGTTCGGGGGCGAACTCCGTCTCCCCCGCCCCGAGTACCTCCACCGCGGCACCCAGCACCGCGGGCACCAGAGTCGCTATCAAAGCGTCCGGAAGCGTCAGCCACGTGGTGAACAGCGCTCGCAGGCCTTCCGAATCCGGTTGCCCGGCAAGCATTCCCAGATACGGATCGAGTTCGGATACCTGCAGCTGACGTAACAGCTCGACCGTCGCGACGGGATCGCGGAAGCCGGCGAGTGCCTCGAACTCGGTGAGGGCGACGATGAGCTCGGGCTTGTGCCACGGGTCACGATAGTTGCGGTTCGTCGCGTCGAGCGCGAGCCCGTGCGCGTTCTCCCGCTCGAAGCCCTCGCGCGCCTGCGCCGCGCTCGGATGCGCCTGCAACGACAACGGCTCCTCGGCGGCGAGCAGCTTGAGCAGAAACGGCAGCCGGCCGCCGAACCGTTCCGCCGTCGGCGCACCCAACGTCGCGGTGCGGTCGGAGTCGATCGCCGACAGCAGATCGGTGTCACCGGTCCCGTCGTCGCCCAGACACTCGGCCGGGCCGGCCGGGTGGGCTCCGAACCACAGCTCGGCCTCGGGATGTGGCGACGGGACGGTCTTGCCCCGCACCGACGCGATCGCGGTGCGCGAACCCCACGCATAGGGGCGCACCACCCCCTCCAGAATCCGCATCACAGTCAGTTCCTGATCAATCTGAGATACACGGCGGCCATCTCGATTCGTAACAACAGCAACAGCAACGACATCAGGTCGGCGGGCGCATCGGCGGCGATGTCCTCGTGGCCGAGCGGCGGTAGCGGAGGGGCCGCCGCGGGCCCTCCGACGTCATCGCCGACGAGGACTTCGACGTCGCCGACACCCTCGAGACGGTGGCGGACGTACCATTCCCGCGCCGGTGTGGTGGTGACGAACACTCGTGGGGGGACTTCCGGTGGCGGACCGTCGATCTCGGGGTCGTAGAAGATCGAATCGGTCGACGACGTCCCGGTGCGCACCGACCATTCGCGCGCCATCCGCGCGACGTCGCCGATCTGGGCGGCCGCGCTCATCACACCGGCCAGTGCGACCAGGGTGCGTGCCGCGTGGACGGCCACCACCGACGTCCCGGCGGTGTCGCCGACCCACACCGACGGTGGGCCGTCGAGCCGCGCGGCCAGCAGTTTCGCCCGGTTGTGAAAGCTCTCGTTGCCGGGGTGGTTGGCGCCCGCCTCGTCATCGAGGGCATCGGCGAGTTCGGCCACCTGCGGCACCTTTCCGGTGAAACGGACCGCGGACAGCGACGAGAACACCGCGAGCAGCGCCGCCACGAAACCGGGGAACCGGAACCGGGGGTCCACGTGCACCCGCGGCGAGAGGTCGATCCCACTGCCGCCCAAGGCATCTCGCAGTGGCCCTTCGATCGGCGCGGCCACCACGACCTCGGCACGACGCCGCAGCGACCGGGCCGCGGCATCGGCCAGCGACTTCTCGCCCGCGTCGTCACCGGCGAGGACCACCACGTCGAGGGGGCCGATCCAGCCGGGCAGAACCGGGGCGTAGACGATCGGGACATCCACGCGCGCGCCGATGGCGGCGATCACCAGATGGGCGGCGGGCGTCGCCGCGCCGGCCGAACCGCAGACGATGACCACGCTTCGCGGCCGGAGGTGAGACAGGGGTTCGAGCACGCCCTCGCGCTGCGCCTCGGCCACCGACCGAACCTGCGCGCCGGCGGATGCGACAGCCGGCAGGAGGCCGTCCACATCGGCGGCGATCAGCTCCTCGACATCGTCGAGATCGGGGGCACCGGTACGCATGACACCACCCTAACGCGCGGCGGGTGGCGCGGGTCAGTCGATCGGATCCGGCAGCACTCTCAGATGCCCACGACGTCCCGGACGCGGTGTGTTCGAGCGTGATGTGCGCCGGGGGGCTTCGTCGCCGACCGGCGTCTCGACGGGCCGGCCGGGGATCCGGTTGGCGCGATGACGGCCGGCCGCACCGTCGTCGGTTCCCTCGAACAGGTCCGGCCACCGCTGGGTCGTCGGCACGCGTCCGGCGTTGCCGACCTCGCGGACGGCCTCGGCCAGGGCGGTGAGTTCGTGGTCCTCGGCGACCGGGGCGGAGAAGCCGCGCTCGCTGCGCAGCATCTCCCAGCCGCGGGGCACGGTGATCCGACGGGCGTGGTCTTCGCAGAGATCCCACGAGTGCGGCTCGGCGCTGATCGCCAGCGGACCGATGACCGCCGTCGATTCGGCATACACAAAGGTGAGGGTCGCCACCGCGGAGCGGGCGCAGCCGGGCCTGCAGCACTGTCGGGGTAGCTTCACGCAGTCGAGGTTATCCCCCCGGCCGCCCGGGGGCGACGACGACACGCGCAGCCGGAAACGACCGTGACGACCCGCCGCCGACCCACGCGCGAGCGCCGCGACGGCGAACTACACTCTCGGCATGCGTTTCGATCCGCACCGAGCCTCCCGCGGGCGTGCCGACGACCCGCGCGGCCGGGACCGGGGACGGGCCGCCGAGGGCCGCACCCGCGGTGTACCGCGGGCGGAGAGTCCCCGTGTCGCCCGGCCCGCTCGGGTCCGTGACCGGCGCGGGCGGGGCCTGCGCTCACCGCTGCTGCCCCAGTACGTTCCGGCGTTCACCAGCCGCGCCGACGAGTTCGACGCCGTCGCGCTCGAGGCGTTCGCGGAGATCGACTCCCGGTGGCACGACCAGCTCGCCGGCCTCGACATCGCCGTCGACGACATTCCGCGGATGCTGCCGCGTGACCCCGAGTCGATCCAGTGGCCGGACGAGGTGACGGCCGACGGCGCGGTACCGCTGGCGCGGTTGATACCGGCCGGCGTCGACACGCTCGGGCATCCGACGCGGGCCCAGATCATCCTGTTTCGCCGACCGCTGGAGATCCGCGCCAAGCGCGGCGCGGATCTGCTGGAGTTGGTTCACGAGGTGCTCGTACAGCAGGTCGCGACCCACCTGGGCGTCGACGAGGACATCGTCGACCGTGGGCCGGAGTGACCGGCGCACGCCGATCCCCGACATGACGACGCGGCGGGCCCCGTCGGGGACCCGCCGCGTCGACGTCCAGGTTCAGATGATGCCGCGCTTGAGCCGCCGGCGCTCACGCTCGGACAGCCCGCCCCAGATCCCGAAGCGCTCGTCGTTGTGCAACGCGTACTCCAGGCACTCGGATTTCACCTCGCACCCCTGGCAGATCCGCTTGGCCTCGCGTGTCGATCCACCCTTCTCGGGAAAGAACGCCTCCGGATCGGTCTGCGCGCAGAGCGCACGGTCCTGCCACTGTTCCTCGACGGAGTCGAAGAGATCGTCGAAGTCGTTGGGCACCAACGAGAGATGACGCCGCTGCGGCCACGACGCATCGCCGTCGGGGTCCGGCAGCGATGACGGGCACGCCGCGGCGGCCGAATCACCTGCTACCCCAAGGTGATTCACGCCGAGCTCGGCCCCGGCAAGTAGTGGATTCGAAAAATTGCGTGGTTCAAGGGGATTGCCGATCGGGTTGTCGAAAGCCATCGTCGGCGCCTCCTAGCTCGAGAGTCTGTCAATTCCAGTCTTCGTCGTTCTGCGATGCACCCGGCCGCCCTGCCGCCACACCACCGCACCCACACCGTCGATCTTCACCGTGTGTCCGGGCGCTCCACCCACCGAGCCGTTCGAACACCTGATCGAAACCGTTGCGCTCCTTCGGTTCTCGATCGCGAACCCGGAATGACACTGATGTGATTAGACACGCTCGGCACAGGTGCGGTCAAGTTAAAGCGAAAGATTCCTTAATACCATCTTCAGTCGATCACCGATCGTCTCGACACGGGGGCGTGTCACAGTCGCCGCGAATCTCACAGGTGGGCCTCTCTCCGGCGAACCGTGACCCATCGTAGCGAATCGCATCGGTGTGATTCGCCGGCGCTCGTCCGGGGCCGGCCGGTGCCCGTGGATCCGCAGGTGACCACCGTGCCGTTCGCCGTGCGGTGCGCGGTCACTAGAGTGGCGGTGTGAAAGTGACGGTCCTCGTCGGTGGTGTCGGCGGCGCGCGATTCCTCTCCGGCGTACGCGAATTACTCGGCCCCACACCTTTTCCCGACATCGCGGATGAGTCCGCCGGTGTCGACGGGAGTCGTCGGGCCGGGCGACATGAGATCACCGCGATCGTGAATGTCGGCGACGACGCCTGGATGCACGGCGTGCGGATCTGCCCCGACCTCGACACCTGCATGTACACCCTCGGCGGCGGCATCGACCGCGAGCGCGGCTGGGGGCGCGTCGACGAGTCGTGGCATGCCAAGGAGGAGTTGGCGGCCTACGGTGCCGACCCCGACTGGTTCGGTCTCGGCGACCGGGATCTCGCCACCCATCTGATCCGCACCCAGATGCTCGACGCGGGCTATAGGCTCTCCGATGTCACGGCCGCGCTGTGCCGGCGCTGGCAACCCGGGGTGCGCCTGTTGCCGGCCACCGACGACCGCCACGAGACCCACGTCGTGGTGGCCAAGCCGGACGGTACCGACGACGAACGGATCGCGATCCACTTCCAGGAGTGGTGGGTGCGCCACCGCGCCAAGATCCCCACTTTCGGTTTCGCGCAGGTCGGTTCCGACGACACCGCCGCGGCCCCGGGTGTCGTCGACGCCATCGCGTCGGCCGACGTCGTGCTGCTCGCCCCCAGCAACCCGGTCGTGAGCATCGGGGCCGTCGTGAGCGTGCCGGGTGTGCGGGCCGCGCTGCGGACCACGTCGGCACCCGTCGTCGGCATCTCCCCGGTGATCGACAACCGCCCGCTGCGTGGCATGGCCGACGAATGCCTGGCGGTGATCGGGGTCGAGACGTCGGCCGAGGCGATCGCGGCGCACTACGGGGCGCGCAGTGCCAACGGCATCCTCGACGGCTGGCTGATCGCCGAGGGCGACCACGCCGCCGTCGACGGGATCGCCGTGGGCCACGCCCCCCTGCTGATGACCGACCCCGCGACGACGGCCCAGATGGTGCGTGACGCCTGCGCCCTGGTCGGGGTGGCCACCCCGCCGGGCAACGTCGGCGCCGATGCGGCCGAGCGCGCATGAGCGTCGGTCGACCCGGCGATCGGCATGCCGCCGATCACCGCGCGGAGGGCGCACTCGAGATCCGGCCCGTCACCGGTCTCGGCGAGTTCGGACCGGACAGCGACATCGCCGCCGAACTGCTGTCCGCGGCACCATGGCTGCGCGACGGTGACGTGGTGGTGGTCACCAGCAAGATCTTCTCCAAGACCGAGGGCCGGATGGTCGCCGCACCCACCGATCCGGAGGAGCGGGATGCGTTGCGGCGTAACCTCGTCGACGACGAATCGGTTCGGGTGCTGGCCCGCCGGGGCCGCACGCTGATCACCGAGAACCGGATCGGCCTCGTCCAGGCCGCGGCCGGCGTCGACGGATCGAATGTGGCCGCCGACCAGTTGGCGTTGCTGCCCGTCGACCCGGACGCCAGCGCCGCGCGGCTGCGCGCACGCCTCGCCGACGCCGGCGGAATCGATGTCGCGGTGGTGGTCACCGACACCATGGGCCGGGCCTGGCGCACCGGCCAGACCGATGTGGCGATCGGCGCGGCGGGTATCCGCGTGATCCATCCGTACGAGGGGTCGGTCGACGCCTACGGCAACCCGCTGATCGTCACCGAGATCGCCGTCGCCGACGAGATCGCGGCCGCCGCAGATCTGGTGAAGGGCAAACTGACCGGCGTCCCGATCGCCGTCGTGCGCGGACTCGATCCGGTCGACGACGGTTCGGCCGCGTCGGCTCTGGTGCGGCCCGCCGACGAGGATCTGTTCCGGCTCGGCACGGCCGAAGCCATCGAGCAGGGTCGTCGCGAGGCGATCCGAACCCGGCGCTCGGTCCGCGCCTTCGCGTCCGGCGCCGTCGACGCCGACATCATGCATGCCGCCTTCGCCGACGCCCTCACCGCACCGGCACCCCATCACACGCATCCGGTGCGGTTCGTGTGGGTACGGTCGGCGGACGCGCGCACGACGCTGCTCGATGCGATGACCGCCGCGTGGCGTGCCGACCTCGAAGGCGACGAGAAGACATCGGAATCGGTCGCCAAGCGACTGCGCCGCGGCCGCATCCTGTACGACGCACCCGAATTGGTGATCCCGTTCCTGACGCCCGAGGGCCGGCACGCCTACCCCGACGAGCGCCGCAACGACGCCGAGCACACGATGTTCACCGTGGCCGGCGGCGGCGCGGTCGCGGCCCTGCTGATCGCGCTGTCGACGCGCGGCGTCGGCAGCTGCTGGGTCGGCTCCACGATCTTCGCCCCACCGGTGGTCCGCACCGCGCTCGACGTCGACGACGACTGGGAACCGTTGGGCGCGATAGCGATCGGATGGCCGCTCGACGACGCGCCACTGCGTCCGGCCGCCCCGACCGACGGGCTGGTGATCGAGCGATGAGTGCCGACGGGCTTCGGAGATCGACGATCGACGCGCTGCAGCAGTGGGCGGCGCCCGACCCCGAACAGGACTCGCTGCGCCACACCTATCTCGCGTTCCTCGACGCGGCACCCGACGGATGTCTGCGCGCCTCGGTGCCCGGACACATCACCGCCTCGGTCATCGTGTTCGACGCGACCCTGCGTCACGTACTGCTGACGCTGCACCCGCGCGTGGGCCGATGGATTCAGCTCGGCGGCCACTGCGAGGCGACCGACCCGACGCTGCGCGATGCGGCCGCCCGTGAGGGGGCCGAGGAGTCGGGGTTGGGAGATCTGACGCTGACCGCGGCACCGGTGCATCTGCACACGCATCCGATCACGTGCTCGCTCGGCGTGCCGACCCGGCATCTCGACGTGCGCTTCGCCGCCGTCGCCGCACCAACCGCCGACGGTGATCCGCCGCCGGTGATCTGCAGCGACGAGTCGGTGGATCTCGCGTGGTGGCCGGTGGACGCGCTGCCGGCCGGCGCCGGCGACGTGACGGTCCTCATCGCACGCGGCCTCGCCGCGTGCCGCGCATCCCGATCGGACTGACGGCCGCGCCGGCGGATCAGACCTGGATGCCCTTGCCGACGGTGACCACGCCACCGCCGCTGACCGAGAAGCGTTCGCGGTCGGCGTCGGTGTCGACCCCGAGGTGCGCACCGTCGCCGACGACGACGTTCTTGTCCAGGATCGCCCTTCGGACCACCGCACCCTTGCCCACCCGGACACCGGGCATCAGCACGCTGCCCTCGATGATCGCGCCGTTCTCCACCATCACGTTGGACGACAGCACCGAATCGCGAACCGTCGCAGCCGAAATGATGCATCCGGCCCCGACTACCGAATCCTGCGCGAGCCCGCCCTGCACGAACTTGGCCGGCGGCAGATTCTCCATCTCCCCGCGGATCGGCCAGCGCCGGTTGTAGAGGTTGAAGATCGGGTGCACCGAGACCAGGTCCATGTGGGCGTCGTAGAACGCGTCGAGTGTGCCGACGTCGCGCCAGTAGCCCTTGTCCCGTTCGGTCGCGCCGGGCACCTCGTTGTACTTGAAGTCGTAGACGAACGCCGAGCCCTTGCTCACGAACGCCGGGATGATGTCGCCGCCCATGTCGTGGTCGGAGTCGGCATCGGCGGCGTCGGCGCGCAGGGCCTCGACGAGCGCATCGGTGGTGAACACGTAGTTGCCCATCGACGCGAAGGTGGCGTTCGGATCGTCCGGGGTGCCGGGCGGATCGCTCGGCTTCTCCAGGAAGCGGGTGATCTTGGCGGACTCGTCCGCGTCGATGCACCCGAACGCGAACGCCTCCGACCGCGGCACCCGAATCCCGGCGACGGTGACGTCCGCACCGGAATCGATGTGTGCCTCCACCATCTGCGACGGATCCATCCGGTACACGTGATCGGCGCCGAACACGACGATGTATTCCGGCTTCTCGTCGGTGATCAGATTCATCGACTGGAAGATGGCGTCGGCGCTGCCGGTGTACCAGCGCGGCCCCAGACGCTGCTGCGCCGGGACCGGCGTGATGTATTCGCCATGGAAACCCGACGCCCACCACGTCTGCGAGATGTGCCGGTCCAGCGAATGCGACTTGTACTGCGTGAGTACGCAGATCCGTTCATAGCCGGCGTTGACGAGGTTGGACAACACGAAGTCGATGAGGCGGTATGCACCGCCGAACGGGACCGCGGGTTTCGCGCGATCGGCCGTCAAGGGATACAGGCGTTTTCCCTCGCCGCCTGCGAGAACTATTCCGAGCACGTGCGGCTGTGATCTCACAGTCACCAACTTAACCGGCATCGAACCTCTGGGCTAGGCGAATCGGCGTGCTGGGCAAGCCAGTTTCACACATCGTTGGCGAAGTCGGGGTGTTGGCGTTAGCGTCATGCCCATGAGGGTGGCGATGATGACCCGGGAATACCCACCCGAGGTGTACGGCGGAGCCGGTGTGCACGTCACCGAGTTGGTCCGGCATCTGCGGGCGTTGACGACCGTCGACGTTCATTGCATGGGTGCCGACCGCGAGGGCGCCCACGTGTATCAGCCCGATCCCGCGCTGGCGGGCGCGAACGCGGCGATCACCACGCTGTCCACGGATCTGCGGATGGCGGTGGGCGCCCAGGGCGCAGACCTGGTGCACTCGCACACCTGGTACACCGGTCTCGCGGGTCACATCGCGGGTCAGTTGTACGGGGTACCGCACGTGCTGACCGCGCATTCGCTGGAGCCGAGCCGGCCGTGGAAGGCCGAGCAGCTCGGCGGCGGATATCGGGTGTCGAGCTGGGTGGAACGCAACGCCGTGGAATACGCGGACGCCGTGATCGCGGTGAGTTCCGGCATGAGCGCCGAGGTGTGCCGCACCTATCCGCGGCTCGATCCGGACCGAGTTCACGTGGTGCGCAACGGTATCGACACCACGGAGTGGTATCCGGTGGACGATCCCTTCGGCCCCGACTCGCCGCTGGTGTCATTGGGCGTCGACCCGAACAGGCCGATCGCGGCGTTCGTCGGACGCATCACGCGCCAGAAGGGTGTGGCGCATCTGGTAGCCGCCGCACACAGTTTCGATCCGTCGATTCAGCTGGTGCTGTGCGCGGGAGCGCCCGACACCCCGGAGATCGGCGCCGAGATCGAGGCCGCGGTGGCGTCACTGTCGGAGTCCCGCGACGGCGTGTACTGGGTCCGCGAGATGCTTGCCCGCCCCAAGATCCGCCAGATCCTCACCGCGGCAACGGTTTTCCTGTGCCCGTCGGTGTACGAGCCGCTGGGCATCGTGAATCTCGAGGCGATGGCCTGCAACACCGCCGTCGTCGCATCCGCGGTCGGCGGCATCCCGGAGGTGGTCCGCGACAACGTGACCGGACGCCTGGTCCCCTATGACCCGGCGGATCCGCGGGCGTTCGAAGCGGGGCTCGCCGAGGCCGTGAACGCCGTCGTCGGCGACCCGGAGGCGGCCGCGGCCATGGGTGTCGCCGGGCGGGAACGCGCCGAGGCCGAGTTCTCCTGGGAGACCATCGCCGAGCAGACCCTGGCGGTCTACACCTCGCTGTTGGGTTGATCGGCGCGCAGCCGACAGGTGGTGACGGTGACCGAGACGGACACGTCGACGGGTGCGGTGTCACCGGCGGTCAACGCGTCTGCAGCCGAAGCGATCTCGTCGATTCCCCGGTGAAAGGCGGAGGGCCCCATCGCGACGAGGTCGGTGATGGTGCCCGAACGCAGGGAGTGGGTGACCCGCACCGCCTGCTCGTCGACGATGTCGAAGGCACCCGACACCGCGGCGGCCAGCCGCGTGTCCTTGTCGGCCCCGACGCTCAACATGCGCATCGGGTGGACGATCTCGGCGAGGTGATCCGGTTCGGGGGTCACCACGACGAGGATGCCGTTCGGTCGGAGCGCGCGTGCGAACTCGTCGACGTTGCGAGGCGAGAAGATCGAGAGCACCGCATCGAGCGATGCGGTGCGCACCGGCAGCGGGCGCCAGATGTCGGCGACCACCCCGGCGGCCCGGGGGTGAGCGCGCGCGATGGCGCGGGCGCAGTACTTGGAGAGGTCGATGCCGATCCCGTGGGCCTGCTCGTCCGCCGCGAGCGCGGCGGCCAGGTAGTGACCGGTGCCGGCCCCGGCGTCGAGGATGACGCCCGCGCCGGGTGACGGCCGGGACCGGGCGACGACACCGGCGGCCGCGGCGGCCACCGGGGTGAACAGGCCGGCGTCATGTACCCGACGCCGTGCGGCGACCATCTCCGCGGTATCCGAGCGGTGTGGCGTCGACCGACCGTCGATCAGTGAGACATAGCCTTGTCGGGCGATGTCGAACCGATGCGCGAAACCACAGCTCAGGGACCGCTGGTCGGCGGAAACGGTGAGGCCGTCGCCGCAGACCGGGCATCTCAGGGCGGACTCGACGTCGGCCAGCGATGCCGTCCGACGGTCCGGGTCGTTCAGCCGGTGACCCCGCGGAGTTCTTCGCCCAGTGCGGCCGCCTCGTCGGCGGTTAGTTCGACCACGAGACGCCCACCGCCTTCGATCGGAATCCGGACAACGATTCCACGTCCTTCCTTGGCCGCTTCGAGGGGGCCGTCCCCAGTACGTGGCTTCATCGCCGCCATTCTCGAACTCCTTCCAGAGCCTTTTCACCGAGTGCAATAACACCCGAGCATCGGTCGGGAATGCTGCAGGTGCCACGACAATGATACGTGTTCACCCTGACGTCCCTGCGGCGCACGTGCCGGGGCGTCACCCGTCGACGGACTCCGGCCCCGGCCGATCGGCGGGGCCCACCGAGAAATCGTTGGCATCGCGGGCCTGCAGGTCGAGCACGACGTCGCGCAACTCGTCGAGCTCACGCGCCAGCTTCTCCAGCGCCCAGTCGACCTCGTGTGGTGAATAGCCGCGCAGGGTCTGGGTGAAAGTGAGTCCTCGCACGTCCTCCCCCGTGATGCCGGCACGCGGCAGCCTGGTCAGTGTGGTGCCGCGCGCCAGGGGTGGCAGATCTTCGCCGCGCCCGAAGACGAACCACACCGCCGCGAACACGACGGCCACCACCACGGCCATGATGAGCAGGTAGAGCAGGATCGTCTGCATGCGGTCAATAGTCGCAGACGGGCGGGCGCCGGAAAGCTACGAGGCCATCTCCTCGTCGTCGGTCTCGAGCGGACGCAGCGTGTTCATCGCGGGCCGGTCCTCGAGGTAGACCTCGGTGGTGTGTGGGGTGAACGAGCCGTCGGGTTCGGCGGTGAACTGGGTGAGTCCGATCCCGGAGTCGTCGATGCCGCAGCGCCGCATCAGGGTGCCCACGATCTGCCGGCTCATCACGCCGAGCTCGATCAGCGGTCGGTTGCGGTGGGTGCGGACGCCGAGGTTGACCTGGCCGATGCCCTCGAGGCCGTAGCGGTCGAAGGTGTCGATGAGCAGCCCGATCTCCACGCCGTACCCGGGTGCGAACGGCACCGAGGAGAGCAGTTCGCGGGTGCCGGCGTATTCACCGCCGAGCGGCTGGAGCACGCCGGTGAGATCGGGGCGCTGAGAGGCGAGCAGGGGTCGTGCGACGAGTTCGGTCACCCGGCCGCCGCCGTTGGCGTCGTGCTGACCGCCGGTCCGCAGCGGCCGCCGGTAATAGCCCTTGACCAGCTGGATCTTCGGGTCGACGAGCAGCGGGCCGAGCATCTTCGGCACGAACATCGGGTCGGGATCGATCAGGTCGGAGTCGACGAACGCGATGATGTCACCGGTCACCGCGGCGATGGACCGCCACAGCACCTCGCCCTTGCCCTTGACCGGCTCGACCTCGGGAACGGCCTGCTCACGGCTGATGACCTGGGCCCCGGCCGCGCGGGCGCGTTCGGCGGTGGCGTCGGTCGAGCCGGAGTCGAGCACGATGAGTTCGTCCACGAGGGTGCCGAACAAGGGGTAGATGGAGGCGATGACGTCGGCGACGGTCTCCTCCTCGTTGAGCGCGGGGAGCACCACCGACACGGTGCGCCCGTCCTTGGCGGCGACGAGTTCGTCGACGGTCCAGTCGGGACGTTCCCACGTGTTGGTGGATGCCCAGCGCTGCTTGGCGCCGAGGGTGTCGGCAGCGGTGGGCCAGATGGTGGTCTTGTTCCGGTTGTTGCCGGCGGTTGCCTTGCGCGATTTACGCTTGCGGGTCCGACGAACCTCTTCGGTCATGCGAGTCCCCTGACTGTTCGGGCGGGAGATCGTGTCCCCGCGATGGCAGCGACCATGTCGACCACTCGACGGGTGGCGGCCACTTCGTGCACGCGGAAGATCCGAGCGCCTGCGGCGGCGCTCAGAGCTGTTGCGGCAAGAGTGCCCTCCAACCGTTGATCAAGGTCCACTCCCAGAGTCTCCCCCACGAAATCCTTGTTGCTGAGCGCCATAAGCACTGGCCAGCCGGTATTAACAAGATCTTTTACACCACGTAACAAGGCGAGCCCGTGGTGGGTGTTCTTGCCGAAGTCATGTGTCGGATCGATCACGATCGAATCCTCGGCGACACCTTCGGCCAGCGCTCGTTCGGCGGACGCGGTCACCTCGGCGACCACGTCGGCGACGACGTCGTCATAGGCGACGCGGTGCGGACGGGTGCGCACCGTCGCCCCGCCGGTGTGCGAACAGACGATGCCGGACCCGGTCGCGGCGGCGACCTTCACCAGGTCGGGATCGGCTCCGGCCCAGGTGTCGTTGATGAGGTCGGCGCCGGCGGCGCAGGCTCGTTCGGCGACCTCGCTGCGCCAGGTGTCCACGCTGATCACGATGTCCGGGTGACGGTCGCGGACCCAGGCGATCATCGGCACCACCCGGGCGATCTCGGTGGCGGCGTCCACCTCGGCACCCGGCCCGGCCTTCACCCCGCCGATGTCGATGATGTCGGCTCCCTCGGCGACGACCTGATCGATCCGTGACTGCGCTGCGGTGTCGGCAAAACTGGCGCCCTTGTCGTAGAACGAGTCGGGCGTGCGGTTGACGATGGCCATGACGAGGGCACGGTCGGTCGCCACGGGTTTGCCGCACAGGGTCGAGAGCATGGGTTCCAGCGTAAGTCAGCCCTTCGGCGCCTTCGCTTTCGCGACGTCGGAGGGATAGTCGTCGTAGAACTCGACGTAGCCCTTCTCCTTGCCGGCGAGCACGTAGATCTGGTCGTCGCCCGCGTCGGTGTAGCCCTCGTCGCGCAGTTCGACCTTGCGGTTCTTGAACGTCGAGGTCTGTTCGAAGTCATCGACGACCCGGACGAACAGCGGTACCGCGTACGACGGCAGGTTGTCGTAGAGGTGGCCGGCCAGCTTCTCCGGATCGAGTTCCTGACCGTCGCGGATCTTGATCGCGGCCATTCCGGCCCGCCCGTCGGTGCCCTCGACCTCGACGCCGTAGACCACCGACTGTGCGATCGAGCCGAACGAGTCGAGCGCTCCTTCTACCTCGGTGGTGGCGACGTTCTCCCCTTTCCAGCGGAAGGTGTCGCCGAGCCGGTCGACGAAGGCGATGTGGGAGAAGCCCTGATCGCGCACCAGGTCCCCGGAGTTGAAGTAGGCGTCGCCGTCCTTGAAGGCGTCGCGGATGACCTTCTTCTCGGTCTCGTCGGGGTCGGTGTAGCCGTCGAGCGGCACGCGTTCGCTGATCTCGGCGATCAGCAGACCGGTGCCCCCCTTCGCCACCTCGATCAACCGACCGTTCTTGTCGCGCTTGGGGTCCCCGTGTTCGTCGTAGGCGACGATCTTGTACGGGAGCGGGCAGAAGCCCGCAGTGCGGGCGACGTCGAACGCGTTGACGAACGCCAGGTTCAGTTCACTGGCGCCGTAGAACTCCACGATGCGTTCGATGCCGAACCGCTCGGAGAACTCGTCCCAGATCTCGGGGCGCATGCCGTTGCCGATGATCACCTTGACGGCGTGCTGGCGGTCGGTCGGCTTCTCCGGCTGCGCGAGCAGGTAGCGGCACAGCTCGCCGATGTAGCAGAACGCGGTGGCGCGGTTGCGGATGACGTCATCCCAGAACTTCGACGCGGAGAACGAGCGCCCGATCGCGATGCAGGCGCCGGAGGCCAGCACCGAACCGAGCGACACCGAGAGCGCGTTGTTGTGATAGAGCGGCAGGGCGACGTACATGGTGTCGCTGTGCTTGAGCCGCACCGCCAGCCCGCCGATGCCGGAGAGGTTCGCCAGCCACCGGTTGTGGCTCATCACGCTGGCCTTCGGCATGCCGGTCGTCCCCGAGGTGAAGATGTAGAAGGCCTTGGTGGACGCGGGCAGAGTGGCGGTGATCTGGGGGTCGTGCTCGGATTTTCCCTCGGCCGCCGCGTCGAAGGCGTCGAAGTCGAACACGTGCTTCGGCCGGTCGTCGGCGGGGATGTCCTCGAACGCCTCGGCACAGTCCGGGTCGTACACGAGGACCTTCGCGCCGAGAAGAGAAACGCTGTGCGCCAACACTTTTCCACGCTGGTTGTAGTTCAGCATGCCGGCGGTGGCCCCGAGTTTGACCGTCGCGAGGATCAGCATCAGGTCGGTGGGGTTGTTCTTCGACAGGATGGCGACGACGTCGTCTCGCTCCACCCCGTTCTCGGCGAGTACCTCGGCGTAGCGGTTGACGCGCCGGTTGACCTCGCCGTAGGTCATCGAGCGACCCTCGAACCGGATGAACGGACGGTCCGGGTGTGCCGCGGCGTGCTTCTGGAAGATCGAGCCGATGGTGCGCTGCGCCTCCGGCGGCCGGTGGATCAGCCGCGGCAGATGCCGGACCATGTTGGGGGCGTGTGGCGCCATCTTCACGACGCCTCGGATGAGATCCGTGAGACCGACGGCAGTGTGGGTATCACTACTCGACATCAGCTGCTACTCCGCTTCCACGAGGAAATCTGGGGGTGACGCACGGCGATCGTCTCAACCACCGTTGCGATCATCACCCCTACATTACCGGCCAGTAGCAAGACGGATCGCGGACGGCACGGAATCGGTCACCAGCAGGCGGTCGAGCGCGGCTCGGGCGACGAATCCCCGACCGGACAGATCGTCGAGCCAGGTCAGCAGCGGCTCGTAGAAGCCGAACGGGTCGAGCAGCACGACCGGTTTGTCGTGCATCCCGAGGTACCCACCGGTCCACGTCTCGAACAGTTCCTCGAGCGTGCCGATGCCACCGGGCATCGTGATGAACCCGTCGGCCCGTT
Organism: Gordonia sp. NPDC003424; assembly: GCF_053588655.1. Lineage (NCBI taxonomy): Bacteria > Bacillati > Actinomycetota > Actinomycetes > Mycobacteriales > Gordoniaceae > Gordonia > Gordonia sp. NPDC003424. The sequence continues at coordinate 28,097 of NZ_JBSFQJ010000021.1, forward strand.
CGTCCATCTGCCGCTTGCGTTCCCGCATGGTCTCGGTGACGACGAGTTCGTCGGCACCGAGGTCGGCGACCTCGCGTTCCATCAGTGCGCGCGGGATGATGCCGATGGTCCGGCCCCCGCCGGCGCGCGTCGCCTTCGCGATCGCGCCCATCATTGAGACGTTGCCGCCGCCGGAGACCAGCGTGTGCCCATCGGCGGCCAGCGCGGTGCCCAGTTCGGTGGCGAGATCGAGGAACTCCGGCGCCACCGGGCCGGAGGCACAGTAGACGCAGATCGCGCTCATCGGGCACGTCCGGCCGCCGCGGCGGCGATGATCTCGACGACCTCGGCGGGTTCGTCGACGACCTGCAGGATCTCGAGGTCGTCGTCGGAGATCATCCCCTTGGCCAGCAGGACATCGCGCATCCAGTCGATCAGCCCCGCCCAGTGGTCGCGGCCGAGCAGCACGATCGGGAACCGCACCACCTTCTCGGTCTGCACCAGGGTCAGCGCCTCGAAGAGTTCGTCGAGCGACCCGAATCCGCCCGGCAAGCAGACGAAGGCCTGGGCGTACTTCACGAACATCGTCTTGCGGACGAAGAAGTAGCGGAAGTTCATGCCGACGTCGACCCAGCGGTTGAGGTGCTGCTCGAACGGCAGCTCGATGTTGAGTCCGATCGACTGTGCCCCCGCCTCCCAGGCTCCTTTGTTGGCGGCCTCCATCGCGCCCGGTCCGCCGCCGGTGATGACGGCGTATCCGGCCTCGCCGAGGGCCCGACCCAGACGTATCGCGAGGTCGTAGTACTCGCTGCCGGGTGCCAGGCGCGCGGAGCCGAACACCGTGACGGCCTCGGCGACCTCGCTCATGGCGTCGAAGCCGGCCACGAACTCCGACTGGATACGCAGCACCCGCCAGGAGTCGCGGATCGTGCGGTCGGCACGCACCTGCGCGTCGCGCGGGTCGACCCATTCGAGAAATCGGCGATCGGTGGTGGTGGCGTCTTCCGCGGTGGGGTCGCGCCGGACTCGCACCGGCCCGACGTAACACGTTTCGAGGTCCCCGAGGTCGGGATCCTCGACGCGATGGCGGCCGGGGTTGCTGTCATCCGACGACATGGTCACCCACGCTACCCCGCGCTCAGGACAGATAACGCCGCAAGAGCTCGGTCACCTCCCGGATCTGCGCGACCGGTACCCGCTCGTCGGCGCGGTGCGCGAGATTCGGATCGCCGGGACCGAGGTTGACCGCCGGGATGCCGAGCGCGGAGAACCGGGAGACGTCGGTCCACCCGTACTTGGCGCGGAAACGTCCGTCGGCCGCCTCGACCAGGGCGGCGGCGGCCGGATTCGACAGTCCCGGAAGGGCTCCCGCGGCCGAGTCGGTGACCTCGAAACCCACTTCGCCGTCGGCGAGGTGATCGGCGAAGACGTCGCGGACGTGATCGGTGGCCTGCTCGACGCTGCGGTCCGGGGCGAAGCGGAAGTTCACGTCGACCCAGGCCGTGTCGGGGACGACGTTCCCGGCGACACCGCCGCCGACACCGACCGCCGAGAGCCCTTCCCGGTACTCGCAGCCGTCGATGTCCACGCGGCGCGGCCGGTAGCCTGCCAGCGTGGTGAGGACGGCACCGAGTTTGTGAATCGCGTTGTCGCCCATCCATGATCGCGCGGAGTGGGCACGCACACCGGTGGTGGACAGACGCACCCGCAGCGTCCCCTGGCAGCCTGCCTCGATCAGCCCGGCGGTGGGTTCGCCGAGGATCGCGACGTCGCCGGCCAACCACTCGGGCGCGTCGCGCTCGATGAACCCGAGGCCGTTGTACTTCGCGGCGATCTCCTCGCAGTCGTAGAAGATCAGCGTGAGGTCGCACGACGGCTCGGTCAGGGTGGCCGCGAGGTGGAGGAACACCGCGTCACCGGATTTCATGTCGACGGTGCCGCAGCCGTGCAGCACGTCGCCTTCGTCGTCGTCGGTGGTCCGCCGGGACGGCAGGTTGCCCGCCACCGGCACCGTATCGAGATGCCCGGCGAGGATGACCCGGCGACCCGAACCGCGGTCGGTGCGTGCGAGCACCCGGTCGCCGTCTCGGACGATCTCGAAACCCGTTGTCTGCGTGCGTAAAGCGTGCTCGACCGCGTCGGCGATGGCGGTCTCGTGGCGGGACTCGCTCGCGATGTCGACGAGGGCGGCGGTCAGGTCGACGGGGTCGGCGTGCAGGTCGAGGGCGGGGATGGTCTCGGGCGCGGTCGTCACCCGACCAACCTAACCCGCACACCCGGACCGCGACCACACCCGCGTCGGCGGCTCCGACGAATCAGAGATCCACCTGCTCGAGATGCCACTCGATCGACGCGAAGTGCGGCATCTGGCGACCGTCGTCAACCCCGATCTCGTCGGCGATGATCGCCTCGAGGTTGGCGCTCGACGCCCTCCGGCTCGGACTCAAGCTGGCACTGCGGCGGCGCGACGAGGAGCCGTCGGGCCGAACGATCTATCTCGACAGCCGGACACTCACCGTCGACCGATTCGCCGCCCTGGTCCGCGACGCGGCTCCCGACCTCACCGAACGAAGCGTCGCGCTCATCGCGACCTATGCGATCGCCGGAGCCGACGGCCTGTTCATCGCACGTGAAATCGACGGAGATGCCATCGATTTCACGGCACTATTCGAGCTGCACGCGCGTCTGATCTTCACCGCCGCGATCGACATCGTGGCCGCCGACGAGAAGAGCAGATCGTCGTGAGCCGCCTGGTCTCATTTCTGATAGCGCGGCTCGTAGAGCTGCACCGTGAAGCCACCGGGAACGTGGAAATGGGTCACGAGTCCGTACCCGTGGTCCTCGACGGGTCCGGTGAACTCGACGCCGCGACCGGTGAGCTCCGCGACGGTCTGCTCGATGTCGTCGCAGTAGAACGAGATGTCGGCGGTGCCCGACGGTGGCTGCTCACCATCGGTGGGGTGCACGCCGAGATCGGCCTCCGGGGCGTCGAAGATGAGCCAGCCGCCGCCGGTGTCGCTGCCGGGTAGCTGCAGCTTGTCGCGGAGGAACTCGCGCAGTGCGCCGTCGTCGGAGGAATAGAACATGGCATGCATACCGCGGATCATGAGGTCCTCCTCGTGCCGACCGACGTGACCCCAAGTTACGCGTTTCGTCGTGCGCGTGGATGACACCGGACCGACGGACGGCGGTCGACAGGGGTCCTCGCCGTATCATCGTGATGCTCAACGGGGGAAGGACCGACATGATCATCTTCGGGAGCCGGACGACGACGGCGTTTCTGGCCGCGCTGTTCTTCACCTGCGGGTTCTGCCACACGCAGGCCGCTCAGCGACTGTTCCGGGTCCGTACCTGGTTCACGCTGTTCTTCCTGCCGATCTTTCCGTTCGGCCACGGCAACTACCAGATGACCTGCTCCTATTGCGGCCGGGCGTCGACATTGAGCCGGGAGAACGCGGAGCGTTTCGTCGCCGACGCGCGGGCGAAGCAGCACGGGGCGGCAGCGCCGTATCCGGCGCCGCAGCAGCACGCCGCGACGCAGCATCCCCAGCACCCGCAGCATCATCACCCGCAACAGCCGCAATCCTCGATGCGGCAGGGCGGGTTCTGACCGGCAGCGGTTCACGCCGACGACTCTCCGCAAACCTCACGACCGTCGCCGCACGCGCGGATAACGTCGGGGCATGACCACCGATTCTCCGGCCCCGACCTTCAACGCCCTGTCCCTCGTGACGCGCGACATGGGCGCGGCGCTGGCGTTCTACCGCATGGTCGGCCTCGAGTTCCCCGACGGCGCAGACAACCAACCTCATGCCGAGACTGTCGCCGGAGGGATCCGGATCCTGTTCGACACGTATGCCGTGGTCGAGTCCTTCACGCCGGGCTGGCATCCGCCCACCGGCGGTCATCGGATGGCGCTCGCTTTCGAGTGCGCGACACCCGACGCCGTGGATGCCGCATATGCCCGCCTCGATGCCGGGAATCGTTCGGCGGTGGAGCCGTTCGACGCGGTCTGGGGTCAGCGCTATGCGGTGGTGCTCGACCCGGATGACAATCCCGTCGACTTCTACTGCCCGCTCGGCTGACCCGTCCCAGCACGGCCCGGCCGTGGCCGTGGCGAGGCGCTCATGGCATCGGCTGTCCCCGCCCCGGTAGGCTTTTCTCCCGTGACGACGAATGGCGCTTACGCAACCGGCATAGCCACCGTGACGAACGGCGGGTCCGCTGATCCCGGTGTGGTTCTCGACGTGTGGTTCCCCTCCCCCGAGCTCGGCAGCCCGGAGGCGTCGGGAACGACGATCCTGGCGGCGGACGAGGTCTCCGAGGGTCTGCGCGACCTGGTCGGCGTCGACTCCGCGCGGGGCGTCAAGACGGTCGCGGTGCGGACCGCCATCACCGATCTGTCGTCGACCCCCGATGACGCCTACGACATCTACCTTCGGCTGCATCTGCTGTCGCATCGGCTGGTCACCCCTCACGGCACCAACCTGGAGGGGATCTTCGGCCTGCTGTCCAACGTCGTCTGGACCAACCACGGACCCTGCGCCACACACGATTTCGAGGCGACCCGGGCCCGGCTGCGTCGTCGTGGCCCGGTGACCGTCTACAGCGTCGACAAGTTCCCGCGGATGGTCGACTACGTGGTGCCCGGTGGCGTCCGGATCGGCGACGCCGATCGGGTGCGGCTCGGCGCACACCTGGCGGCCGGCACCACCGTGATGCACGAGGGATTCGTGAACTACAACGCCGGCACGCTCGGCTCGTCGATGGTCGAGGGCCGGATCTCGGCCGGTGTGGTCGTCGGCGACGGCTCGGACATCGGCGGCGGCGCGTCCACCATGGGCACGCTCTCCGGCGGCGGCAAGGAGATCATCTCGCTCGGCAAGCGGTGCCTGCTCGGCGCCAACTCCGGATGCGGTATCCCGCTCGGCGACGACTGCGTCATCGAAGCCGGCCTCTATGTCACCGCGGGAACCAAGGTGACCGGTCCGGACGGCACCGCGATCAAGGCGCGCGACCTCGCCGGGCAGTCGAATCTGCTGTTCCGCCGCAACAGCCTCACCGGCGGCGTCGAGGTCACGCCGTGGAAGGGCGACGGGATCGCTCTGAACGAGGCGCTGCACAAGCACAACTGAGGCTGTTTCTCGCTCGTCGCGCACCGCCTGTTCGTTGAGCGCGACGAGCGAGCGAAGCGAACCCGACGCTGGACGAACGGCGGAGGTCCGACGACATGCGCGGTTTCGACAAGCTCAACCAGCGGTAGGCGCTCAACCTGCGGGTGTGGTTTCGACAGGCTCAACCAGCCGTGTGGTTTCGACGGGCTCAACCAGCGCTGAGGCGATCGGCCGCCGCGGCGATGCGCTCGTCGGTGGCGGTCAACGCGATCCGCACGTGGCGGGTGCCGGCGGGGCCGTAGAAGTCGCCGGGCGCGACGAGGATGCCGCGGTCGGCGAACCAGTCCAGCGTGGCGCGGGAGTCCTCGCCGCGGGTGGTCCAGAGGTAGAGGCCGGCCTCCGAGTGATCGACCTGGAATCCGGCGCCGCGGACGGCGGCCAGCAGGGTGTCGCGGCGCGCGCGGTAGCGGTCGCGCTGTACGGCCACGTGTGCGTCGTCGTTCAGCGCGGCAACCATCGCGCCCTGCACCGGGAACGGCACCATCATCCCGGCGTGCTTGCGCACGGCGAGCAGTTCGGCGATCAGCTCGCGGTCACCGGCGAGGAAACCGGCACGGTAGGACGCCAGATTGGACACCTTGGACAGCGAGAACACCGCGAGCAGGCCGGTGTGGTCGCCGTCGCTGACGCGCGGGTCCAGGATCGAGTACGCATCCTGCTCCCACTCGAGGCCCAGGTAGCACTCGTCGGACACGACGATCGCACCCCGGTCGCGCGCCCAGTCGATGACCTTGCGCAGATGGTCGATGCCGAGCACCCGGCCGGTCGGGTTGGACGGCGAGTTGAGGAACACCAGCGCGGGTGCGCTCGGTCCGAGCGCCACCGTCGAGTCCGCGCGCACCGGTGTCGCCCCGGCCAGCAGAGCGCTGACTTCGTATGTGGGATAAGCGACTTCGGGCACCACCACGAGGTCGCCGGCGCCGATGCCGAGGGTCGAGGTGAGACCGGCGATGGCCTCTTTGGTGCCGATGACCGGTAGCACGCCCCGCTCGTCCAGACCGGCAACACCGTAGCGCCGGCCGACCGCCGAGACCGCCGCACGACGCAACTCCGGGGTGCCGATCGTCGTCGGATACCCGGGAAATCCGGAGGCATCGGCGAGCGCCGTGCGGATCACCGGGTCGACCGGGTCGACGGGGGTGCCCACCGACAGGTCGACGATGCCGCCCGGATGCGATGCGGCACGGGCCTTCGCGTCGGCGATCGTGTCCCAGGGGAAGTCCGGCAGGACCGAACTGACCCGACGGCGTGTGCGCGGCGTGTTCACGATCGCCGGATCAGGCTTCTTCGCCCATCGGGGGCAGGCCCTTGATGAAGGGCGGGTCGGCCTCGACCTTGCCGACCTTGCTCGCGCCACCGGGCGACCCGAGGTCGTCGAAGAAGTCCGCGTTGGCGCCGACGTAGGGTTCCCAGTCGTCGGGCACATCATCTTCGTAGAAGATCGCCTCGACCGGGCACACCGGTTCACAGGCACCGCAGTCGACGCACTCGTCGGGCTGGATGTAGAGCATCCGGCCGCCCTCGTAGATGCAGTCCACCGGGCATTCCTCGACGCAGGCCTTGTCCAGCACATCCACACAAGGCTCCGCGATGATGTACGTCACCACACTCTCCTTCACTGCAAAACTCTCACCCGGCCCTCGCCCGCACCCGCGTGTGGTCGGCGGAACGGCGCGTGGGCTGGACGCGCCGCAGGTCGGACACATGCGGGACCCACCGTCGGGTCGGCACACAGATATCCGAGTCCAGACTATCGGGCGGGTCGCCCGAACGACGAAACCATCCCCCGCCCGGCCCCGGGTGAGTAACGGGCATCACACCGGACGGTCCACCTTGTGCTCACCGTGCGGATAACCGTCGACGGGCGCACCTCGGGGCATCATGGTGGATTCCGTGATCGACCAGGCCACCGCTGTCGCCCCCATCCACGCCCGCACCGCGAATCTCCCGACTCGCCTGCGGCCCGCCGACCTGCTGCGGATCACCGACCAGGGGGTCGCCGACGTCGTCGACGGCGTCTACGACCACCTGCTGCCCGACTGCTGGGACCCGGTCGAACGCTGGTCGATGCGCCTGGAATCCGACGACGACCTCGATCTGTGGCTGATCAGCTGGACCCCGGACCGGTCGACGGAACTGCACGACCACGCCGGCTCCCTCGGCGCGCTGACCGTCCTGTCCGGATCGCTGCGGGAGTACCGCTGGACCGGCCGCGACCTGGCGCTGCGCATCCTCGACGCCGGCGACCAGGCGGCGTTTCCGCTGGGCTGGGTGCACGATGTGCAGCGCCACGATCCGCTCCCCGGACGCCACGACTCGGACGCACAGGCGCCCGCTCCGACGGCCGGACCGACACTCAGCGTGCACGCGTATTCGCCGCCGCTGACCGCGATGTCGTACTACGCGGTCACCGATCATGCGACGCTACGACGGACCCGCACCGAACTGACCGACGAACCGGAGTGATGCCGTGCCCACCATCGACGATCTGCTGGCGCAGGCGCGCGACGGCCTCGACCGGGTGTCGCCCGCCGACGTCGCCGGCGAGGTCGCGGCCGGCGCGGTGCTGGTCGACATCCGTCCGCAAGCGCAGCGCACGGCGACCGGCGGACCTCCTGGAGCGGTGGTCATCGAGCGCAACGTGCTCGAGTGGCGCTGCGATCCGGCCAGCGACGCGCGCATCGCCGAGGCCGTCGACCACGATGTCCGCTGGATCATCCTGTGCCAGCAAGGCTATGCGTCGAGTCTGGCCGCGGCCACGCTGCGCAGCATCGGACTGCACCGTGCCACCGATGTGATCGGCGGCTGGGACGCCTGGCGGCAGACCGCCGGCTGACGCCCGCACCGGGCCCGGGTCAGGCGACGGCCGGCCAGGGTCGCCCGTGCGGGATCACGTCGGCGGCCAGCCCGGTCACCGGATCTGCCAGGGCGGCAACGTGTTCGGCCAGTGACGCGTCGATCCACCCGTCGCCGGCGAGCACATAGCGGGGCTGCGCGGTGATCCGTTCGGCGAGGACGTAGCCGGATTCGGCGGTGATCTCCGCGAGCGCGTCGAGGTTGGGCCACGGCCGTTCGGGGTTGACGTGATCGGGGGTCAGCGGTGATACGCCACCCCAGTCGTCGATACCCGATGCGATGAGAGCCGCGCATTCGGAGCGCGACACCAGGTTCGGCGGCGCCTGCACCCGCATGTCCGGGCCCAGCACGATGCGGGCGACGGCCACGGCGGCGAGGAACTCGGTCATCTCCGCGTCGGGTGTACCGCGCATGGCGGTGTCGGGTTTCGCGCGGAAGTTCTGCACGATGACCTCTTGGATATGGCCGTACGCGCGATGTGCATCCGCGATCGCGACGATGGATTCGGCCCGCTCCCACAAGGTTTCGCCGATGCCGACGAGGATTCCGGTGGTGAACGGGACGCGGGTTCGGCCGGCGTCGTCGAGCACCTGCAGGCGGACGAGGGGGTCCTTGTCGGGGCTGCCGTAGTGCGGCTGCCCCTTCTCGGTGAACAGCCGCCGCGACGTCGTCTCGAGCATCATGCCCATCGAGGGTGCGACCGGCCGCAGCCATCGGAGTTCGTCGGCGCTCATCACCCCGGGGTTCAGGTGCGGCAACAGGCCGGTCTGCTCGAGCACCGCGACCGCGGCGGCACGAACGTAGTCCAGCGTCGAGGTGTAGCCATGCGCGGCGAGCCACTCCCCGGCCTGCGGCCACCTGTCCTCGGGCCGGTCGCCGAGCGTGAACAACGCTTCCTTGCAGCCGAGTTCGGCGCCCTGACGGGCGATGTCGAGGACCTCGTCGAGCTCGAGGTACATGCCGTGTCCGTCACGGGTCAGTTTGCCGGGCACGGTGACGAACGTGCAGTAGTGGCATCGGTCGCGACACAGTCGGGTGAGCGGCACGAAGACCTTGCGCGAGTAGGTGATCTGCCGGTCCCGGCCCACCGACGCCAGGCCGGCGTCGCGTAGCCGTCCGGCGACGGACTGCAGTTCCACCAGGTCGTCGCCAGCGCATGCCAGTAGCGCGGTGGCCGCGTCGACGGAGATCGGCGCACCGTTGTCCGCAGCGCTGCGCGCCGCGGACAGTGCTTCGGGAATTGTTGTGTGATGACTCATCTCGGCACTTACCCGTCCCCATCGATGGTGTCGAAAAGATAGGGCGCCGGGTCGAAGGTGCCGTTGCGCTCACGGAAGGACACCGCGGTCCCGGGCCACAGCAGCGTCAGGCGACCGCTTCGGGGATCGACGTACCAACTGTCGCACCCGGTGAGCCACACCGTGGAGGCGCTGCGTTCGTCGATCTCGGCCGTGTAGTCGCGCTCGGCGTCGGCGGTCACCTCCATCGTGGCGACTCCGTTGTGCGACAAGTACTCCAGCGCTCCCAGCACGTAGTCCAGCTGTGTCTCGATCATGTAGATGGCGGAGTTGTGGCCGAGCGCGGCGTTGGGGCCGTCGAGGACGAACATGTTGGGGAATCCGCTGACCGTCGTGGACGCGTACGAGGTCATCCCGCGGCTCCAGTGATCGTCGAGCACGAGCCCGCGGGCACCTCGGATGCGGGTGGCCACCGGGGGTCGAGTCGCCTCGAAACCCGTTGCCATCACGAGGACATCGAGATCGTAGGAGCGTCCGCTGGCGGCGCACGCCTTGCTCTCGAGGACCGACGCCAGTGCGCTGGGCTCGTAGACGACGTTGGGGCGCTGCAGGGCCGGGTAGAAGTCGTCGGACAGCAGGATGCGCTTGCAGCCGATCTCGTAGTCCGGCGTCAGCGCCGCGCGCAGGTCGGGGTCGGCGACGTGGTCGGCGAGATGGCGCAGCGACCGGTCCCGGATCTCGTCGATGTCGGGGCGCAACCCGAGCCGTTGCCGAAATGCCTTGTCCGCGTCGGTGAGCAGCCTCTCGCGCAGTGCCGCCGCGTTGTCCGGCACCTGGAGGTCGGCGCGCTCGCCCGGGGAGAACGCGCGGTCGCCGCGGGGCACCACATACGGTGGGGTGCGGCCGAAGACGACGATCTCCTCGGCATCCTCGACGAGGTGCGGGATCACCTGGACCGCCGACGCCCCGGTCCCGACGACACCGATGCGTTCGCCGCCGCGCAGCAGATCCGGGCGCCAGGCCGCGGTGTGCACGACGGCGCCCGCGAAGTCGCCGAGGCCGTCGACATCGGGCATCCGGGGTTCGGACAGACGCCCGACGGCGAGCACCAGCACCCGGGCGCGGATCGGCCCGGAGTCGGTGGACAGTTCCCACCGGGCGGCCTCGACGTCCCAGCGTGCGTGGTGGAGAGCACAGTTGAGCCGGATGTTCGGTGTGAGCCCCTCGTCGTCGACGGTCTGCTGCAGGTATCGCTGGATCTCGGCCCCGCTGGGGAACATGCGCGCCCAGTCCGACGGTGGGCGGAACGAGAACGAATACAGGTGTGCGGGGATGTCGCAGGCGATCCCGGGATACGTGTTGTCGCGCCAGGTGCCGCCGACCGCATCGGCACGTTCGATGACGACGAAGGATTCGCTTGCGCGCCTGGCCAATTGGGTGGCCATCCCGATGCCGGCGAAGCCCGCACCGACGATGGCGACGTCGACGTCGGTCACCGGCGCACCTGCGGGATCGGCAGCAGGCGGTCCGCTTCGGGCTCGCCGTATCCGGTGGTGCGCTGGCGCGGGGTGCGCCCGACGCGGGCGGCGATGTCGACGAGGTCGTCGACGGTCAGCACCCGGCCCGACTCCTGGCCGGCCGAGGGCATGAGCTCACCGTCGAGGAGTAGGCCACCGATGTCGTCGGCACCACCGGTGAGCAGCGCGAGGACGGTGTCGGGCTCCTGCTTGGTCCACGCCACCTGCAGGTGATCGAAGTGGCGCAGCGTGATCAGTCGGGCGACGGCGTGCACGGCCCGCGACTCCCGCTCCGACACCGTCGCGACCGCCTCGTCGGCGACCGGTGGCGGCGCATTCTGCGGGAGCAGCGGCATCAGGATCAGCTCACTGAATCCGCTTGTGCGGCGCTGGATCTCGGTGAGCAGTCGCAGATGCGCGACTTGCTGGGCCGGAGTCTCCACGTGGCCGTACAACAGTGTCGCGGTGGAGAACAGACCCACCGAATGTGCGGCCTCGATGGATGCGACCCAGTCGGACACCGGTGGCGCGGTGTTGCCGGACAGGCGGGCACGCACCTCGTCGTCGAGCACCTGCGCGGCGGTGCCCGGGACCGAACCGAGGCCGGCGGCGCGTGCGCGACGCAGGAACTCGGTGCGGTCGATGCCCATGCGCGCCGCGGCATCGGCCACCTCCGGCGGCCGGTATGCATGCAGATGCACATCGGGCGCGGCGGCGTGAATGCGCTCGACGAGCCGCAGGTAGGTGTCGGCGGGGGCGTCGGCGGGGATCGGCCCTTGCATGCAGATCTCGGTGGCACCGAGTTGCCACGCCTCGCCGACGAGGTCCTCGACGCTCGGCCCGCTGCGACGCTCGTCGGCGATGACGGCGGTGTCGAGGTTGCGGTTCACCACAAAGGTGAGCGCCGACGGGTCGGTCACCTCGCGCCGCACGGCGTCGGCGAGCGCGGTCAGTTCGTCGAGTTCGTCACCGGACGCGCCGAGCAGTGCCACCCATTCGTCATCGGTCAGCGCCGACGGGTCGTCGGATACGTGTCGCACCGCAGCGCGAACATCGTCTACCGCGGCGTGCGTGTCGGCAGCCCACTGACGCAGGACCATTCCCCCACTGTAACCGTCGGTCAGGACACATCCGGAGCGGGCAGTCGTCCGGTCCAGGCCAGCACGGCGGGCAGTCCCGCACCGATCACCAGCAACAGCAACGTCGGGATGGTCAGCGCGCCCGACGGGTCGAGTTCGACGTCCCCGCCGGGTCCCGGCAGACTGCCGATCACCAACGCGAGCAGCCACGCGAGCAGCGGCAGATACCGTGCGGGTCCGTCGGTGAACGACGACGCCAGCCACAGGAAGACACAGTTGAGAACTCCGGCGATGACCGCCGCGACGGGCAGGACCACACCGCCGAAGCGCAGGTACGCGAAGGCCACCGACAGCACACCGACGACGAAACCGTCGAGCACCAGGAAGGCCAGCAGCAGTCGGTCGGCCCACCGCATCAGGCGACCCCGTCGAACAGGTCGGTCTCGCGAGGTGCGGATGGGTCTGCGGGCGGCGCGGTACGGATGAAGAACTCGTGATCGGTGATCGGCTGCAGCACGTTGTTGGACAACGCGTATTCGGTGCCCGACGGGGCCACGGTGACCTGGGTGGCGTGCGCGGCAAGCGCAGCGACCTTTCTGTCGTACACGTCGGAGACGTCGATCTCGGCGGTGACGTGCCGGTCGGGATATCGCGGAAGCTCGCCGGGTTCCGGCATCCGCCAGCCGGCGGGGACGCGATCGACGGCGGCGTCGAGACCCGCGTCGAGCGCCGAGTGTTCGGTCACCGCCTCGTAGACCTTGATCGGGTGGCCGAGACGGTCGACGGCGATCGGGAGGGCGGCCATCGACACGTCGTGCACCATCACGTGATCGGGGTGCCCGTAGGTGCCGACCTTGTCGTAGGTGACGACCACCTGGGGCGCGAATTCGACGACGACTTCGAGCAGCGCGTCGACGAGCGCGTCGAACGGTGCCTGCACCAGCGCCCGGGGATGGGCGGCCGACGGCGACCCCGCCATCCCGGAGTCCCGCCAGCGGCCCGCGCCCCCGAGGAATCGGGGTCGCAACGGTTCACCGCCGGCGGGACTGAGTGCGGCCAGCGCCCGCGTCAGTTCCAGGATGCGGTAGCCGCCGAGCTGGTCGGCGCCGCCGTCGGCGACGAGCTGCGCCCATTCGTCGCCGATGACCTCCCCCTCCTCACCGAGGCTGAACGTCACCACCCGCACGTCGACACCCTCGGCGAGATACCGGGCGATGGTGCCACCGGTCTGGATCGTCTCGTCGTCGGGATGGGCGTGGACGAGCAGCAGCCGGCGGGCCGCGGGTGACGCGGCGGCGGATTCGGTCACGGAAGCTCCCACGAGACGGTGTCGCCGTAGATGGCAACCTGGATCGGGCCGGTCAGCGGCACGTTGCGGACCTTGCCGGTGGATCCGGCGAGCATGCTGTCCTGATAGATCGGCAGGTAGACGGACTGGGCGGCGAGCAGCGGTTCGGCCTCGGTGAGCTGCGGGGTGGGGTCGGGCGCCGACAGCGCCGTCCGCGCCAGACCGATCAGCTGGGGATCGCACACGCCGGAGATATTGCTCGCATAGCTGTCGTCGGCGCTGGTGCCGGTCTGGCCGGGTGCGACGCTGGTCGGGGTCGGCGGCGTGGACAACGACGGGGCCGTGCCCGGCTTGGGCTGGTCACAGTCGACCTGCGAGGCGAGTCCCGCGGCGGGGGTCTCACCCAGCCCGGTCCACCCGACGACGAGGTCGACGCGTGCGTTGGTCAGTGCCGCACCGTAGAGGTCGCTGTTGGGCAGGGCCACCACGCCGGCCCGCACGCCCTGGCCGCGGAGCTGGTCGACGATGTTGGAGGCGGCCGACGTCGAACGCGGGTCGCCGCTGATGGCACCCACCCGGACCGTGAGGTCTCCGGTGCCGTTGCGGTAGGGGTCGACCCCGGCGGGGAGCGGTTTGATCTCGGTCGTCTCCGACGCGGTTCCGTCGGCCGTGCTCGCGTCGGTGCTCGATGCGGCGGCGCTGCCCGACGGCGACGCGGTGGCCGATGCTCCGGCGCTCGGCGCCGGCGTCGACACCTCCGGTGCACGCACGTAGCCCGCCTCCCCGAGGAGTGCGGTGATCTCCGCCTCCGACGGCCGCGGCCGGTCCACCGGGGTGTAGCCGGGATCGGTGGGCGCGTAGACGGTATTGGCGAACGGCGTGACGATGTCGTCGCCGGCGGCGGCGTACGCGACGAGTCCCGAGTTGATCATGCCGAGGACGGCGGTGCGCACCTGCACCGACCGCATCGTGGAGGTCCGGGCGTTGACGCTCACCGTCAGGGCGCGTGCGGTGGGATTGCGCTGCGAGGCGAATCCGGGCACCGCGGTGAGTTCGGCGGTGGTGGCGGGTCCGGTCGCCACGGTCACGACCGACGAGTCGCCCGATCGCACGGTGTCCACCATCTGCGAGGCGGTGCCGGCGCGTCGCAGCACGATCTGGTCGAGGCTCGGCGGGGTCATCCAGTAGCGGTCGTTGCGTGCCAGGCGAACCTCGTCGCGGGTCTGGTCGATCGACACCACCTGGAACGGTCCCGCCGACAGCGGTTTGCCGGTGTCCATGCCGGTCTGGAAGCCGGCCGGGGCGCCGCGCAGCACGTGACTCGGCAGCAGTCCGCTGAACAGTTCCCGCCACGCCGGATACGGCCGCGCGAAGGTCACCTGAACCTCCTTGCCGCCGGCGCGGGACTGCACGGAATCGATCAGCCGATATCCGGCCGGGGCGACCACGTTGGGCTGCCGCGACATCTGCTGCCACAGGTAGGTGAAGTCGTCGCCGGTGACCGGCAGGCCGTCGGACCACTGGGCGTCGTTGTGGATCTGGTAGGTGACGGTGAACGGGGTGGTCGCGGTGACCGCGGCGGACGTGACCAACGCGTCCTGCCGGCGCCACACGACGCCCGTCGGCGTGGTCACCGGGCGGAAGGCACTCGGCAGGGTCATCGCGGCGATCGCGGTGGTGACCGTGCTCTGGTCGGCACCGATGTGCGGATTGAAGCCGTTGCCGATCGAGTCGGTCGCGATGTAGATGGTCTTCTCGGTCGGATACTCGGCCGGGGTCGCGGGTGCCGCGGTCTCGCGCACCGGGGGCGGCGGACTGGCCGAGCACGCGGCGAGCAGCATGGCCACCACGCCGACCATCAGCACCGACAGCGGCGCCGTGGCTCGCCGGGATCTTCCGTCTGCACGAGTCACCTGCAACCACCCCCACGCATTCCGCACGCGCCGACGACTCCCGGGTCGGCTGTCACTGCCGCAGCTACTGCCCAACCCGGGTTATCCGACCGCCTGATCGCGCGTCTTGGCGCGGGAACGCTCGCGGGCACGGGTCGTCGCATCGAGGTGAACCTTACGCACCCGGACCACCTCCGGCGTGGCCTCGACACACTCGTCGGCGGCGCAGAATTCCATCGCGCCCTCGAGTTCGAGCTGCATCGGTTTCGCGAGCGTCTCCATCACATCGGCCGACGACTGCCGCATGTTGGTGAGCTTCTTCTCGCGGGTGACATTGATGTCGAGGTCCTCGGCGCGTGGGTTGATACCCACGACGTGGCCCTCATAGGTGTCGTCGCCCGGGTTCACGAAGAAGGTGCCGCGGTCGGCGAGCTGGATCATCGCGAACGGTGTCACGCTTCCCGCACGGTCGCTGACCAGCGAACCGGTGTGGCGGGCGCGGATCTCGCCGGCCCACGAGTCATAGCCGTTGAACACGGCGTTGGCGATGCCGGTGCCGCGGGTCTCGGTGAGGAAATCGGTCCGGAACCCGATCAGACCACGCGACGGCACGGTGAACTCCATGCGCACCCAGCCGGATCCGTGGTTGTTCATCTGGTCCATACGACCCTTGCGCGCGGCCAGCAACTGGGTGACCGCACCCAGGTATTCCTCCGGAACGTCGATGGTGAGGTGCTCGAACGGCTCGTGGACCTTGCCGTCGACCTTGCGGGTGACCACCTGCGGCTTGCCGACGGTGAGTTCGAAACCCTCGCGTCGCATCTGCTCGACGAGGATTGCCAGCGCGAGCTCACCGCGCCCCTGCACCTCCCAGGCGTCGGGGCGGCCGATGTCGAGGACGCGCAGCGACACGTTGCCGACGAGTTCGGTGTCGAGCCGGTCCTTGACCATGCGTGCGGTCAGTTTGTGACCCTTGACGCGGCCGGCCAGCGGTGAGGTGTTGGTGCCGATGAACACCGAGATGGCGGGTTCGTCGACGGTGATGCGTGGCAGCGCAACCGGGCTCTCGGCGTCGGCGAGGGTGTCGCCGATCATGATCTCGCTCATGCCGGCGACCGCGACGATGTCGCCGGCCACGGCGGACTCCGCCGGGCTGCGGTCGACGCCGACGGTGGCGAGCAACTCGGTGATCTTCGCGCGTTCGACGATCGCTTCGGCGGTGCCGTCAGCGTTGGCGACCTCGCGACACCACGCGACCGTCTGCCCCTTGCGCAGGGTGCCGTTGTGGATGCGGACCAGCCCGAGGCGGCCCAGGAACGGTGACGCGTCGAGGTTGGTGACATGCGCCTGCAGCGGGGCCTCGGAGTCGCCCTTGGGCGCGGGAACGTGCTCGAGCAGCACGTCGAAGAACGGGTCGAGGTTCTCGCCCTCGGGCACTTCGCCGTTGGCGGGTTCGACAGTGCTGGCGATGCCAGCGCGACCCGACGCGTAGAGCACCGGCAGATCGAGGACCTGCTCGGCGGCTGCGGCCGCGTCCTCGTCGAGGTCGGAGGCGAGGTCGAGGAGCAGGTCGTGGGTTTCCTCGACGACCTCGGCGATGCGCGCGTCCGGCCGGTCGGTCTTGTTGACCAGCAGGATGACCGGCAACGAGGCCGAAAGAGCCTTGCGGAGCACGAATCGGGTCTGGGGCAGAGGCCCCTCGGACGCGTCGACGAGCAGCACGACACCGTCGACCATGGACAGTCCGCGCTCCACCTCGCCGCCGAAGTCGGCGTGGCCGGGCGTGTCGATGACGTTGATGACGACCTCGGTGCCGTCGGGCTGGCGACGGTGCACGGCGGTGTTCTTCGCGAGAATGGTGATGCCTTTTTCCCGCTCGAGGTCGCCGGAGTCCATCACGCGGTCGACGAGTTCGGCGCGCTCACCGAAGACACCGGACTGGCGCAGCATCGCGTCGACCAGGGTGGTCTTGCCGTGGTCGACGTGCGCGACGATCGCGACGTTGCGGAAATTGGGGACAGCGCTCACTGGGATCTCTTTCACTGCGGTTTGTCACCGGCGATCACCGGCAGGCAAGTCAACCTGTACAGGGTACCGGCCGGGCCGCTGAGATCGGTATCACAGCCGGTGAACACTCACTTATCCGCCGCCGAACTCGGCGCGTTCGTCGTCCGGTGCGCCGGTCGACCGCACGGCCACGGCGGCGGCCACCGCGAGGATGCCGACCGCCTCGACGGGCTGCGGGATCTGACCGAGCGCGACCGCGCCCACGACGCAGGCCGTCACCGGCAACAGCGCCAGCATGAGTGCGAACTGCGCCTGCCCGACGCGGGCGAGCACGACCTGATCGAGTGCGTACGGGATCGCGGTGGACGCCACGCCCACCCCGAGTCCGGCCAGCAGCAGTCGAGCGGTCGGAGCGCCGGCGGCGAAGGCCGGTCCGAGACCGAGCGCGAGCGGTGAGGTCGCGACGGCGGCGACGGCGAACCCGGTGGCGAGATCCTCGATCCCGCGTCCCCGCCGGGCGACGCGTTTGCCCAGCACGATGTACCCGGCCCAGCACGCCGCCGCGGTCAGCGCGAGCAGCACGCCCGCCGGGGTGCCCGCCCAGCGGACATCGGCGATCAGCAGGACCCCGACGACGGCCAGCACCAATGCCGCCGCATCACGTCGCGTCCGCGAGCCGAGCGCGGCGACGGCGACCGGACCCAGGAACTCGAGCGCGACCGTGGTGCCGAGCGGCAGCCGTGCGAGTGCCTCGTAGAAGGCGATGTTCATCGCGGCGGTGATCAGGCCGAACGATCCGGCCAACAGCAACCGCGACGGACGCCACGCGGCCCACCCGGGTCGCACCCAGGCGAGCAGGACGACCGCGGCCCCGGCGATCCGCAACCACGCGACCGTGCCCGGCGCCAGGGTGTCGAACAGGACGACGGCGATCGCCGCACCGACGTACATGGAGGTGGCGCCGAGGATCATCAGCCCCGGGGCCATGAGCTTCGTCGAGGTGGTCATTCGAGGTCGGCGAGCAGCTCCGGCACCCACACCGAGTCGGCGGGCACGAGCAGGCCGTCGTGTGCCATCGCCGCGAGCGCCGCCGCGTCCACCCATCGGATCGCCTGATGTTCGGCCGGGTGCGGGACGCCGTCGGTGATCTCGGCCCGCATCGCGATCAGGGTGAGGTCGACGCGCAACGCGACCCGCTCGACAAGCTCCGTCCCGACGCCCACCCACACCCCGAGCTCCTCGTGAAGTTCCCGGCGCAGGGCGTCGGCCGGCGTCTCGCCGTCCTCGACCTTGCCGCCGGGCAGCTCCCACAGTCCGGCCACCTCGGTGGGATACCTGCGCTGCGCGAGCAGCAGACGCCGCCGGGCGGGATCGACGATCGCCCCTCCGACCACCAGACGCGACGCCGTCACGACCCGATCACCGCCACCCGCTCGGGCACCAGAAGCAGCGCGACGTCGTCACCGACCGCGAGGTGCTCGGCGGTGACCGCATCGAGGACACCGATGCCCGACGTCACCCGCAGGCGCCGCCCGGTGGGCAGGTCCGCCGCCGCGGCGACCACTCCCGAGACGGCGTCGGCATCTCCGGCGGCGACGGCCCGCACCGACTCCGGACGCAAACCGAGTTGTACCGGCCCGTCCGGCAGGCCCAGATCGGCGCGACCAAGCGCAGTGTCGGCGACGCCGTCGACGATCCGCGCGTCCACGACGGTGGTCACGCCGAGGAACCGGGCGATCCACTCGTCTGCCGGCCTGCTCCAGAGCTGTTGCGGCACAGCTGTTTGCACGATGTCACCGCCGCGCATCACCGAGATGGTGTCCCCCATCAGCGCGGCTTCGGTGTGGTCGTGGGTCACCACGATCGTCGGAGTGTCGGTGGCCCGGACGATGTCGGCGATCTCGGCGGCCAGTTGGTCGCGCAGCAGTCGGTCGAGGGCGGCGAGCGGTTCGTCGAGCAGCAGCAGACGGGGACGCGGCGCGAGCGCGCGGGCCAGCGCGACGCGCTGGGCCTGGCCGCCGGACAATTCGTCGACGCGGCGTTCACCGAGATCGGGCAGCCGCACCAGGGCGAGCATCTCGGTGACCCGTTCGGCGATCGCCGCGCGCGACCAGCGGCGCATCTTCAGGCCGTACGCGACGTTGGCCGCCACACTGCGACCGGCGAACAGCTGACCGTCCTGGAAGACGACGCCGAAGTCGCGGCGATGGGCGGGCACGCCGTCGAGGTCGGCGCCGTCGAAGCGAATTCGTCCGCCGCTCAATGGTTCCAGTCCGGCGACCGCCCGCAGCAGCGTCGACTTCCCGCAGCCGGACGGACCGAGCAGCGCCGTCACCACCGACCCCGAGGTGCCGACCGTCCAGTCGACCCCGTCGAGCACGACCGTCGGGCCGTAGCGCACCCCCACGTTCTCGATCTCCAGCATGACTACCGAATCTCCACCATCGCTACAGGGGCGTCCCGGTCCGGGGCCGGAACATCTCGACGAGAACCACGGCCCCCGTCGTGATGGCGACGAGCAGCATCGAGGCGGCCATCGCGGTCGCCAGGTTCTGCGCACCCGGCCGGTTGAGGGCCGAACCGATCAGGACCGGGAGGGTGGTGGTGTCGGCGCGGGCCAGGAAGCTCGTCGCACCGAACTCGCCGAGCGCCATGACAAAAGCGAATCCGCCTGCCGCGGTGAGTGATCGGCCGATCAGCGGAAGGTCGACGGTGAGAAAGACCCGCATCGGCCCGGCGCCGAGGGTGGCCGCGGCCTGCCGGACCCGGTCGGGTACGGACTGCAGGGCCGGAATCGTGATCCGCACGACCACCGGGATCGCGATCAGCGCCTGCACGCACGGGATCACCAGCGGGGAGTCCGACACCTCCGACGGCATCGACGCGAGGACGATCAGGTAGCCGAAACCGAGGGTGACCGCGCTGATGCCGAGCGGGATGGTCGCGACGACGTTACCGACGGTGCCGGCCACCCCCCGGGACCGGTGCAGTGCCAGCGCCGCCAACAGGCCGACGAGCAAGGCGATGACCATCGCCAGTGCGGCGGTGACCAACGAATACCGCAGTGTCGCAAGCGGAGTCACACCGTTGACCGACTCCCCCAGCGCGCGGTACCCGTCGAGGGTCCAACTGCCGCCCGACGCCGGGCGCACCGACCGCAGGGCGAGCACCGCGATCGGACCGACGAGCACCACCACGGTCCAGACGATCGCCGCGCCCACCGGCAGCCACTGGCGGCCGCGGGGCGTGAAACGGGTATCGGTGACACGACCACCCGCACCGCCCGACGACGGGTCTTCGAACAGTCGGGTGAGCAGGAGCGCCGCGACCACCACGACGATCTGCAGCATCGACAGCGCCACCGCCTCGGGGATGCGGAAGTAGCCGATCGCCTGGGTGTAGATCTCCGTCTCCAGCGTGCGGATCTCACCGTTGCCGAGGATGATGATGACGCCGAAACTGGTGGAGCAGAACAGGAATACGAGCGACGTGGCCGCCCCGACGGCCGGCGCGAGCCGCGGCGCGACGACGCCGAGGAACGCGCGGAGCCGGCCGGCGCCGAGCGTCCACGCCGCCTCGACGACCCGCGGGTCGAGCGAGCGCCACGCCGCACCGACGATACGGGCGACGACCGCGACATTGAGGAATGCGTGGGCGAGGAGGATGGGCCACAGCCCGCCGTCGAGTCCCAGGACACCGAGCGGCCCGCCGAGCAACGCCCGGAACGCCACGCCGACGACGACGGTCGGCAGGACGAACGGCACGGTGATGATCACCGTGAGCAACAACGATCCCCGGATGCGGACGCGCGCGATGAGCCAGACCATCGGTATCGCGACCACCAACGCCAGCACCGCGGAGGCCGCCGCCTGAAAAAGGGTGAAACCCAAGAGGTGCCACGCGTGCGTTCGCTGCAGGAGGACCCCGACGCCGTCGCCAGAGCTCTCCGACACCGCGCGGGCCACCAGTGCCGCGACCGGCCAGACGAACAGGATCAGGATGAACGCGCCCGGCACCGCCCGCAACGCCAGCGAACCGAGCCGGGAAACGGTCACCGACCGACGGCGTCGCGCCATTGCTGCAGCCAGGTCTCCCGGTTGGCTGCGATCACGGCCGGGGGCAGGTTCACGGTCCACGTCGGGGCCGGCGCGCGCTCCTCCCAGCCGTCGGGCATCTTCGTCCCGTTCTGCACGGGATAGACGTACATGGCGTCGGGCAGCGCCTCCTGCACCGTCGGGCTCAGCATGAAGTCGACGAGTTTCCGTGCACCGTCGGAGTTCTTGGCGCCCTTGAGGACTCCGATGTATTCGACCTGCCCGAAGCAGCTGTCGAGGATTGCCGAGGTCCCCGGCGTCGCGGCGGGCGAGGAGGCATACGACAGCACGATCGGCTTGTCCCCCTTGCCTTCACCGGCGGTGAACAGCTGGTTGTAGGCGATCTCCCATCCGGACACGATCGATGCGCCACCGGCTTCCACGGTCTTCCAGTAGTCCTGCCAGCCCTGGGGGAACAACCCGATGGTGGCGAGCAGGAACGCCATCCCCGGCGACGACGTCGAGGGGTCGAGCAGCGCCGCCTGCGCGGCGTATCGCGGTTCGCGAAGGTCGCGCACGCTCTTCGGCGCCTGCTGCTGGTTGCGGGTGTACCAGGCATCGTCGACGTTGAGACACACGTCGCCGCGGTCGACGGCGGTCAGCTCGTTGTTCGAGTCGGGCACGGCATACTCGGCGGCGCCCTTCGCCGCGGCCGGCGACACATAGGGTTCGAGAGCACCCGCCTCGATCGGGCGCGACGCGAAGGTGTTGTCGATGCCGTACACGGCGTCGGCCTTCGGCGAGCCGGGCGTCAGCGAGACCGTCGACGCGAGTTGACCGGCGTCGCCCGACTTCACCACCTTCAACGTCAGACCGGTCTGCTGCTTGAAGGCGTCGAACACCGAATCGGGCAGCGAGAAGGAGTCGTGGGTGAGCAGGGTGACCTCGGTCGTCGACGACGAGTCGTCACCGCAGGCGGTGGCCCCGACCAGGACGGCAACCGCCGTCAGCGCCACGATCATCGCCCGGACCCGGATGGTGCGTTGTCTCGCCACGGATCGATCCAACCAGATCGGCACCCGGCGGACGACCGCGACAGGCTCGACACGAGAGAAACCAGAATCTATCGTTCACATTAGCCACATCAATAACAATTGTATCAATAATCACAGGAGTCACACAGGTTCGGAGTAGCGTCCCACCACAGCGCTCATCGTCGGTGGGTGCATAGAATGACCCGCGACGTCCCGGGGGGCGTCGGAGTCACCGACCGCAACGTGTGCGACACCGTCGTCGCGCACCGACGATAGGACCGGACCAGTGCGCCTGTCAGCACTCCAGAGCCTGCGCGCGGCTCACCCGAAGAATCCCGCCGGCATCGGCCGTCGTGCCGTGCTGGCCGCGGTGGGTATCACCGCCGCCGCATCGCTCGGCCTGCCCGCAGTCGCGCAGGCCGCGCCGGCACCCGCGCCGGCGGCGCCGCTCTCGTCCACCTCCCTGCCGGAGATCGGCAAGATGAAGGTGGACCAGCACACGCTGGACTCCCTGGGCGCGTTCGCACCGGCGATCATCGGTGCGGTGACCACCAAGGGCGCCGACGGAAAGATCAATCCGCAGCTCATCGCGCAGGCCAGGGCGCTGGCGTCCGCGCCCGGAATGCCACCCCAGGTCGCCCAGACATGGCAGAAGATCATCGACTTCCTCGGCGAGCCGGGACGCAACGAGATGCTCCGTCAACAGAAGGCCGCCGAACGCAAGCCCGGTGAGCCGGAGATCCCGACCGGCCCGAACGCCCCCAAGATCCAGGAGTTCCTCTATCCGACTCTCGGCATCGGCTGCATGCCGCCCGAGAAGCCGGGTGGCATGATGGGCAACTCGCTGGGCCGCGCACTTGTGACCGCGGGGCCGCAGGCGGCACCCGCCCCCGGACCGAAGCGCGGCGAGGCGGGGTATGTCTACACGGCACTGGGCACCGGTCCGGCATTCAACAGCAGGACCCATCCGCTGTGGGTCAGCTGGATCAACATCGACACCGGCCAGACCGGGCAGTTCGCCCTCAAGCGCAACCCCAAGATCAACGCCGTCGACGGCCCGGGCACGTTCACCGGCATCGCGAAGACCGGCAAGGGCCGCGTCGTCTCGACCATCTACGGCAACGTCACCACCGTGATGGACAAGCACGTGATCTCCTGCGGCATCGTCCCCGTGATCGGTCTCGCGATCGTCTGATCCTCTCCCACCGCACCGCACCCCCGGCCGAACGGTCGGGGGTGCGGTCGTCTGGGCATCATGCGGGAGCACAGCGCGGTGTGATCCCGCACACATACCGACCTGCGTGAACAGGCCGAATCCGCTCACGCTGTCGCTGACCGGTCGCGGCCACGTCACAGGACGGACTCGTGGGTTGAAGTATTCGGCAGATTGATGAACTCTTTTAACTTGAGTCACACCAGCCACACCCGTAACAGCCCGCGCCGGTGGCACCGACGCGGATGTGAGGGGTTGATGAAGGAGAACAGCATGGTCGCCACGTCGCCGAGCACAGTGTCCGCCTCCCGTCGTCGTGCGTTGCGCGCCGGTGTCGTCGGTGTCGCCGCCACCGCCGCGCTGGCCTTCGGTGCACCCGGCATGAGTGCCGCCGAACCGGTCGTCGAGCCGAACTCGATGACCGTGCCGGCCATCCCGTACGACAGCGAACTCGCCGCCGCGGTGCGGATGCTCAAGGACGCCGGGGTCGATCGCATGGCGCTCGAGGCCGCGCAGGCCGTCGTCGGGAGCGCCAGCCAGATCACGGCGCAGGACGTGATCGACCGTCTCAACCAGCTGTCCGGGTTGCTGCCGACGCAGCAGGTCGCCGCCGACGGCGCACTGATCCCGGCCGCCTCCGGCGACGCCCTGTCGCTGCTCAAGCAGCTCGGCGTGCAAACGCTGACCCCGTCGGTCGCGCCGTTCTGCACCGCTCCCACCGCCGACAACCCGCTCGGCCTCGTCACCGCGGGCGCCGGCGCGGTCGCCGGACCGTGGCCGCTGAAATCCGAGCCCGTCCTGCCCTTCCCGATCCCCGGCGTCACCATCCCGAAGATCAACCTCGTCGACAAGGGCGAGACCGCCTACGCGTTCGTACCGGCCTCGGGCACGGCCGGCGACGGCGGCACCATGCAGGTCGCCTGGTTCAACCCGACGACCCTGAAGGGTGGCTTCGCCGACCTGACACCGATTGCCAAGAACGCGCCGGCGCTCAAGGTGATCCCGCTGCTGTCGGGTGTGCGTCTGGCTCCGGTGAAGACCGGCAGCGGCACGATCCTGTCCGCGGTGTACGGCACCGCCACCAACGACGGCCGCACCTGTGCGTTCCTCCCGGCAGTCGGCATCGTCGAGGCCTGAGCCGACGAGCACCCGGATGCCGGCCGGATCTCGCGCGTTCGCGGCCGGTTACCTCGCCGCCGCGACCGCGGCCACCGCGGCCGGTGCGCTGCATCGTCGTCGGGTCGCCGCGCTGACCAAACCACTGCCGATCGCGCTGCTCGCGGCCCGGACGGCGAGCGGCGCCGGCCGCCGCAGCCGGATCGACACCGCGGTGCTCGCCGGTGCGCTGGCGTTCTCCGCGGCCGGCGACCGCGCCATGCTGCTCGAGGAGTTCGCCGACGACCCGTCGGCCGAGGACCGGTGGCTTCTGCTCGGCGCGAGTATGTTCGCCGGCACCCAGCTGTGCCTGACCGCGGCGATGATGCGGCGCGGGGCCCGGCCGAGACCGGCCGGGATGCTGCTGCGCACCGCTATCCTCGCCGAGTCCGCGACGGTGATGGCGGTGCACAGGCCTCGCCTGCTGCCGGCGCTCGGGGCCTACGGCAACAGCCTGGCACTGATGTCGGCGACCGCCGACGACGCGAGTCTCCCCCAGCCCCGTCTGCGGATCGGTGGCGCGATGTTCCTCGCGTCGGACCTCACGATCCTCAACCGGCGCCACCTCCTGAACCACCCGACGTGGCGCGCGATTGCCGAAACATGGGTCCTGGCAAGCTATTTCACGGCGCAGTGGCTGTTGGTGACGGGGTTGGCCGACGACGACCGCGGGTGAACCGGGCGCCCGGTCAGCTTCCCGCCTTCCCCTTGGCCGCGCGTACCGCCTCGAAATCGGACAGCGACGTGGCCGCCACCGAATCCATCTCCTCGAGTTCCATGCCCTTGGTCTCGCGGACCTTGGCCCGGACGAAGAAGAACGACGCCGCCGCGCAGAACGCGAAGAACCCGTAGATCACACCGAGTCCGACGACCTTGCTCATCTCCGGGAACAGCATCGAGATGGTGAAGTTGGCGAGCCAGTTCACCGCGGTGCACACACCGAGCGCGACGCCGCGGATGCGGTTGGGGAACATCTCGCCGAGCATCACCCACATCACCGGACCCCATGTCGCGGCGAAGAAGATGACGAACAGGTTCGCGCCGATCAGCGCCAGCACGCCCCACGGATTGGGCAGCGACACCTCGGCCACGTCGTCGACCACCGTCGTCACCGACTGGGTGAAGGCCACGCAGGCCAGCACCAGGCCGACGAACATGCCGACCGAGCCGATGAGCAGGAGCTTCCGTCGGCCGATCCGGTCGACGAAGAGGATCGCGACGAAGGTCATGCCGACATTGATCGCCGAGGTGATCACCGACGTGGTGAATGCCTGTCCGGTGTCGAAGCCGACCGACTTCCAGAGCGTCGTCGAGTAGAGAAGATCGCGTTGATGCCGACGAACTGCTGGAAGATGGCCAGCCAGATGCCGACCCAGACCAGCGGATGCAGGCCGAACGACGGCCCGCGGATGTCGTGCAGCGACGCCGCCGCCTCCCGCTTGACGGTCAGCTTGATCTCCTTGACGCGGTCGAGCGGGTTCGCCTCCCCGGTCACCTCCTGCAGGATGCGGGCCGCTTCCTCGTCGCGGTTGCGCCCGACGAGGTAGCGCGGGGACTCGGGGATCGCCAGCGCGAGCGCGCCGTAGATGACGGCCGGGACGACGCCGACGAGGAACATCCAGCGCCAGGCCTCGAGGCCCCACCAGAGGTCGTTCATCGGGTCGCCGGCGGCGGACTGCAGCAGTTTGTCGGAGAGCAGCGCCGCGAAGATGCCGAGCGTGATGGCCAGCTGCTGCATCGACGCGAGGGCACCACGGTAGCGTGCCGGGGCGATCTCGGAGATGTAGGCCGGGGCGATCACCGACGCGATGCCGATACCCAGTCCGCCGAGCACGCGCCACAGCAACAGGTCCCAGATGGTCTGGGTGTACGCGGTGCCGATCGCCGAGACGGTGAACAGGATCGACCCGGCGAGCATGACGCGTTTGCGACCCCACACGTCGGCGATCCGGCCGGCGAACCAGGCGCCCACCGCACAGCCGAGCAACGCGATCGCGACCGCGAAGCCCTTCATCAGTTCCTCGAGGCCGAAGGTCTGCTGGATCGAGTCCACCGCGCCGTTCACGACGGAACTGTCGAATCCGAACAGGAACCCGCCGACCGCGGCGGCGATCGTCACCCCGAGGACCTTCGCCGTGTGCTGTTCGGCGACTTCGTTCTGGTGCGATTGCGACATGACCGGTCCTGCCTGTCGAGGTGGCGAGAAACCTCACGCTACTCGGCAGCACCATCCGAATCACGCGGTTGCGCGTCCCCCGCACGTCGACGTCTTGACGTTGACCATCAGCACGAACGCCATCAGGCCGATCTTCTGCTGGATGGTGAAGGTGACCGGCCCGCGCCCCGGATGCAGATCCACCTGCCACGTGACCGTGCGGGCGCGGGTCGGCACGGTCACCGAACCCGTCCGGCCGGTGGCCAGATTGCGCCAGGTCACGCGGGTTTCGATGGTGTAGTCGGTGATCACCGACGCACGCGAACGGTCCGATGCGTCCAACGAGATCGCCGGTGCGGGCAGGCCGTCGGACGGGAACGGGATCTGGTTGTAGACGTCGACCCAGACGGGGATCGGACCCGCATTAGGCCAGGGACTCGCACTGTCGCAGCGCAGTGTCGTGACCAGATTGGGACTTGTGTACTCCGGGTACGCGGCCGCCGGCCCCGTCCCCGTCAGTGTTCCCGCCAGCACCCCGGCCGCCGCGGCAAGCCCGATCGATCCCCTCCGACGCATCCCCATGGCGCGAGTGTAGGGGGTAACTACGATGAGGCCATGGCGAAAATCCAGATTGCGCAGGACCCGGCGGCCGACGAGTTATTGTCCACCGATTCGTTCGCGCTCTTGACGGGGATGCTGCTCGATCAGCAGTTTCCGATGGAGCGTGCCTTCGGCGGTCCGGCCAAGATCAGGGATCGCTTCGGCACGATGGATCCGGCGGCGATCGCCGATGCCGACCCCGAGGCGTTCGCCGATCTGTGCGCCACCCCGCCCGCGATCCACCGCTACGGGCGGTCGATGGCCGGCCGGGTGCAGGCCCTCGCGCGGGTCGTCGTCGACGAGTACGACGGTGACACCGAACGCATCTGGACCGAGGCGAAATCGGGTGCCGATCTGCTCGCCCGACTCCGTGAGCTACCGGGCTTCGGTGAGCAGAAGGCCAAGATCTTCACCGCACTGGTCGCCAAGCAGCTCGGGGTGAAGCCGGCCGGGTGGACGAAGGTCGTCGGCGACTACGGCAAGAGCGGATTCCGGTCGGTGGCCGACGTGACCGATCCGGACTCCCTGCAGAAGGTGCGCGACTTCAAGAAGGCCGCCAAGGCCGCGGCGCGTAACGCCTGACCGAGCCCTGGCGGAGATGGCGGCCCGGAAAATCGCGCGGGGCACTCCCGCGACAACCCTGACATCGCCTAATGTCAGGGTCATGGACTCGAACAACGCTCCCCCGCGCGCGGTCGAGCTGCCGTTCCGGCTCGGTTTCGCCGTCACCGGCGTGGTGCTGACGGCCGCCGAATCGGCGGTCACCATCGCCCGGCTCACCGCGAACAGCGTGCAACGCGAGGTGAACATCGCGCTCGGGCTCGGCGGCGACGAACTCGGCAGCGCCCGCACCCCTATCGCCCTGCTCAACCAACTCGCCGAGCTGCTCGGACCGGACCGGCCGTTCGGACGCATCCTGGCGACCGGCGGCCCGCTGGAACGACTGCTCAATCCCGGTGGCGTGGTCGACCGCCTCACCGCACCCGACGGCTTGCTGGAGAAGCTCACCGAGAGCGGCGGATTGCTCGACCAGATGGCCGAGGACGGCGGCATCCTGGTGCGGCTGACCGCGAAGGATGGGCCGCTGGACCGGCTCACCCGTCCCGGCGGCGTCGTCGACCAGTTCACCGAGAACGAGGGCATCCTGGAACGCCTCACCTCCGAGGGTGGGATCGTCGACAAGCTCACCGCGCCCGACGGCGTGCTGGAGAAGGTGACCGCGTCCGGTGGGGTGCTCGACCGGATGGCGGCCGAGGGCGGTCTCCTCGACCAGCTCGTCGGCGAGAACGGCGCGGTGGAGCGAGCCATCGCACCGGACGGGCCACTCGATCGGATCACCGAGCTGACCGAGGTGATCGGCCAACTCGCGCCGAACCTGCTGGCGATGCAGGACACCGTGCACGAACTGGCCGAGACGGTCGATCTGCTCAACCAGACGGTGGCCCCGCTCGGCGGTCTGGCCGACCGCCTGCCGAAGCGACTCACCCGCGCGCCCCGCGGCGGATCGTCGCAGCAGTCGACCGACACCCACCACGCACTGACCGACGGCAGCGAACGCTACGACCGCAACGGTCACCCACCGCGGACCTGATCCGACAACGTCTGCCGCACCGTTCGTATGACCTCGATCAACCTCGCGACGTAGGCGTCCACCTCCGACCCCGACATGATGTCCGGGCTGGTGGTCACCGACAGCGTGACGGTGTCGCCGATCCCGTGCACTCCGTGCGTGAGCCCCTGGGCGGGCGAGAGCGCCGGAAAGCCGGCGGTGCACAGGACCTTTCCGCCCGCCAGGGTGAGATCGGCCGGGCCCCGGTGGACCGACGACACCACCGTCACCCCGATCATCGTCTCCGGTCGCTCCTCAACGTCGAATCGGCCGACACCCCAGTGGGTCAGCGCCGCGGGGCTCGCGTCGGATGCGCGGCGTTCGGCGACGCGGACGGGGTCGGCGTCAGCGGTTCGGGCGCGGGCGATCTCGGCGTCGATCGCGTCCGCGCGGTCGGCCACGTCGTCGAGTTCGGTGTGCAGGTCGATACCGACGTTACGGAAGTTGTTGCGCGCGTGCGTTTCTGATGACCGACCGATGGTGAGTTCGACCGCGAGCGGGCCGACGCCGAGGTGACTGCCGAGCGCGAGGGAGACCGCGGTGAGCGCTCCGACGGTCACCGGGTGTGTGGTGGGCAGCATGTCGCGGGGACCGACGATGGTGCGCAGCAGGCGATCCGGTCCGGGCGGCCGGTTGAGGCGGGTCGGCGGCACACCCGATGACGGTCGGGGCGGATGCGCGTGGGCGGCGCGATAGGCGGCGGCGCCACGGACGATCGTGCGGGCCAGGTCGACGGGCAGCCGCGCGATACCGACCGCGAGGGCACCACCGGCCAGCACCCGGTCCGGAAGTCGGTCGACCACCGGGATCGCAGCCGCTGCCGCACCGGACGCGTTGTCGGAGAACAACATCCGCGCGATCTGTGACGCCCGGCGCCCGTCGCCGAGCGCATGACAGATCTGTAGGACGACGACGACACCCGCGCCGGAGCCCATCGGCGGATCGGCGATGGGGCCGAACAGGTGGACCCGCCACGCGGCGCGGGTGGCATCGAGCGATTCGCCCGTCAGGTCACCGAGGCGATCGAGACACGCCTGCCAGGTGGCGGGACCGGGGTGCACGACGATCTGATCGTCGGACGGCGGCCGCTCCACCCAGTACGGCCGGTCGAGCGTGGCGGGGACCTCCAGCACCCGAAGCGAGAGTTCGGCCGTCGCCCGGCTGCGCCGGCGTAGGTCCGTCGCGATCTCGGACAACGGGACCTGTTGATCGGCAAAGCAATACAGCAGGAACTGGTCGTTGGGGATGACGTCCGACAGCCAGTGGAACAGGGCGTCGGCGGGCGCGAGGCGTCTCACCCGGCGCGGCTCTCCAGGTGCACGAGGGCCTGCACGTGAATGTCACTGCCGTCCAATGCCTCTCGCACATCCTCCACAGCGTCCCCGACGACCGACGCGAGCTCGGCGAACGAATGGGTCGGTGCGGCGGTGACGGTGAGTCGGATGATGGTCCGGCCGCGGTCGTCGGTGGCCTTCGACGTCACCCGATGCAGGATCGGTGCCCTCGCGAGTTCGTCGCCGACCGCGTCGGCGATCAGCTTCGGCGCGACGGTCATCTCCCCTTCCGCTCCGCTGCCCGCGAGGACGAGGTCTTCGGCCTTGCCCGGGCGGATGACGGTCGCGATCAGGCGCCACCCCCAGATCAGTGTGACCAGCGCGATTCCGATCAGCACCACGGGCCACCAGTCCGTGTCGGCGAGCCGCGCCCCGGCCCGCTGGTCGATCCGGTCGACCCAGGTCTGGACGGGATCGACGCCCAGTTTCCAGAGGATGGCGGCGATTCCGACGACCACCAGCACGATTCCCACGAGGGCGACGGTGATGCGCAGCAGCGCGGCGGGTCCGCGGTTCATCGTCGGTCACCTCCGCCCGGAGCGCGTACATAGCCGACGCGGGCGGTCAGCGGCGCGTCGACGGCCGACACGACGGTGCCGACCACCCGGTCGATCTCGTCGGTGTCGACGTCGGGGCCGGCGTTGACCGACACGCGCACGGTGCGGCGTCCGACGACGGTGCTCGCGTGGTCGACACCGGGCACCTCGGATACCGCGGCGCTGCACCGGCGGGCGAGATCGACTCGACGGGTCCACATGACCTGGTAGCCGGCCAGGCTCAGGTGGGTCCGCTGCCGGGGCCTCACCGCATGCCAGAGCAGGAACAGACCTGCCAGGATCGCCAGCACGGCGACCGGCCACATCCAGGTCCACCACCGGATGGCGGCCACCCGGTCGAGGGCGGCACGAATCCACTGTTCTCCGGACAGCCAACCGATGTCGACGAGAAGGTCACGGACGGCGATCGCCGCGAGGGCCAGCAGGGCGATGCCCACGAGCAGCCCCGGCCAGGTCGCCGACGGCATGGCGGCCGGCGCGAAGACCTTGGCGTCGGCGGTGTCGACGGTTTTCGCGGTCGCCGGCGTGGCGTCGTCGGGCCGATCGATCTCGGTGGTCATCGGGGCACCTCCTGCTCGTCGCGCTCGGGGATCGTCTCGATAGGGGGCGGCAGTTCGACGAATCCGGGCCGGTCGCCGGCCGGATCGGGGATCGACGCGGTCGGTACCACGGCCGCGACGGTGACGTCGACGCGGTCGGGCCGGATGCCGGTCAGCCGCGCGAGTTCGTCGGCGACCTCCGCCCGCACCGACCGGCAGATCTCGGTGACCGGCGTCGGCCAGCGCACGGCGATGGTCATCGCGACCCACGGGGTCACCGGGGAGAGGTCGACCGTGGCGCACGGATAGTCGCCGCCGGCGACCGCCCGTCCCGGCGTCGAACCGGACAGCAGCGCGCCGAGCGTCGTCGTGTGTTCGATGACGCCGTCGACGCCGAGCGCCGTGCGCACCGCGATCTTCTCGCCCACCCGGTCCGCGATCGTCAGCGAGCCGCGGGGTTGGCGGTCATCCACGATTCCGGCTCCGCAGCAGAACGCCCAGATCGACGGTGCCGTCGCGCTGCAGCCCGACGGCCAGACCGACGGCGCCGAACAGGACGGCCAGGATGAAGCCGCCGAATCCGCCGGTGGTGACCGCGAGCGCCAGCAGTAGCCCGACGAAGAGTCCGATGGTTGCGTTGTTGGGCATGGTTTTTCGTCCTCGGTTCAGGTGTGCGGGGCATCCGGGATGGTGATGTCCTCGACCGTCACCGTCGTCGGCAGGCCGGTGAGGTCGCCGACGACGTCGCGGACCCGGGCCGCGGTGTCGCGCAGGTTGTGGGACATGTCGACGACGATGTGGATCGCGACACCGTCGTGGCCGATGACCACGCCGTTCACCCGGCCGCCCGGAAGGTAGGTGGCGACCTCGCCGAACATGCCGCCGTGCAGTCCGGTGACGCCGTCGACGGCGGTCACCGCGTCGGCGATGCGGCGGGCGGTCGGCGGGCCGGCGGGCGGATGCGGGTCAGGGGCCATCACTGGACCCGAGGAGGCTCGTCGACGTCGTCGGACGGAAGGTCGTCGTCGCCGAAGTGGACGTCGTGGACGGTGACGTTCACCTCGGTGACCTCGAGTCCGGTCATCTGCTCGATCGCGGCGATCACATTGCGGCGGATGGCGCCGGCGAGCTGGTGGATCGCCACCCCGTAGTCGGCGACGATGGACACGTCGACGGCCGCCTGCCGCTCGCCGACCTCGACGTTGATGCCTTGCGTGGTGCTCGTGGTGGTGCCGGGCAGCACGTCACGAACCTTGCCGACGACGCGCTCGGTGGTGCCGCCGACGTCGTACACGCCGTCGATCTCGCGGGTCGCGATGCCGGCGATCTTGGCGACGACGATGTCGGAGATCGAGGTCTTGCCACGCTCGGAGATCAGCGAGGATCCCTTGCCGGCCAGGGCGAGACTCGTGCCCGTCGTGCCGGCGTTACCGGTGGCGACCTCGGCGGGGGCCACGCCGGGCGTTGCGGCGTCCTGCGGGCGTTGTGCGGCGTCTGACATCTGAACTCCTTCGTTCTCGACGGACCTCGGTCATCGTGTGACCCGTGTATAGAGTCAGTCGCAGTGGACGCGGAAAGTGCACGCACGATTTCTGGTGAGGCCGATCACACCGCTCGCGTGGTGTCGATCGCGGTGGCCCCTGCCGGCGGCAGGCCGGCCGCCGAGCGGCGGGGCGTGGACCTGTCGGAGATGTCCGACGATTCACTGGCGGCGGCGGCCGCCGCCGGTGACCGGGAGGCCTTCCGGGTGCTGGTGGCTCGCCTGTCACCGGGTCTGCTGCGTTATCTGCGGCGGATGATCGCCGACCCGCAGACCGCCGAGGACCTTGCGCAGGAAACGCTGCTGCACACGTGGAAAGGGCTCCCGGATTTCGGGTTCCGCAGTTCGTTCCGGACGTGGATGTTCGCCATCGCGCACCGTAAGACGGTCGATCACCACCGCCGGCGCCGCGACGTGCCCACCGACGAGGAACGCTTCGCCGAGATCGCCGACCCCACCCCACTCCCCGCCGAACAGGTCGAGCATGCCTCTCTGGTGGAGGCGCTGCGACGTGAACTCTCGGCGCTGCCGGCCACCTCGCGCGCGACGTGGTGGCTGCGCGAGGTGGAGGGCCTGTCGCTGCAGGAGATCTCGCGGGTGCTGCAGATCAGCACCGGATCCGTCCGTGGCCACCTGCAGCGCAGCCGTCGCTATCTGTCGGTGCGGCTGGCGCCGTGGAAACCGGCCGACGGCGCCGCCGCGGCCACACCCTCGCATTCGGAAGGAGTCCGCCCATGAGCGACATCGTCGTCGACGACGCCTCTGACGAGACCGACGCCTGGCTGGTGGAGGCGAGTCGTCGGCTCGACGAACCGGCCGGCGACGTGCAGAGGCTGATCGCGTCGATCTCGGCCAACCTGTCGCGGGTGCGCCGGCCCGCCCGCGTGCTCGCCACCGATACCGCCGGGGTATGGGTGAGTGATCGAATCCTCAAGCAGCTCTTGGCAACCCGCATCCGGACGAGTATCGGGCGGCTGGTGGTGTTCGTCGCCCTCGACGGTGCCGGCGACGCGGTCGACGGGGTGCGCATCGGGCTGATCGCACAGTACGGCGACGACCTGCCGGCCGCGTCCGAGGATGTGCGCGACGTCGTGGAGGACCTGATGGGCGACGCGCTCGGTCCGACGATCACCGCACGGGCGCGGCGCAGCATCGAGGTGCACTGGCGCGACGTCTACACCCGCGAGTGGCTGTCGTAGCCGGTCGTCGTAACCGGTCGTCGTAACCGATTTCAGGCCGGGTTCGGCCCCGCGTCGCGGATCTCGTCGACCCGGCTCATCGCGTCCCGCAGGTCCGCGAGCCACGAATCCGTGTGCTGGCCGACCAGTTTCACGCACCAGGCGAGGGCATCGGCACGGCTGCGGGCCACTCCGGCGGCGACCAGGGTGTCGAGCACCTGCCGCTGAGGTTGCCGTAGCCGCGTCATCACCGGGACCGCGAGGTGCGTGAACAGCTGTGACGACTCGCCGCACCGCACCCCCCAGGCGACCTTGCGGTCGAACCGGTGCTCGGCCTC
This sequence comes from Gordonia sp. NPDC003424, assembly GCF_053588655.1. Classification (NCBI taxonomy): domain Bacteria; kingdom Bacillati; phylum Actinomycetota; class Actinomycetes; order Mycobacteriales; family Gordoniaceae; genus Gordonia; species Gordonia sp. NPDC003424. The sequence goes on from NZ_JBSFQJ010000021.1 coordinate 62,413, forward strand.
CCGCGCCACCTCGATGCGCCGCTCCCGCGTGGACTCGCGGAAACGCGCGATCCGTCCGGCCTCCGCCTGCCGGCGACCCGCGTCGTCGGCCGCCGCATCGCCACTCGCCGCGTACTCCGGCGGTTCGATGGTGCCGACGATGGTGATCTCCTCACGGTCGACGGTCACTTCCGGGGTTCCGGTGAACAGGTCGTCGGGCAGTCGGCCCGTCAGCCACCCGGCGATGGATGTATCGGTGTCGGTCATGTTCTTCTCCTTGTTCTCCGCCCGCGCCCTGACGTGCGAGGCGACAGCCGTGGCACGTACCGTCACGGTAATTACTTGTAATCACTGTAACACCGTAATGGCGCCGTGAACCAGGAATAGGAACCTGTTACAGGGCCGGTGAACGCCGCATCGGGCGCGGATGGATAAATAGAGCGAGCACCCTGTCATCGACCCGCTCGAGGAACCGAAAGGTCGTCCGATGTCGTCGCCGTCCCAGCCGCTGTCCGCCCTGGCCCCGAACACGCCGGTCATCGTCGGTGTGGGCCAGTCGTCCGAGCGACTCGGCGACCCGGACTATCGCGCGCTGTGCGAAGCGGATCTGGCCACCCTCGCCGTCGAACAGGCCTTCACCGACATCGGGATCAGTGTCGCCGCCGTGGCCGCCGAGATCGACACCGTCGTCGGCGTCCGCACTTTCGAGGAATCGAGTCCACTCTCCACCTCACCCCTCGGCCGGCCCGACAACATGCCGCGCGCCATCGCCAAGCGAATCGGCATGGATCCGCCCCGCGCGGTCCTCGGGGTCACCGGCGGCCAGAGCCCGCAGAGCCTGCTGACCGAGTTCGCGGGCCAGATCGCGGCCGGACGGTCCGCGGCAGTCGTGCTCTATGGCGCCGAAATAATCTCCACCACAAGACATCTCAGCAAGGAAGTCGACGAGGCCGAACGCCCCGACTTCAGCGAGCGGGTGGGCGGTCAGCTCACCGATCGCGGGTACGGCATCGCCGGGCTCACCTCGGCGCAGGAGGCGCGGCATCATCTGCTGGCCCCGATGACGCAGTACGCCGTGCTGGAGAACGCCCGACGGCACCGGCTCGGCCTGAGCCGCGACGAGTACGCCGCCGCGATGGGCGAGCTGTTCGCCCCGCTGTCGGTGGTGGCCGCGGCCAATCCGCACGCCGCCGCGCCGACCGTCCGCACCCCCGGCGAACTGGCCGCCGTCACCGACGACAACCGGGTCGTGGCCGACCCGTACACCCGCCTCCTCGTCGCCCGTGACCAGGTGAATCAGGCCGCCGCCGTGGTGCTCACCTCGGTGGCGACCGCCCGGTCCCTCGGCATCCCCGCCGAGAAGTGGGTGTTCCTGCACGGTCACGCCGACCTCGTCGAGCAGACCCTGATGGTCCGGCCCGACCTGTCGCGAGCCCCCGCTGCCGCGGTCGCGGTCCGGCACGCACTCGACGTCGCCGAGGTGGGCATCGACGACATCGATCACCTCGACCTCTACAGCTGTTTCCCGATCGCGGTGTCCAACGTCATCGATCCCCTCGGCATCGCGCCCGACGATCCACGTGGACTGTCCCTGACCGGCGGTCTGCCCTTCTTCGGCGGCCCCGGCAACAACTACTCCCTCCATGCGATCGCCGAGGTCGTCGATCGGGTCCGACGCTCACCCGGGTCCTACGGCCTCGTCGTCGCCAACGGCGGTCTGCTGTCCAAGACGTCGGTGGGTGTCTACTCGACCCGCCCGACGCAGTGGCGCGACGACGAATCGGCCGACCTGCAGAAGGTTCTCGATGCGGCAGAGCAGGTCCCGCAACGCCGAGCGGCCAACGGGCCCGCCACCATCGAGTCGTTCACCGTGGCGCCCGGCAGATCGGGCCGCCGCACCGGGGTCGTGCTGGGCCGGATGGACGACGGCGCACGATTCGTCGCCAATGTCGAGCCCCACGACGACGCGATGTTCGACCTGCTGGCCACCGACGACCCCATCGGCACCCGGGTGCACGTCCGGTCGGACGCCGAGGGAAACCGGGTGTTCGTCGACCGGTCGGCGATGCGCCGCCGACACCCGATCGCCGCACCGGGATTCCGGGAGTCCTACGAGCACATCCGGATTCACCGCGACGGCCACCTACTCGAGGTGACCATCAACCGGCCCGAGGCGCGCAACGCGCTGCACCCGGCCGCCAATGCCGAACTCGATTCGGTCTTCGACGCCTACATCGCCGACCCCGACCTCTGGGTCGCCATCCTCACCGGCGCCGGCGATCGGGCGTTCTCCGCCGGAAACGATCTGGCGCACACCGCAAGTGGCGCCGGACTCGAGATGCCGGAGAACGGATTCGCCGGCCTGACCTCACGCCGGCACCTGCCGAAACCGGTGATCGCCGCCGTCAACGGGTATGCGCTCGGCGGCGGGCTGGAGATCGCGCTGGCCTGTCACATCATCGTCGCCGACGAACGTGCGACGTTCGGCCTGCCCGAGGTGAAGGTCGGGCTGGCCGCGCTGGCGGGCGGACTCGTCCGGCTGCCGGAGGCGATCGGCCCGGCGCTCGGCCGTGACATGATCCTGACCGGCCGCCGGCTCGACGCCGCCGAAGCGCTGGCCGCCGGGCTGGTGAGCCGGGTCGCACCCGCCGGCGAGGTGATGACGCTGGCCCGCCGGGTCGCCGACGAGATCCTCGCCGCCTCACCGACATCGGTGCGGGTGTCGCTGGAGACGATGGCCGCGGTGGCCGACATCCCCGACCGGATCGACGCGATCGATCGCACGCTGTCGGCCATGGACGGTCTGCTCGTCAGCAAGGACACCGTCGAGGGCATCACCGCGTTCGTGACCAAGCGCGAACCCCGATGGACCGGACGCTGACAAGTCATCACCCCGGGATGAGCGGTCTACGCCTCTGCGACGTTACGATCAGCGCAACTCACGGCGCGTCGCCGTGTCACGGAGAGGCGTGCGATGACTGTTGACGGATCGGTGACCGACTCGGACAAACACTGGTCGATTCCTCGCGGCACCATCGTGCTGCTCACGCTTGCCGGACTCGTGATCACGGTGGGCGGCCTGAAGGAGATCCGCGGCATCGTCGGTCCGGTGTTCCTCGCACTCATGTTGACCGTCGCCGTGCAACCGATCCCGGCCTGGATGCGCCGCAAGGGGATGCCGACGTGGCTCGCATACCTCACCACACTGCTGGTGCTGTGGGGCATTCTGATCGGGATCTTCGCGTCGCTGGTCTTCTCGGTCGCCCGGCTGGCCACGATCCTGCCCGAGTACAGCGACAAGATGCAGAGCCTCATCAACAACTTCCAGAAGTTCCTGACCGATCATGGCGTCAGTCAGGAAAAGGTGCAGGACACGCTGTCGCACGTCAGCCCCAGCACGATCGTCGGCTACCTGAGCGACGTGCTGTCGAGCACCCTGTCCGTCGCTTCGGCAGTGATCCTGGTCCTCACCCTGCTGCTGTTCATGGCCGCCGACGCACTGTCCTACGACAAACGCATCGCGGTGGTGCGCGGCCAACGATCCGACATCGCCGCCGCGTTCAGTTCGTTCGCCCACGGCACCCGGAGCTACCTGCTCGTCTCCACCGTGTTCGGCTTGATCGTCGCGGTCCTCGACACCGGCGCCCTCTGGCTCATCGGCATTCCGCTGCCGGCGCTCTGGGGTCTGCTCTCGTTCATCACGAACTACATCCCGAACATCGGGTTCGTCATCGGCGTCATCCCGCCCGCGCTCCTCGGACTGCTCGACGGCGGCGTGTCGAAGATGCTGCTGGTGATCGTCGTGTACAGCGTGATCAACGTGATCATCCAGTCGGTGATCCAACCCAAGTTCGTCGGCGACGCCGTCGGACTGTCGACCACCCTCACGTTCCTGTCGCTGGTGGTGTGGGCGTGGGTCATCGGCCCGCTCGGCGCCATCCTGGCCGTGCCGCTGACCCTCATGTGCAAGGCCCTGCTCATCGATATCGACCCGTCGACGCGCTGGGCCGACGTGCTGCTCACGTCTGCGGCACCCGCCGCCATCGCGGAGGTGGCCGAAGAGGAGGAAGAGGCCGAGGCCGAGGGCGAGGAACCGCCCATCGAGCCGCACCCGGCGGCCAGATCATCGGCCGACGACGATGCGTCCCCGGACGACCCGAACGCCGGATCGCGCGCGTCTACGCAATCCGATTGAGTAGTCGCACGCATGTGAACCCCGGCGCGATGGCCGAATCTGGTTGCCATGACCAACACCGAGATTCCCCAGACCCCCACCACCGCCGCCTACTTCCTGCAGGCCGCCATCGCCTTCGGCATCAGCCTCGCCACCGCCGTCGTCGGCATCGCCTACCTGCCGATCGACCCGTGGCAACGCGGATTCCTCGGCATCACCCTGATGTTCCTCACCTCGAGCACCTTCACCCTCGCGAAGGTCGTCCGCGACCGGCAGGAGCAGGGCACCGTGCGGGCACGCCTCGACGAAGCGCGCATGGACAAGATCATGGCCGACCACGACCCCTTCAACCGCATCGCCTGACCCGTCGGACTCCCCCTTTTGCTCCCCGCTGCCCGTCCAGTACCCTCCTTCACATCACATATATTTGATATGCCATCGATCCTGATGGCCTGATGCGAGGCAGGGTGACAGCCCGATGGACATGACCTGGTCGGACGCCGACATCGCGTTCCGCGATGAGGTGCGGACGTTTCTCGACGAGAAACTCACCCCCGAGTTACGCGCCGCAGGCCGCCTGAACACCAGCGTGTACGCCGATCACGAGGCGTCCATGCACTGGCAGGCGATCCTGCAGGAACGCGGATGGGCCGCGCCCGCCTGGCCGGTGAAATACGGCGGCTGCGACTGGTCGCTCACCCAGCACTACATCTTCAGCCGCGAATCGGTCCTCGCCGGGGCACCGTCCCTGTCGCCGATGGGCATCCGCATGGTGTCGCACGCCATCATGGCTTTCGGCACGCAGGAACAGAAGGACTTCTTCCTGCCCGGCATCCTCGACGGCAGCGTCTTCTTCTGCCAGGGCTACTCCGAACCCGAGTCGGGATCCGACCTCGCGTCGCTGACGATGGCCGCCGTCAGCGACGGCGACGATCTGGTGGTCACCGGCTCCAAGATCTGGACGACACACGCGCAGGAGGCCAACTGGATCTTCTGCCTGGTCCGGACCTCCAAGCAGGAGCGCAAGCAGCAGGGCATCACCTTCATCCTGATCGACATGACCTCGCCCGGCATCGAGATCCAGCCACTGGTCATGGCCTCCGGCGAGGAAGTCCAGAACCAGGTCTTCTTCGACGGCGTCCGGGTGCCCAAGAAGAACGTGCTCGGTCAGATCGACGACGGCTGGACGGTCGCGAAGTACCTGCTCGTGTTCGAGCGCGGCGGCGGTGCGGCCGCACCCGCGCTGCAGGTGATGACCGAGAACCTGGCCGAGGAGGCGAAGTCGGTGACCGGTCCCCTCGGCGGTCCACTGAGCGAGGACCCGGCGTTCATCCACAAGCTGGCCGATGCCCGCGTGCGCGCGAAGGTGCTCGAGGTCCTCGAATACCGGGCGTTGGCGACGATGAGTTCCGGCAAGGACCCGGGGCCGATCGCGTCGATGCTCAAGATCCTGGCCACCGAGTTGAGCCAGAAGATCACCGAACTGAGCCTGGAGGCGGCCGGATCACATGGCCGCGTCTATCAGCCGCATGCCACCAAGCCGGGCGGACCGATCGAGAAGTACATTCCGCCGGCCGACGGATACGTGAGCGGCGAGGCGTGGCAGGCCGTCGCGCCGCTGCACTACCTCAACGATCGTGCGGGCTCGATCTACGCCGGCAGCAACGAAATTCAGCGCAACATCCTGGCCAAGGCCGCTCTGGGACTGGGCTGAGAGAGCAGGAGAACAACAGATGGACTTCACCCTCACGCCCGAACAGCAACTGCTGCGCGACGGCCTCGCCAAGTTCCTGGACACCCGCTACGACCTCAACACCAGCCGTGACGTCGCCAAGATCGGCGACGGCTGGCAGCCCGAGATCTGGCGCGCCTTCGCCGACGACCTCGGGGTCATCGGCGCGGTGCTGCCGGAATCGGTCGGCGGCGCCGACGGCGGACCCGAAGAACTCATGGTGGTCACCGAGGCGCTCGGACACGCGCTGGTCGTCGAACCGTTCGTCGACACCGTCGTCCTGGGTGCGCGACTCCTTGCGCGATTCGACGACAAGAACGCACTCGCGGTCGCCGAGGCGATCGCCGAAGGCACCGCACTCACCGCGCTGGCCGCTCTCGAGGACACCTCCGGCGGCAACCCGGGCCGGGTGTCGACGACGGCCATGCGCGCCGACGACGGCTGGATCCTCAACGGCGCCAAGGCTGTTGTCACCACCGCTCCGCTCGCCCAGTACCTGCTCGTCAGCGCACGCACGTCGGGTGACGTGGCCGACCGCGACGGGATCTCCCTCTTCCTGGTCGATCTCACCGACGGTGTACCCGACGGCCTGCGCATGGAGCCGGTGCGGACGGTCGACGACCGCCGCGCCGCCGACATCACCATCACCGATCTGCGGCTGCCCGCCGACGGCCTGATCGGCACCGAGGGCGAGGCACTCGATGCTCTCGAGTTGGCGTGGGACGAGGCGACGGCCGCCGTCGTCTCCGAGGCGGTCGGCGCGATGCGCAAGGTCCTCGACGACACCGTCGAGTACAGCAAGCAACGCCAGCAGTTCGGTCAGCCGATCGGTCACTTCCAGGCGCTGCAGCACCGCATGGTGGACATGTTCATCGAACTCGAACAATCCGTTGCCGCACAGTATCTCGCGATCCTGACGCTGGACGCGCCGGCCCCGGAACGCGCCGCGGCGGTGTCGGCGGCGAAGGCGACCATCAGCCGCGCGGCGCGGTTCATCGGGCAGAACGCGGTGCAGCTCCACGGCGGCATGGGCATGACCGAGGAACTCGCGATCGGGCACTACTTCCGGCGCCTCACCGTCATCGAGTACGAGTTCGGTTCCGCCGACGCGCATCTCGCGAGATACGGGGCCCTCACCGCACGCTGATCACGAGCGGCCCTGCTGATCAGGTAAGCCAGGTGATGCTGGCGCCGAGTCCCCTCGCTGATCGGGTAAGGCCCCGAGGCCCCGCGCATCCCCCCGCTGATCGAGTAAGGCCCCGAGGCCCCGCGCATCCCCCCGCTGATCGAGTAAGGCCCCGAGCGAAGCGAGGCGCCGCATCGAGATCACCGGGCAGGAGATCGCAAGCTCGCTCGCTTACTCGATCAACGGGGAGGACCCTTCGGATCAGGCTCCGAGCGCAGCGAGGCGCCGCATCCGGTGGGTCGAGTAAGCGCGGCGACGAAGGAGCCGTGCGCATCGAGACCGAGATCACCTGCCCGAACTCCCAGCGGGGTTCAGGAGTCGGTCCAGACGGGATCCCGCTTGTCGAGGAAGGCCGAAATGCCTTCCTGCGCATCGCAGGTCATCGCGTTGGTGGCCATAGTCTCCTGCATGAGGGTGTACGCGTCGGGTTCGGTGGCGTCGATCTGCCGGTAGAACGCCTCCTTGCCGATCGCCAGCGTCGAGGTGCTCGACTCGGCGATGCGCAGCGCGAGATCGCGGACCGCCGTGGGGAGTTCGTCGTCGTCGACCACGTCGTTGACCAGTCCCCAGTCGGCGGCGGTGGGTGCGTCGATGATGTCGCCGGTGAGCAGCATCTTCATCGCGCGCTTGCGCCCGATCGCCCGGGTGAGCGCGACCATCGGGGTGGAACAGAACAGCCCGATCCGCACGCCCGGAGTGCTGAAGCGCGCCGAGCGCCCGGCGACCGCGAGGTCACAGGTGGCGACGAGCTGGCAGCCCGCGGCGAAGGCCATGCCGGCGACCTCGGCGATCACCGGCTGCCGCACGGCGTGCACCGCCGTCATCAACTCGGTGCAGGCGGCGAACACCGCGCGCTCGTCGTCGAGGGTGCGGTCGACGAGTTCGCGAAGGTCGTGACCGGCCGAGAAGGCCGGCCCGAGCGCGCGGATGACGATCACCCGGACCGCCGAATCGGTCCCGAGTCGCCCGAGCGCGTCGGTGATCGCGGCCATCGTGGGCACCGAGAGCGGATTGCGCCGCTTCGCCTCCACGAGCGTGATCACCCCGAGCGGGGCGTCGACCTCGACCTCAACCGAACCCTGCGACATGACGGTCTCCTCATCGATCCTCGGCGTGCGCGCTACTCGTCTCGGTTGTAGCACGCGGGGCGACCAGCGGTAGCACCACTTCGTCGACGATCGCGGCCATCGCCGCTTCGGACAGCGGCGCCATGCTCATCATCAGATCGTGCCGGAACAGGTCGAAGGCCACCGATCGGACGCGCGGCGTCAGGCGCGCCGGGTCCGCCTCGCCCCGGGCGACCGCACGGTCGAATATCGCGTTCATGTTCGCGGTGGCGCGTTCGCCGAACGCTTCTTCCCGCAGGTCGGCGAATGTTCGCCCGGTCTCCGAGTGGTAGGCGCCGACGATGGCGACGATCAGTGCCGCGGTCTGGCCGCGGTTGTCGTTCGCTCGCCGCAGGATGGCGAGCAGGTCTCCGCGCAGCGACCCCGTGTCGTCCGGTTCACGGTGCGACCTGCGGTTCAGCGCATGTTTTATGGCGGCTCCGGCCAGCTCCTCGCGATCCTTCCACCGTCGGTAGATCACCGGCCGCGATGTCCCCGCCCGCTCGGCGACACCTTCGATGGTGAACCCGGCGTACCCGGACTCGGCCAACTGCGCCCAGGCGGCATCGAGGATCGCCTCCTCGAGTTGGCGGCCGCGACGTCGTCGAGGGCGCGCCACATCAAGACTCATTTGTGTATCTTAACGCCAGAGCGTACGGTTCTGTTAGATACACGACTGTTTCTTGCATGGCAGGGAGACCTCATGACCACACCGAGCAGTCCGTCGGCCGCTCCGCCGATCCCCCGGTCGGCGATCATCACCGCTCTCGTGCTGATCGTCGGCGGCATTGCGGTCATCTTCGACGCGACCATCGTCAGCATCGCCCTGGACACGCTGGCCCGCGAGTTGAACGTGGGCGTGTCCACGATCCAGTGGGTCAGTACCGGTTACCTCCTCGCACTGGGTGTGACCATTCCCGTCGTGGGCTGGGCGCAGGCTCGCTTCGGCGGCAAACGCCTGTGGCTGGCCGGACTGGTGATCTTCATGCTGGCCTCGATCGCCTGTAGTCTGGCGTGGAATGCGCCCAGCCTCATCGCTTTTCGGGTGATCCAAGGCGTCGGCGGCGGCATCCTCATGCCGCTGATGGCAACGCTGGCCATCCAGCAGATGCCCGGCACCGCGAACCTCGGTCGGCTGATGGCGATGGTGAGTCTGCCCGCCGCGCTCGGCCCGATCCTCGGACCGGTCGTCGGCGGCGTCATCCTGAACTGGGGCGACTGGCCCTGGCTCTTCTGGGTCAACGTGCCGTTCTGCGTCATCGGGTTCGCCCTCGCCTGGAAGTTCGTCCCGCCCGACGAGCCCAGCGGACGGGCGCGCCTGGACACCGTCGGCCTGCTGCTCGTCTCGCCCGGCCTGGTCGGCATCCTCTACGGACTCTCCAACGTGCACGGCGACGGCGGCTTCGCCCGCACCGACGTGTGGCTGCCCGTCGTGGCCGGCGCGGTCCTGGTGGCGGCCTTCGTCGGCTGGGCAGCGAGCCGTCCCACCACCGCCCTGGTCGATGTGACCCTACTCAGGCGCCGGTCGGTGGGTTCGTCCTCGGCGGTTCTGTTCCTCTCCGGCGCATCACTGTATGGCTCGATGTTGTTGTTGCCGTTGTTCTTTCAGATCGTGCACGGCACCGACGCGCTCAAGGCCGCGCTACTGCTCATCCCCCAGGGAATCGGGGCGCTGCTCAGCCGCACGCTGGCCGGCACATACACCGACACCATCGGCGCGCGGATCGTCGCGATCTCCGGTTTCGTCATCATGGGCGCCGCGACCATCCCGTTCGCCGTCGCCGATGCGAACACCAGCGACTGGTGGCTGATGGCGGTGCTGCTCGTGCGCGGATTCGGCATGGGCGCGGTGATGATCCCGGTGATGGCGGTCGCCTTCGTCGGCCTGGACCGCGCGGAGATCCCGCACGCGAGCATCATCACCCGGCTGGCCCAGCAGGTGGGCGGCGCGTTCGGCACCGCCTTGCTCGCGGTGATCCTCGAGGCCTCGATGTCCGGCGCCCTGACCCTCGGCGATCGCGCACATGCCTTCGACATCGCGTACTGGTGGGCGGTCGGCTTCACCGTCGTCGCGATCGTCATCTGCATGGCGCTCCCATCACGGCCGGCGGGTGCAGCGGCGGGATGACACCTGCGGCAGGCGATCTCGATGCGCTCGTCGCTATCGCTCCTCGCTTACTCGATCAACGGAAGATGCGCTTCGTCGCTATCGCTCCTCGCTTACCCGATCAACGAACAATCCTCGGCCCTCCCCCGATGATCGAGTAAGACACCGAGCGAAGCGAGGCGCCGCATCGAGATCACCTCCCGGCCAACCGAAGTGGCCTCGATGCGCTCCCTCGCTAGCGCTCGGTCGCTTACTCGACCAACGACGGGTCGGCCCGATAGGAGGCCACAATGTCCGGCACGACCCCTATCCGCTGATCGAGTAAGGCACCGAGCGAAGCGAGGCGCCGCATCGAGATCACCTGCCGACCAACCGAAGTGGCCTCGATGCGCTCCCTCGCTGGCGCTCGGTCGCTTACTCGACCAGCGATGGGGACTGCCCGCTCGACCAGCGACGGGGACTGCCCGCCCGACCAGCGATAAGGCGGCCCGCTCGACCAGCGACGGGGACTGCCCGCCCGACCAGCGATAAGGCGGCTCGCTCAATCAGCGGGGTTGCGCCGAGGCGAGCAACTCGTCGAGGGCGACGGCATCGAGGCCGAGCATCGGTGCGATCCGTCCGATCGGGAACGACGACACCAACATCAGCATCGTGGGATCGAGATCGTCCATACCCAGCGTCGCGGCGACGCGTTTGCGCAGCACCGGACCGACGGTCGGGTCGTCGAGGATCTCACCGAGGGTCGACGACCGACCGAGCGGGCCCGCAGCGGCGTCGCCGGGGGTCTGCACGGTCGTACCGATGCGGATGTCCCGGCTCGAGGCGCCGATCTCGATGCGATACTCACCGGCCTCCACCGCCCAGTCGTCGGTCGACCGATCCCAGTAGGCCAGGTCGCCGCGCGCGATCTCGATGCGGAGGCGTTGCCGCGCACCGGGTTCCAGGTCGGCGACACCGATCCCCTTGAGTTCGCGCGGCGCCCGGGCCACCACCGACGTGTCGAGTCCGACGTAACACTGGGCGATCGCGCGGCCCGCCCTGCCGCCGGTGTTGGCCGCGGTCACCTCCACCACGATCCCGTCGTCGGTATCGGCGACGGTGAGGTCGGTGAACTCGACTGTGGTGTAGGACAATCCGTGGCCGAACGGATAGCGCACCGGCATCTGGCGGGCGTCGTACCACCGGTGGCCGACAAACACCCCTTCGCCGTAGCGGACGTGGAGTTTCTCGCCGGGGAAGTCGAGGAAGGCCGGGCTGTCGGACAGTCGCAGCGGAATCGTCTCGGCCAGGCGCCCCGACGGGTCGCTGTGGCCGTAGAGGATGTCGGCGATCGCGACGCCACCGGCCTGCCCCAGCAGCCAGCCCTCGAGGATGGCCGGCGCGACCTCCACCTCGGTGAGGTCGACGACCCCGCCGTTGGACAGCACCACCACCGTCCGCGGGTTCGCTGCCACGACCTCAGCCAGCAGCGCGAGCTGCGGTGCGGGCAGCCGCCAGTCGGCACGATCGAACCCCTCGGATTCGTCGTCGTCGCCGAGGCCGAGAAAGACCACCGCGACGTCGGCGGCGGTCGCCGTGCGCACCGCCTCGGCGACCAGATCGGGATCGGATTGCGCTGCGCCGACGACGAATCCGGGAGCGAACGTGATCTCCCCCGCGCCGGCGAGCGACCGCATCTCGTCGAGTGCGCAATCGAGCCGGAACGGATTGATACGAGAACTGCCGCCGCCCTGGTAGCGCGGTGTGCGGGCGAACTCGCCGATCACCGCGACCGTGGCCGACTCGCCGAGCGGCAGGACGGGTCCGCCGCCGTCGACGTCCTCGTTCTTGAGCAGTACCGCGCAGCGCCGGGCAACCTCGCGCGCCAGCCGATGATGCGCCTCCCGGTCGTAATCCGCACCCTCCCGACGATTTCCCGCCGCCGCCAGGGCGAGCTCGACGACGCGCTGCGCCGCGGCGTCGAGCACGTCGGTATCGAGCCGGCCCTCGGCGATCGCCGCGCGCACCGCTCCCGGCCCGACATCACCGCTCGACGGCATCTCCAGGTCGACCCCGGCCGCCAGCGCGGCGACCCGATTGTCCACGGCCATCCAGTCGGACATCACGAGTCCGTCGAAACCCCAACGACCACGCAGTGTTTCGGTGAGCAGCCAACGGTTCTCGGTGGCGTAGACGCCGTTGATCTTGTTGTAGGCGGCCATCACGGTCCACGGCTGCTCGGTGCGCACGAGATATTCGAAGGCCCGCAGATAGATCTCGTGCAATGCGCGCTCGTCGACGTCTGCACTGATGCGCAGTCGTTCGTGCTCCTGGTTGTTCACCGCGAAATGCTTGACCGCGGTACCGATCCCGTGGCGTTGCACACCCCGGACGATCGACGCGGCGATCCGTGCGGTCAGATACGGGTCCTCGGACAGATACTCGAAGTTGCGGCCACCGAGCAACGACCGCTTGATGTTGATCCCCGGCCCGAGGATGACCCCCACCGCTTCCGCGAGACATTCGGCACCCAAGGCGTCACCGACCCGTTCGACGAGATCGGAGTCGAACGACGACGCCATCGCCACGGCCGGCGGGAAACACACCGCGGGGACCGAATCGTTGAGTCCCACCGCATCAGCGCTCCCGGTCTGTTTGCGGACGCCGTGCGGGCCGTCGGTCAGCATCAGCGGTTCGACCCCTTCGTTCTCGACGGCCGCGGTGTACCAGAACGAGGCGCCGGTGGTCAGTGCCGCCTTGTCGGCGACGGAGAGCCGACCGACGATCTCGGCTGCGCGGACACGGTGAGCATCGGGTCTGCTGATCTCGGTCATGTCACAAGCCTGCCGCAAAACCGTTCCGGTGTATGCGAACTCGGCGGGAACGGGGATGGTGCCATCGGGCCGGAGGAATCGAAGGCGGTATAGTGACGCCGGCCACACTCTCCCCGAGGAAAGGCACGACGATGACGGCGACCGACGAACGCTCCGAGGACCCGAACATCGAGTACATCCGGACCGATCCCGATCGTCCGCCCGTGGCGATCATCGACCGGTCACCCATGACGACCGGCAAGAAGATCCTCTTCGCGGTGATCGGTGTCATCGGTGCGATCGCATGGGCGATCGTCGCGTTCGTCCGCGGGGAGAACGTCAACGCGGTCTGGTTCGTCCTCGCCGCGGTGTGCACCTACGTGGTCGCGTACCGGTTCTACGCGCGGCTCATCGAGATGAACGTGGTCAAACCCCGTGACGATCACGCGACGCCGGCCGAGATCCTCGACAACGCCCGCGACTACATGCCGACCGACCGGCGGGTGCTCTTCGGGCATCACTTCGCCGCGATCGCCGGCGCCGGACCGCTGGTGGGCCCGGTGCTCGCCGCCCAGATGGGCTACCTGCCGGGCACCATCTGGATCATCATCGGCGCCGTGTTCGCCGGGTGTGTCCAGGACTACCTGGTGCTGGCGATCTCGACGCGCCGGCGCGGCCGGAGCCTCGGCCAGATGGCCCGCGACGAACTCGGCGCGTTCGGCGGCACCGCGGCCATCGTCGCCGTGTTCGTCATCATGATCATCTTGATCGCGGTGCTCGCGCTGGTCGTCGTCAACGCGCTCGCACACAGCCCGTGGGGCGTCTTCTCGATCGCGATGACAATCCCGATCGCGCTGTTCATGGGCGTGTACCTGCGGTACCTGCGACCCGGACGGGTCAGCGAGGTGTCCCTGATCGGCGTCGTGCTGCTGCTGGCGGCCATCGTCGCCGGTCGCTACGTCGGCGAATCCGCCTGGGGCCAGGACTGGTTCAGCCTCTCCCCGGTGTTCCTGAGCTGGGCGCTGATCATCTACGGCATCGCCGCCGCGGTGCTGCCGGTGTGGTTGCTGCTCGCCCCGCGTGACTACCTGTCCACCTTCATGAAGGTCGGCACCATCGCCCTGCTCGCGCTCGGCATCCTGCTGGTCCGCCCGGTGATGCAGGCACCCGCCGTCAGCGACTTCGCCTGGAACGGCAAGGGGCCGGCGTTTGCCGGCGCGTTGTTCCCGTTCCTGTTCATCACCATCGCCTGTGGCGCGCTGTCGGGCTTCCACTCCCTCATCGCGTCGGGCACCACGCCCAAGATGCTGGCGAAAGAAGGGCAGGCGCGGATCATCGGTTACGGCGGCATGCTCACCGAGTCGTTCGTGGCGATCATGGCCCTGGTGACGGCGTGCATCCTCGATCAGCACCTCTACTTCGGCATGAACGCGCCCGCCGCGGTGACCAAGGGCACCGCCGAGGGTGCGGCCGAATACGTGAACGGCCTGGGCCTGCACGGCGACCCGGCCACCGCCGAGAAGTTCGCCGAGGCCGCCCGGGCGGTCGGGGAGGAATCGATCGTCTCCCGCACCGGCGGCGCGCCCACCCTCGCCATGGGCATGGCCGACACCCTGCAGCGCGCCATCGGCGGAGAGTCGTTGCGATCCTTCTGGTATCACTTCGCGATCATGTTCGAGGCGCTGTTCATCCTGACCACCGTCGACGCCGGCACCCGCGTCGCCCGCTTCATGCTCTCCGACGGCATCGGCAACCTCCCCGGCGCACACCGGTTCAAGGACCCGTCGTGGCGTCCCGGCGCCTGGATCTGCACGCTTCTCGTGTGCGCCGGCTGGGGATCGATCCTGCTGATGGGTGTCACCGATCCCCTCGGCGGCATCAACACCCTGTTCCCGCTGTTCGGCATCGCCAACCAGTTGCTGGCCGCCGTCGCGCTGACCGTGGTCACGGTCATCCTGTTCAAACGCGGACAGTTCAAGTGGGCCTGGGTGTCGGGCCTGCCCCTGATCTGGGATCTCATCGTGACCATGACGGCGTCGTGGCAGAAGATCTTCTCCAGCAACCCGGCGATCGGCTACTGGGCGCAGCATCGGGCGTTCGTGAACGCCAAGGACCAGGGCCTGACCACATTCAAGACGGCCAAGTCACCCTCGGAGATCGACGCGGTCATCCGCAACACGTTCATCCAGGGCACGCTCTCGATCGTGTTCGCGGTGCTCGTGCTGATCGTGTTCGTCGTCGGCGCCGCCATCTGCATCCGCGCGCTGCAGCGTGGTGGCCTGCCCACGACCGAGGAAGAGCCGATCGACTCGCATATCTTCGGGCCGGACGGCCTCATCACCACCCCGGCGGAGAAACGGGTGCAGAAGGAGTGGGACGAGTACTACGCCGCGCATCCCGAGGACGCAGCGGTTGCCGCACGGGGCGCACATTGATCCGCACGGTGCGGCGCGGGTGCGCCGCACTCGGCTGGTACGTGGGATCACTGATGGGTGACCGCGACTATGACCGCTACCGCGCTCATCAGGCCGCCCGGCATCCCGGTGAATCATTGATGTCCGAACGGGACTACTGGCGATCCCGTTATGCCGCACAGGATCACAACCCCGGAGCCCGCTGCTGCTGATCTGCCGTCCACCCGTCGGCACGTCCACTAGCGCTTCCGTGCGCCGATCGCACGTCCAAATCGGTGACGGGGACCACAATATTACTGTGTTCTGCGTCACATTTTCGTGATGCACACTAAAGGCTCGCCCGAGGTGCGACACGCCGGGATGCGCAGGGAATTCTCAGCATTCTGCCACCGTTATCACGGCGTTATCCAAACGTCGCCCACCGCATCCATAGCGTGACCAATCCGTTATCAGCTTGTACGGTCTGTCTCGTTCGAAGTTCAGCTGCCCAGCCCGCTACGGGGCGGCGATAGGAGAGACGATGACCATGAGCATGAAGAAGCTCGCCATGCGCGCCGGAATCGTCGGCGCACTGACCGTTGCACCCCTCGCTGCGTTCGCCGGCACCGCCTCGGCGCACAACTGGGACGCCGTCGCCGCATGCGAAAGCGGTGGCAACTGGTCGACCAACACCGGCAACGGCTACTACGGCGGCCTGCAGTTCTCCCAGAGCACCTGGGAGGCCAACGGCGGCAGCGGCAGCGCGGCCAACGCCTCGCGCGAAGAGCAGATCCGCGTCGCGGAGAACGTCCTGGCCACCCAGGGCCCCGGCGCGTGGCCGACCTGCGGCGCGAATCTCTAGATTCGACGCCGGCTGACACAGCCTGCAACGCCGGGCCGACGCACTACTGCGTCGGCCCGGCGTTCGTCGTCTGCGGGGCCGTGCGGGACCCGATCCAGCGCGCGATCATCGGGAACACCAGAACCGTCGTCGCGCCGGCGGCCACCAGCGTCGACGCCAGACCGTCGGACATCAGGTCGGCATCGGTGGCGAACTGCGTCACCGCGACGATGATCGGCAGGCCGGTCGCGGCGTACAGCGCCAGCTGAATCCGTTCCGGCTCCGACGACAGGTTCAGCTCGTGCGACACCAACCGCTCGCTGACCCACACCGGAACACCCCGCGCGAGCACGATCGCGACGACGAACAACAACCACATCAGCGGACGGCTCAGCACCGCGTCGACGTTGATCCCCATGCCCGAGGTCACGAAGAAGATCGGGATGAACACGCCGTAGCCGATCACGTCGAGTGACCGGCCGATCTGCGGATGTTCCGGTCCGATGAGCCGACGCAGGATCAATCCCGCCGCGAACGCGCCGAGCACCACATCGAGATCGAACTCGGTGGCGACGGTCATCAGTGCCAGCAACAGCAGCATGACCACCCGCACCGGCATCTGCGTGGTGCCGCCGGCCATCTGCCCGATGGCCTGCCCCATCCCCGGGATACGGTCCAGCATGCGTTGCGGCACGGCCCAGATGACCACTGCGGCCAGCACGAAGAGAAGCACCACCACGGCCGCGGCCTCAATGCTGCGACTGGTGAGCAGCAGCGACATCGCGAGAATCGGCCCGACCTCGCCGACGGCGCCGTGTGCCATGACCGCGCGCCCGAGCGGCTGACCGAGCACGCCGAGCTGTCGCAGGATCGGGAGCAGCGTGCCCAGCGCGGTGGACGTGACCGCGATCGCCACCGCGACCCGCGACGTGAAGTCGTCCGACCGCGCCGCCAGCGTGATGACCAGCAGGGCGAACGCCAGGCTCGCAAACCACGTCAGCCGCGCGACGCGCCCCGACCGGCCACGGACCAGATCGGGATCGAGTTCGTATCCGGCGAGCAGGAAGAGCATGCCCAGACCGAGTTGGCTGAGGATGTCGACGGAGGCGGGATTGGCCCAGCCCAGCGCGAAGGGACCCAACACCATGCCCAACACGAGCAGTACGACGACGTCGGGCACGAAGCCACGCAACACCCGCGCGACGATCGGAGCGAGCGCCACCGCCACGACGATCCAGAACAACGACACGATCGCCGTCGTCTCCGCAGCCGTGGAGGACTCGGCGAGCAGCACCATGACGGTCATCCTGACACAGCGACTCGGCCGTCCCGCACCGGGTTCGAGTGTGAAATCCTGCGCACGACCCGACCTGACCGACGAGTAGGTGCAAAGGTGAGAAACACGGCAATTCGACACCGTTGGGAGCACCAGATGACCACCGCCGACGGCGAGACCGCCCTCGTCCCCGAGGCCGACGACCTCGACGACCGCATCAGCCTCTCGATGTCCCTGCTGATGACCCCCGATATGGCGAACTTCTCCGGCAACGTCCATGGTGGCACCCTGCTCAAGCTGCTCGACCAGGTCGCCTATGCCTGCGCCAGCCGCTATTCGCGCCAGTATGCGGTGACGCTCTCGGTGGACCGGGTGATCTTCCGCGAGCCGATCCGCGTCGGCGAGATCCTCACCCTGACCGCCTCGGTCAACTACACTGGGCGCACCTCGATGGAGGTCGGCATCCGCGTCGACACCGAGGACGTGCACACCGGCGAGCGACGCCACACCAACAGCTGCTACTTCACGATGGTCGCGACCGGAGACGACGGTCGGCCCCACCCGGTCCCGCAACTGGTGCCCCGCACCAGCACCCAGCTGCGTCGGCAACGAGAGGCCCAGGCCCGCCGGGCGGCCTTGCGCGAGGCGCAGTAGCGCCGCGCGTCAGTCGGTGCCGTGCAGTAACGGGAGTCGCTCGTAGCTGTCCCGGATGTGCTGTTCGGCCAGGCGCGCGGCGGTGTCGGCGTCGCCGTCCTCGATCGCCGCCAGGATGGCGCGATGCTCGACCATCAGCTCGTCGCGTAGCCGCGGCCAGTCCTCGATCTCACGGAATGCGTCAAGGATGCTCGCGCGCAACGCATTCCGGATCGCGACGGTCAGCGCGGTCACCAGGCGATTGCCTCCCGCCTCGGCGATCGCGGCGTGGAACGCGGTGTCGTCGTCGTTGAACTGGGCGCGGTCGGTGTCGTTATCCGCCATCCGCTGCAGGGCGTCCCGGACGCGGTCCAACCGTTCGGGATCGGCGGCCTGCGCGGCGAGCGCGACGCTCGAGCACTCCAGGGTCACCCTCGCCTCGACGATCTCCGCGAACTCGAAGTTCGCGAGCGCGATGTGCAGGCGGAGGAATCGGCTCAGCGCCTCGCCGGGCATCGCGGCGACGAACGTCCCGGCACCGGCCCCGCTGCCGGTCGCCGACCGCAGCACCCCCTGCGCCTCGAGCACCCGCAGCGCCTCGCGCACCGCGGGCCGGCTGACCTGCAGCTTCGCCGCCAGTTCCCGCTCGGGCGGGAGGGCGTCACCCACCCGGAGCGTGCCGGCGAGGATCTGGTCCTCGATGGCGTCGATGACGAGCTCGTAGGTGCGGGCGCGGGCCACCGGCTGCCACCCGCCGTCGACGGACGGCGCCTGGGCGGAGTGCTCAACGGTCATGGTCGACAGCCTTTCAAAGGTGCTCACGTATTGACACGTGACGCCAGTCACCCTACGGTACACCGTGTGGTCAGACCACACGAGGTCTGACCACACACGCCCGGTCATCAGCCCGGCCGGGCCCGCCCAACCCCCCGGTGGTGATTCATGTACGTACCCGATCTCGATCCGGTCGGTAACAGCCTCTTCTGGTCGTCGGTCGTCGCAGTGCTGCCTCTGCTGACCGTGTTCGTGACCCTCGGCATCCTGCGCTGGAAGGCCCACTGGGCCGGACTGTCCGGCCTGCTCGTGGCGCTGGCGATGGCGATCGCCGTCTACCAGATGCCCGTCCACCTCGCCGTCCTGTCCGGGACCGAGGGCTTCGTCTTCGGCATCTTCCCCATCATGTGGATCGTCGTCAACGCGATCTGGCTCTACGAATTGACCGTTGCCAGTGGACGTTTCGAGGATCTGCGACGGGTCATCAACAACGTCTCCGACGACCCGCGGATTCAGGCGATCATCATCGCGTTCTGTTTCGGCGGTCTCCTCGAGGCACTCGCCGGCTTCGGCGCGCCGGTGGCCATCACCGGCGTGATGCTGATGGCCGTCGGGTTCACCGCGATGCGCGCGGCCGCGGTGGTGCTGCTGGCCAACACCGCGCCGGTCGCCTTCGGCGCGATCGCCACCCCGATCATCACCGCCGGCAAGCTGACCGGCATCGACTACCACGACATCGGTGCGGTGATCGGTCACCAGACACCGTTCCTCGCCGCGTTCGTGCCGTGCTTTCTGGTGCTGCTGGCCGACGGGCGTCGCGGTCTGCGCGACGTCTGGCCGATCGCCGTCGTCGTCGGCGTCGTCTTCGGCGTCGCCCAGTGGTTTTCCGCCAACTTCCTGTCCGTCGAGCTGACCGACATCATCGCCTCGCTCGTCGCGCTCGCCGCCGCCGTGATCATGCTGCGGTTCTGGCAGCCCTCGGGCGGTGACGCCGCCCGCGAACGACTACTGACCGAGCGGTCTGCCGAGGTCGACGCGATCGGCGACGACCTCGGCGGCAGCGGTGGCTCCGCGTCGCGACCGGCGTCGGGCGGCACCGCCGTGGCGCAGCGCGCCGAGCCCGACACCACGCCCCTGGGTGCGCAGCGCACGCTGATGGCGCTGTTCCCCTACCTGTTGGTCGTGGTGGTGTTCGCCCTCGCGAAACTGCTGACACCGCTCAAGAATTTCCTCACCGACACCGATACGACCTTCGGCTGGCCCGGACTCGACGGCAACATCGCCAACGCCGCGGGCAAGGTGTCGTCGTCGACGCAGTACACCTTCGGGTGGTTGTCGTCGCCCGGCACGCTGCTGCTGATCTGCGGCGTCATCGTGGCACTGGTCTACCGCATGTCGCTGGGTGAGGCCGCCGCGATCTGGGGCCGCAACGTCTACAAGATGCGCTGGTCCATCCTGACCGTCGCATCGGTCCTCGCGTTGGCCTACGTCATGAACCAGTCCGGGCAGACCATCACGATCGGCACCTGGATCGCCGGTGCCGGAGCGGCTTTCGCGTTCTTCTCCCCCGTCCTGGGCTGGCTCGGCACCGCGGTGACCGGCTCGGACACCAGCGCCAACGCCCTGTTCGCGACCCTGCAGCAGGCCGCCGGTGAGAAGGCCGGCATCGACCCGACGCTGTTGGTCGCGGCCAACACCAGCGGTGGCGTCGTCGGCAAGATGATCAGCCCGCAGAACCTCACCATCGCGGCGACCTCGGTCGGGCTGCTCGGCCGTGAGTCGGAGATCTTCCGCAAGGTGATCCTGTGGAGCATCGGACTGCTCATCGTGCTCTGTCTGCTCGTAGGCCTGCAATCGACGGTGCTCTCGTGGATGATTCCGTCATGAGGGTCGCGCTGTTCGCCACATGCTTCAACGACACCATGTGGCCCAACACCCCGAAGGCCACGGTGCTGCTCCTCGAGCGGCTCGGCGTCGACGTCGAGTTCCCCGTCGAACAGACCTGCTGCGGGCAGATGTTCACCAACACCGGCTACGCCGACGAGGCGATACCCGGGGTCCGCAAGTTCGTCGACGTGTTCGACGGCTACGACGCCGTGGTCGCCCCGAGCGGCTCCTGCGTCGGGTCGATCCGGCACCAGCATCCCGGCATCGCCGACCGGGCCGGCGACCCCGGACTGCGTCGCGCGGTCGACGAGATGACGCCGCGGGTCTACGAACTGTCCGAGTTCCTCGTCGACAAGCTCGGGGTGACCGACGTCGGCGCCTACTTCCCGCACCGCGTCACCTATCACCCGACATGCCACTCGCTGCGGATGCTGCGGGTCGGCGACAAACCGCTGCAGCTGCTGCGCAACGTCCGCGGCATCGATCTGGTGGAGTTGCCCGCGGCCGACCAGTGCTGCGGTTTCGGCGGCACGTTCGCCGTGAAGAACGCCGACGTGTCGGTCGCGATGGGCGGCGACAAGGTGGCCAACGTGAAGGAGACCCGATCCGAAGTGCTTGTGGCCAGCGATAATTCGTGCCTCGCACACATCGGCGGACTGCTGACGCGCGAGCGTGCCGGAATACGCACCATGCATCTCGCGGAGATCCTCGCCTCGACCGACAAGGAGCTCGCATGACCGCGACCGCACAACCGGGCACCCACCCGACCGGCCACCCGCACGTCGGGGTGACCGCCACGTTCGTCGGCATGCCGAAATTCCCGGCCGCCGCCCGCGAGGAACTGGCGAACCCCACCCAGCGCCGAAATCTCGCGCACGCCACCGGAATCATCCGCACCAAGCGGGCGTCGGTGGTCGAGGAGCTCGACAACTGGGAGGAGCTACGGCTGGCCGCCGAGGCCATCAAGAACCGCACGCTGCGTCACCTCGACACGTACCTGGAGGAGTTCGAGGCCAACGCGACCGCGGCCGGGGCGACGGTGCACTGGGCACGCGACGCCGCCGAGGCCAACCGGATCGTCATCGACCTGGTGCGTGCCGAGGGCGCCGACGAGGTGGTCAAGGTCAAGTCGATGGCCACCCAGGAGATCGAGCTCAACGAGGCCCTGGCCGACGCCGGAATCGATGCCTGGGAAACCGATCTGGCCGAACTCATCGTGCAGCTCGGCGACGACTGGCCCAGCCACATCCTGGTCCCCGCCATCCACCGCAACCGCAGCGAGGTGCGCGAGATCTTCCTGCGGCGCATGAAGGAGGTCGGCCGCCCCGCACCGCCAGATCTCACCGACGAACCGAAGAGGCTGGCCGAGGCGGCCCGGCTTCACCTGCGCGAGAAGTTCTTACGCGCCAAGGTCGGCATCAGCGGCGCGAACTTCGCGGTCGCCGACACCGGCAGCCTGGTGGTGGTGGAGTCCGAGGGCAACGGCCGCATGTGCCTGACGCTGCCGGAAACCCTCATCTCGGTGGTCGGTATCGAGAAGGTGCTGCCCACCTGGTCGGACCTCGAGGTGTTCCTGCAGGTGCTGCCGCGCTCGAGTACCGGCGAGCGGGAGAACCCGTACACCTCGATCTGGACCGGAGCCGCAGCCGGTGACGGACCACAGAAGGTGCACATCGTGTTGCTGGACAACAACCGCAGCACCGTACTGAAGGATCAGGTCGGCCGCGCCGCCCTGCGCTGCATCCGCTGCTCGGCGTGCCTCAACGTGTGCCCGGTGTACGAGCGCGCCGGCGGGCACGCCTACGGCTCGGTGTATCCGGGACCGATCGGCGCGATCCTCACCCCGCAGCTGCGGGGCACGGGATCCAAGGTCGACCAGTCGCTGCCCTACGCGTCGAGCCTGTGCGGCGCCTGCTTCGACGTCTGCCCCGTCCGCATCCCGATCCCGGACATCCTGGTGCACTTGCGGACTCGGGTCGTCGACGAGCACCGCGGCGGGGTGCCGACCGCGGAGGCGGCCGCGATGAAGGCCGGCGCCTGGATGTTCGACGATCACCGGCGGTTCGAGAAGGCACAGAAGGCCGCGAAGTTCAGTCACCGGTTCTTCGGCAAACGCACCACCATCGGCGCCCTGCCCTGGCCGCTGGCGGGCTGGGGTTCGGCGCGCGACACTCCGGTCCCGCCCGCCCAGACCTTCCGGGACTGGTGGGAATCCGAACGCGGACAACAGAATCCGAACAAGGGAGATCAGTGATGGGTGCGCGGGAGGAGATCCTTGCGCGGGTGCGTGCGGCGATCGCCGACGTCGAGGATCCGGCGGTCACCGAGACGCCCGTCGACTGGACCTACGGGCAACCGGTGTCCACCGGCGACCTCGGCCTGATCGACCGCTTCGACGAGCGGGTGGCCGACTACCGCGCGGTGGTCGAGCAGGTGCCGGCCGACGGCGTGGGCGCTTCGGTCCGCGCCGCGCTCGACGGCGTGAGAGGCGCAGTGATCGGCGACGACACGGTGCGGGCCCTCGTCGGCGACGACGGGATCGACTGGCTCACCGACGACGGGTTGTCGGCCGCCGACCTGGACGCGGCCGGCGCGGTGGTCACCACCGCCGCGGTGGGGATCGCCAACACCGGCACCATCGTGCTCGATCACGGTGCGGGACAAGGCCGTCGAGCGGTGTCCCTGGTACCCGACCTGCACGTGTGCATCGTGGCCGCCGATCAGGTGGTCAGCGATGTGCCGGAAGCCGTTGCGCGGCTGGTGGAATCGGGTGCGAGCACACACCCGCAGACGTGGATCAGCGGACCGAGCGCCACCAGCGACATCGAACTCGACCGGGTCGAGGGCGTACACGGTCCACGGACCCTGCACGTGATCATCGCGACCGGGTAGTCAGTCCTCCGACGACCCGGTGTCCTCCGGCGACCCGGTGCCCGCGTCCTCCTCGTCGAGGGCGCTGACCGCGATGCCGTAGGGCAGGAAACGCACCTTCCGCTTGGGATCGGTGTTGTGCTTGTTGGCGCGCAGCGCGTCGAGTTCGGTGGCGTAGACCTGCTCGACGCGCGCCCCGCCGTGCTCGCCCACGACGAAGACCGCCCACACGCCGGCCCCGGTCTCGCCGGTCGTCGGCGGCTCCGGTCGCGGACGGCGGCCGGTGTCGAACATCGTCGTGAAGGCGTTCTGCCCGGGCTGCCCGGCGAAGAACTTGCCGACCATGTCCTTCAGCCCCTCGGAGGCCTCGCGCGCGAAGCGGTCGAAGTCCTCGGGATCCATACCGAAGGGATTGTTGTTGTCGGCCATGTGTCCTCCTCGTGAACCGGGTCGCCGCGTCTACGCCGCAGCAGCGTCTACGCCGCAGCAGCATCGGCGCCGCATGGCCTCCAGTGTCCACAGAATCGGACACCTGCGCCACCACCGGGATCGCCGGGGGTCAGGCGAGCCCGGCGTCGTGCATGGTGATGGCCACCTGAACGCGGTTCGTCGCACCGAGTTTGGTGAAGATGTGCGAGATGTGCGCCTTGACCGTGGCGACGCTCATGTACAACTCGGAGGCGATCTCGGCGTTCGACGCGCCTCGCGCGATACACACCGCGACGTCGCGTTCCCGTTCGGTGAGGTGCTCGATGGCGGTCTGCGCGGTGGACCGGCCGGCACCCCCGCCGTCCACGACCTGCTTGATGAGGGCTGCGGTCACCGACGGGCTCACGGCGGGCTGGCCGGCGATGACGTTCTTGATCGCGGCGACGATGCCGTCGGGCGGGGTGTCCTTGAGCAGGAATCCGTCCGCGCCGACGGCGAAGGCGCGCACCACGTAGTCGTCGGCGTCGAAGGTGGTCAGGACGATCACCGCGGGCGGGGACGGCAGCGCCTTGAGCGCGGAGGTCGCGGCGATGCCGTCCATCACGGGCATCCGCAGATCCATCAGGAACAGGTCGACCGGGTCGCTGCGGTGGGCGTCGAGGGCCGCCTGCCCGTCGGCGGCCTCGGCGACGATGTCGAGGTCCGGGTCGCCGCCGAGCATCAGGCGCAGGCCGGAACGCACGAGCGGGTCGTCGTCGACGATCATGATGCGCGCGGTCATACCTGCCACGGTAACCAGACATGCAGCACGAAATGGTCGTCGTCGGTGCGTGTCACCGTGTGTCGCCCGCCGCTGAGGTGGACGCGTTCGGCGAGCCCCACGAGGCCAAACCCGGATCGCGGCGGGTCGACAATGTCGGCCTTCAGGGGCAGCGGGTTCTCCACCCGCAGGTCGATGCCGTGGTCGGGCCCGCCGGTGACACGGACCGTCACCGGGGTGTTCGGTGCGTGCTTGCGGGCGTTGGTGAGCGCCTCCTGGACGCACCGGTAGAGGGTGCGTCCCCGGGCGGGGGCCAGACCGCCCAGGTCGGCGGTGCACGCGTAGTCGATGCGCATCCCGCTGCGCCGGTTCTCGTCGATCAGGCCGTCGAGGTCCGACGCGCCGGCCTGCGGCACCTCCGGTTCCGCGTCGCCGGGGTCCTCCCGCAGCACACCGAGGACCTCGCGCAACTCGGTCAGCGCAAGCCGCGAGGTCTCCTGGATCGTCGCGGCGGTCTCGCGGATCTGTTCGGGCGGCAGATCGTCGCGATACGCGAGCGCGCCCGCGTACATGCTTACCGTCGAAATCCTATGCGCGAGAACATCATGCATCTCACGTGCGATCCGGGCCCGTTCCACCGAGCGGGCTCTGCGCACCTCGGCGTCCTGCTCGGCCTCGGCCAATGCCGCGCGGGCCCGCAGACTCGCGAGAAGCTCCCGCCGCGAACCGATGTAGAGCCCCCACCCGATCATCGTCGCGATCAGCGCAAGCAGCACGCCGTAACGGAACAACAGCGGCGCGTCCGGTTCGGGCACCGTCACGAACTCCTCGGAGATCACCCCGGCGGCGACCGCGAGCACCGCCTGCGGAACGATCTCGCGCCAGCGCCGGCGCGTCGACAGCGACACCATAGCCAACGTGACCGGTCCCATCGCACTCGACGAGAGGATGCTCGCCACGTTGACGAACGTGGCAACCGCGACCGGGTGGGATCGACGCCACCACACGGCGACGAAACTCAGTGCGCCCAGCGTCAGATCGGCCACGAACAGCCACCGCGCCTGCTCCCACTGGATCTGTGCGCGGGCACCCCACAGCACACCCGAGATCAGCAGCATGACCGCCAGCCGCCACGCGTGACCACGCCACGTGAGCGGCGGCTGATAGTCCTCGGGACGCATGTGTCCACCGTATTCGAGGGGGCGGTCCGACGGCCTCGTCCGGTCGGCGACGACCGTCTACGACTTTGGTCGTATCCCAACTCTGGCCTGCGGTCCGATGTGGCCGACCACCTGGCGCGACGACCATGAAAGACATGATCACGGTAGAAAACCTCAGCAAACGATATGGCACCCACCTGGCCGTCGACGACGTGTCGTTCGCGTGCCGGCCGGGCCGGGTGACCGGCTTCCTCGGGCCGAACGGCGCCGGCAAGTCCACCGCCATGCGGGTGATCGTCGGGTTGACCCCGGCGACGGCGGGCACCACGACGGTCCGCGGTGTCCCCTACCGCGACCTGCCGAATCCGGGTGTCGAGGTCGGGGTCCTGCTCGACGCGTCCGCACAGCACGCCGGGCGCACCGGGCGGGAAGTCCTGCGGCTGTCCGCGATGACGATGGGGGTGTCGCGTCGCCGTGTCGACGAGGTCCTCGGTCTCGTCGGACTCGCACCCGAAGAAGCGGATCGCCGCATCGGCAACTACTCGCTGGGCATGCGGCAGCGCCTCGGCATCGCCAACGCCCTGATCGGTGAACCCGCCGTCCTGATCCTCGACGAACCGGCCAACGGTCTGGACCCGGCCGGCATCCACTGGATGCGAACCCTGTTGCGCGACTTCGCCGATCGTGGTGGCACAGTGTTGCTCTCGTCGCACCTGCTGCACGAGATCGAGATCGTCGCCGACGACCTGGTCGTCATCGGTCAGGGCCGCATCGTCGCCCAGGGACCCAAGGAGTCCCTGCTCGCCGGCCACGGCACCCGTGCCCGGTCGCTCGACGACCGGATGCTCGCCGAGGCGCTGGCCGCCGCGGCACATCGGACCGAACCCGTGCCCGACGGCGGACTACTCACCGACGCCTCACCCGAGGAGATCGGACGACTCGCCCTCCGCCTCGGCATCCCGCTGATCGAACTGCGGCCCGACGACGGCTCACAACTCGAAGAGATGTTCCTCCAGCTCACCCAATCCACCCAACGCGAACACGTTGGCGCACAGAAAGTCCTGTCATGACCACCCTCGCCGACCAGACCACCACCGTCAATCATCGCCGCCAGACCACGATTCCGCTGTCGCGACTGGTGACCGTCGAACTCCGCAAACTCGTCGACACCCGCGCCGGCTTCTGGCTGGCCATGGTCGTCGGTATCGGCTGTGTCGTCGTGGTGGTGGCGCAGATCCTCCTCAGGCGCGACGACCTCTCGGCCCTCGGATTCGAGAGCTTCGTGCGGATGATGAACACCCCCACCGGAATGCTGTTGCCGGTCATGGCGGTCCTGCTGGTGACCGCCGAGTGGGGACAACGGACCGCGGCGGCCACCTTCACCCTCGAACCGCGACGCGAGCGTGTCCTGCTCGCCAAGGCGCTGACCGTGGTGATCACCGCGATCGCGGCGGTGGTGGTGGTGCTGACGATCGCCGCGCTCGGCACCGTGCTGGCCGGTCTCCTCTATGCCGATCCGGCCGGTGCGTGGGACTTCTCCACCGCCGGCCTGGTGAACCTGCTCGTCGTCCAGCTCTTCGGACTCTTCCTCGGGTTCGCGTTCGCCGTACTCATCCTCAACACGCCGGGGGCGATCGTCGGGTACTTCGCGGTACCGACCCTGACGGCGCTGGCAACCCAGCTGATCCCGTCCTTCGGCGACCGCATCGGTGAATGGGTGTCGGTCGGTGCGACCAACGCACCGTTCGAGACCACCGACTGGGCGACCGGCGGTGAGTGGGCCCGGCTCCTCGTGTCGGCGGTCATCTGGATCGGCATCCCCCTGACACTCGGCCTGATCCGGGTGTTACGCACCGAGATCAAATAACCACGAACACCCGAAGTGTCCGGTTGCCACCCCTGGCGACCGGACACTTCGTCAGTTGTCCCACCCCGTGTCGAGAGCGCAGGGTGGGCGCCATGACTCTCGGCACGCCCACCACCGACGACGCCACCGCGGCTGCACTGTCCTACGGGGACAAGGTCCTCAAGGTCGAGCCCGGCGGGAACGAACCGATTCCGCTCGAGGCCCGCCACGGCACCCCGCGAGGTCTGTTCTGGACGTGGACGGCCCCCAACCTCGAGTTCGCGACGATCTTCGTCGGGGTGCTGGCCGTCGCGGCGTTCGGGTTGTCGTTCTGGCAGGCGGTCGCGGCGTTCGTCATCGGCAATCTACTGTCGGCCATCGCCCACTTCCTGCTCTCGGCCGAGGGCCCGCTGCACGGTGTGCCACAGATGGTGTTGGGCCGCTTGGCCTTCGGCTATCGCGGCAACGCACTGCCGGCCACGTTCATGGCGGTGATGTGCGGCGTCGGCTGGTTCGCCACCAACAGCGTCAGCGGCGCGTTCGCGCTGTCCACGCTGTTCGGGATGGGACCGCTGGTCGCGTTGATCATCATCGTCGTGGTGCAGACCGCGTTCGCGTTCTTCGGGCACAACCTGGTGCAGACCTTCGAACGCATCTCCGCACCGATCCTCGCGGTGATCTTCCTCATCGGCGCGATCATCATCTTCGGCAAGGCCGACGTGATGGCGCCGGCATCCGGTGGCGGATTCTCGATGGCCGGCTTCCTGCTGACGGTCGGCGCGTCCTTCGGCTACACGGCAGGCTGGACGCCGTACGCCGCCGACTACACCCGCTACCTGCCGCCGACGACGTCGAAACTGCAGACCGGGCTGTTCGCGTCGTCCGGCCTGTTCGTGTCGTGCACCTTCCTGATGGTGGTCGGCGCCGCGTCGATGACCATCGGCGCACCCGCGTCGGACAACCCGACCGCCGCGTACACCGCGAACTTCCCGTCGGTCATCGCCGACCTCACCCTGCTGGCGATCGCGGTCGGCGCGGTGGCCGCGAATGCGATCAACGTCTATTCCGGCGCAATGGCTTTCGTCACGATGGGTTTCCGGCTGCCGATCGGCATCCAGCGGGCCCTGGTCAGCGTGTTCTTCGGGATCGCCGGGTTCCTGGTCGCCTGGTGGGCGCTCGCCGACGCGGCCGCATCGTATGAGGCGTTCCTGCTGTTGGTGGCGTACTGGATCGGGCCGTGGCTCGGAGTGGTGTTCGCCGATCGGCTGCTGCGCAAGGAACCGCCGACACTCTCGATGCTCTACGACAGCCGGTACACCAACTGGGGCGGGTTCGCGGCGTTCGTGATCGCCCTGGTGGCCTCGGTGCTGCTGTTCTGCAACCAGGAGAAGTTCGTCGGCTATGTCGTGCGGGCCGTCCCGGACCTCGGTGACATCGGCGCGTTCGTCGGATTCGCGATCGCGTTCGTCGCCTACTTACTGCTCGCGCGCAAGACCGTCGCGCAGTCAGTCGCCGCCGACCGCTGAGGATGCACGAAAAGCGTTGACCGCCATCAGTATCGACGTGTAGGTGTCGGGCGCCGCGGGGTCGAACCCGAGCAGCGCACGAATCCGGTCCAGACGCTGGTAGAGGCTCTGGCGTCCGAGGTGCAACACCTGAGCCGACCGGGTCGCGCTGCAGCCGTGCCGCAGGTGCACCTCGAGGGTGTGCACCAGGTCCGTCGACTGCGCCCGGTCGTGGGCGATCAGCGGCGCGATCACGGCGACCAGGTTGTCGCGCACCTCGGCGGGCAGCGCGCGCACCGCGGAGTCGGCGAGCAGTTGTCGTCCGGTGAACACACGACCGCCCGCCGCACCGTCGCGCACCAGTCCCAGGGCAACGGTGAGGTCGTCACCGGCCCGGCCGAGTGCGTCTGCGACGTCGCGGGCCAGCACCGTGCCGGGCCCGGTGCCGGCCGCGGGATATGCGTCACCGACGACCACCGTGACATCACCCGCCGACCCGAAAGCGGCCGCCACCGCACCCACCGGGTCCGCGGCGGTGCCGGGCGGACCGACGATCACGCCGAACACCGTCGCATCGATGACGGCATGCACGACGCCCGCGCCGAGCGTGGTGGCGACACGGTTCAGCGCGGCGGTGGCCATCCGGGTGTCCGGAGACGCGGCCACGACCGCGACGAGCGGCGCGGCGCTCGCAACCGGCACGCCTGCCGCCCCGAACCTGGCGACGAGGTCGGCCCGCCGAATCGGCCGGCCCGCGACGAGGTCCTCGACGAGCCGGACCCCACTCGCCGATCCCCGGTTGTCCGCCCGGGTGAGTGCGGCACCGACGGGTCCGGCGGCCATCCTCAGCAGCCCGGCCGTTTCCTCGGGCGTCATCGCCCCGCCGGAGCCGGCGACGACCCGCGCGACATGCCGGCCCCGGACGACCACCGGTACGTCGGCGGCGGCGGTGTCGACGATCGTCCACGCCGCCCGGTCGTCGTCGGCTCCGTGCGCGGCGATCAACGCGCCGCCCGACCCGACGAGCACGACGGGTGCAAGGACGGTGTCCGAGACATGCCCGAGCATCCGTGCGACCCCACCCACCGAACCGAGCGCATCGTGCAACGCGTCGTCGAGAGCACGCCGTATCCGCAGATCACCGAGCTCGCGCGACACGATCGCGGTGTTGGCGTCGCGGCAGACCTCGATGAACGGCACCACCCGGCGCAACTCGATGATGGGCAACCGACACGCCGACCCTTCGCGGATCATCTCGTCGGGTATCGCGTCGAAGGTGCGCCCGATCTCGACCGCGACACCCGCGACGCCGCGTTCGGCGAGGTCGCGGACGTAGTGGCGGCGGGTGCCCGCGTCGAGTCCGGCGAGGCCCAGTCCGGTGGTGAGCAACAGTTCGCCGCCCGCGAGCAGCGGCCCGATCTCGAAGATCTCACTCGAGTGCACCCAGTTGACGCGCGTCGCCAGACGATCGTGGGCGGTCAGGACACGTGGGTCGGCCGGCGCGAGGTGACGTTCGATCACGTCACGCAAAGAGGGGGCCGGTGCCGTCGAGTGCATCATGACCGTTGACGATATGCACGTCGCGCCGGCGTCGCGAGGCGACGAAATGTCGGTTGTCGATGCGCCCGCCGGGCGGCAGGGTCGATGACCATGACGACGCGACACGGGCCGCCGCCCATCACCGACGCCGACCTGCTCCTCGAGACCGCCTACCGGCAGGCCCGGTTGGGGCTCGCCGAGGGCGGCATCCCGATCGGTGCTGCGCTGTTCACCGCCGACGGGACGTTGCTCGGCGAAGGCCGGAATCGTCGTGTGCAACACAATGATCCGTCGGTGCACGGCGAGACCGATGCGTTCCGCGCGGCCGGCCGGCAGCGCGACTACTCGTCGACCATCATGGTCACCACGCTGTCGCCGTGCTGGTATTGCAGCGGGCTGATCCGTCAGTTCGGGATCGGTTCGGTGGTGATCGGCGAGAACCGGACGTTCCGCGGCGGCGAGGACTGGCTCACCGAGGCCGGGGTCACCGTCACCGTGCTCGACGATCAGCGCTGCGTCGCCATGATGACCGACTTCATCGCCGAACGCCCGTCGCTGTGGAACGAAGACATCGGTGTACCGGCGAACGGGGCCGCGAGATGAGTGCCAGCCCGATTCTGACCGTCGACCTCGAGCGGTGGCGCGCCGGTGGTGCGGCAGCCGACGAGGTGTGCGCGGCAGTGGACCTCTCCCTGCAGAAGGCAGGTTTCCTTCTGGTCACCGGACACGGCATCGATCCGGCCCTGCCGGGGCAACTTCGGGCGACCGCGCGCGAGTTCTTCGCGATGCCCACCGAGACCAAGCAGCGATATGCGGTCGGCGTCGGCGGTCGCGGCTGGATCGGCCCGGGCATGGAGGCCAACGGGTACGCCGAGGGCACCGAGACGCCACCGGACCTCAAGGAGACCTTCAACTCGGGAGCTCAGACACCGGTCGGGGTGGCAGACGTCGACGACTACTGGTTCGCCCCCGATGTCTGGCCGGCCGAGGCTCCGCGCCTCCGCGATCTGTTCACCCGATGGACGGCGGAGGTGAAACGTCTGTCCGACGAGTTGCTCGCGTTGATGGCCGCCTCGCTCGGCCTGGACGGCGATGCCAATCCGTTCCGGGGACTTGCCGGTCGCGCCACCTGGACCTCGAACATCAACCACTATCCGCCGCTGACCGCGGTCGGTGAGCCCGAGGACGGCCAGTACCGGATCGGCCCGCACACCGATTTCGGCACGGTGACGGTACTCGACCGCGAGCCCGGCGCCGGTGGACTGCAGGTGTTCAGCGACGACGGCGGGTGGGCGGACGCGCCCTACGATCCGACGGCGCTCACGGTCAATATCGGGGATCTCCTCGAGTATTGGTCGGGTGGGCGCTGGCCGGCCGGTCGGCATCGTGTGTTGCCGCCGCAACCCGATGCGCCGGAGGAGGATCTGGTGTCGCTGATCTTCTTCTACGAACTGAACCACGACGCGGTGGTCACCCCGCTCGATCCACCCATCGGTCGCGAGGCGGGACGGCCGCCGGTGGTGTCCGGCACGTTCATCAAGGAACGTCTGGACGCGATCACCGTCGGATGACGGCCGACAAGGCTCTTCACCGGCGTGTCCAGGCCAGGAGTCGGTCGAGCGGCCAGGTGGTGAGGATGCGGTCGGGGTCGATGCCGTGTTCTGCCGCGCGGCGGGCGCCGAGCGCCTTGAACTCGAGTTGCCCGGGTGCGTGTGCATCCGAGTCGACGGCGAACAGGCACCCGAGATCGCGTGCGAGGTCGATGAGTTCGTCTGGCGGATCGACCCTTTCGGGCCGCGAGTTGATCTCCACCGCGGTGCCGTGGGCCGCGCAGGCGGTGAAGACGGCCTCGGCGTCGAAACTCGACGGCGGGCGGTGGCCACGTCCGGTGACGACGCGCCGGCCGGTGCAGTGTCCGAGGACGTCGACGCGGGGGTCGGACACCGCGGCGATCATCCGCGCGGTCATCGGGCCGGCCGCCATGCGGAGTTGGGAGTGCACCGAGGCCGTCACGATGTCGAGGCGGTCGAGCATCTCGTCGGTCTGGTCGAGCGTGCCATCCTCGAGGATGTCCACCTCGATGCCGGACAGGATGCGAAACCCGTTGTCGCACTCTTTGTTCACGGTGTCGATGAGATCGAGCTGATCCTGCAGGCGGTCGACGCTGAGACCGTTGGCCACCGTCAGGCGCGGCGAGTGATCGGTGATGGCCAGCCACTCGTGCCCGGATTGCTCAGCGGCCGCGGCCATCTCGGGTAGCGGCGCGCCGCCGTCGCTCCAGTTGGTGTGCGCGTGCAGGTCGCCCCGGATGCCTGCGTAGATGTCCGCGCCGACACCGGAGGGCGGTTCCGGTGCGGTGTCCTGGAGTTCGGCGAGATACGCGGGCAACTCACCGTCGACCGCCGATGCGATGACGGCGGCCGTCGTCTTACCGATCCCGCGGATGTCGGTGAGCGTGCGGGTGGTCGCGCGCCGGGCGAGTTCGTCGTGGCCGACGTCGGCGGCCGCGGTGGCCGCTGTGCGGAAGGCCTCGACCCGGTAGGTGCTCTCGCGTCGTCGCTCCAGGAGCCAGGCGATCCGGGTCAGCGCGGTCACCGGGTCCACCGGTGCGGTGATCGGATCGTAGGGCTTCACGGCTCGGCAGTGTGGTGTTGTTGTGCCTCGCGCTGTTGGGCTGCCTCGTGACGATCGTGCAGTCGCTCGCGGACGTCGTCGGCGGTGTAGGAGTTGCGTTGTCGTTGGTCACGTGCGACGAGCACCCCGCCGGCGGCGACGCCCACCACGCCGGCCAACCCGAGCCATTTCCACACGCTGCGCATGCGCCCGAGGATAGTGCGAACCGATCGCCGCGGGGGCGAATACGCTGGCGACATGGAGTCGACGATCGATCTCGCTGCGGCCCTCGAGGCCACCCGCACGGGCGACATCTGGCTGTTCCGTGGGCGTTCGGGCCCTGATCGCGCGATCCGCACGCTGACCAACGCGCCGGTGAACCACGTGGCGATGGCGGTGAGCCTCGACGACCTGCCGCCGCTGCTGTGGCACGCCGAGCTCGGCGACAAGCTGACCGATGTGTGGACGGGGACCAATCACCGTGGGGTGCAACTGCACGACGCCCGCGCGGCGGTCGAGCAGTGGATGGATCGCTACGAACAGGCGTGTTGGCTGCGACAGCTGACGCCGGAGGTGACCGCCGGCCAGGAGGACGCGCTCCTGAAGGTGATCGCACGCCTGGACGGCACCCCGTTCCCCACCACCGCGCGTCTGACCGGACGGTGGTTCCGTGGTCGCCTGCCGACCACCCTCGAGGTCGTTCGCGGGGTCCCCTATCTGGATCGCTTCGCACGGAATCGACATGCGAAACGCCACGCTCACCACGCCGACCTGGAAACCGCGTACTGCGCCGAGGTCGTCGCGATCACCTATGCCGAGATGGGTCTGATCGAATCGGGTAAGAACTCCAACTGGTTCGACCCGGGACGCTTCTGGAGCGGCGACGACCTGCCGCTCGCCCCCGGTCACGAACTCGGGCGCGAGATCTCGGTCCGGCGCTGACCGTTGGTCAGGGCGCCCCGACGAGTTCGGATTCCACCTGATCGCGGTCGAGGTAGGGATCGGACCCTGGCACGTAGGTGGGTTCGGTGTGTGCCACCCCGGTGACGCCGGCCACCCGACGGCGCGCCGCGAGGACCTCGGGCGGCTCCCCCATCGACGTGTGCAGCGAGTTGAGCGTCGTCCACACGGCGCTGCGGCGGGCGCGGCGTTCGATCGGGTTCGGGCGCCGATATTGCACCAGCTGCGCCGCCCAGGACGGCATCGTGTCCCGGATCGCCCAATCCACGGCACCGACAAGCGGATTGGTCACGTTGGCGCCGGTGGCCATCGCATTGCCATGGGTCAGTGCGAGTTTCGGCAGATACTCGGCGAGACAGGTCAGCGTGTCAGCCTTGGTCGTCGGCAGATGGGTACCGCCGAGCGCATGGCCGACGCGCACGAACTCGGCGTAGTACCGGTCGAGGTCGGCGCCGCGTAACGGGTGTGGATGGTAGATCTCGTGAGCGGTGGCGATGCCCCAGACCACGGTCGCGTAGTTCCACCGCAACCAGTCCGGATCGTCGGCGTCGGAGGCCAATCCGTCCGGGCGGGTGCCCTTGATGGTGTGGTGCATGGCGCGCACGGTCCGCGCGAGCCGTTCGGCGGTCTCCGTGGACCCGAACGCCGTGCCGACGAAGAACGCGACCGAATGGCCCAGACGCACCGCCGCTCCCGCGGGATCGATGCGTCCGGTGGGGACCCCGTCGTCGTCCTTCTCCACGAGCCGGGAGTGGTCGACTCCCATCCAGAAGATGCTCGGATCGAGGCGTTCGAGATACGACGCACACTGCAGGCCGAAGATCAGTGCCGGCAGGTGGGCATGGACGTGCCAGGTGGCGCTGCCCGCCCCGAACCACCCCGGGTCACCGGTCGGCGCGTCGAAATCCATGCCGCGAAAGAACTTGGCGCGCACGTCCCTGTCGAAGCGGTCGTTGAGCCACATACCCGGGATCTGATGCGGCAGTGGGATGGGCAGAGTTGGATTCAGAAACATCGGTCGCATCTCGGTTTCGCCCTCCCTTGCCCCCGGCCAGTCGCACTTCCCAGCCTATGTTTTGACTACTACCGTGGCCAGAACCGCGTTTCGGGAGGAGAACTCACTGCATTCACTGAGTGAACTGAGCGGACTTCTCTCGGCTGATTCTTGGTCTGCTCTCATCAGCGGTCGGCAATGTGGTGTCGTGAACGAACCTCATCTGCCCCACGGGGACGACGACGCCACCTGGCCCGTCCCCACCACACCCTTCACCGGAGCGCATCCGCGACCGGAATACGCTGCACCACCGCAGAGCCCGCCACCGCCACAGAGCCACTGGCACACCCCCGCTTACGGCACGCCGACGATCCCCCACACCGCTCCGCCGGTGTCGAGCACCCGTACCGGCCGCAGTGTCACCAAGCCCCTCGTGGTCACCGCGGTGATCGCGGGCCTGCTGGGTGGGGGTATCGGCATCGGCGGCGCCGCGTTCCTCGACCATCAATCCAACGCCGCGGCGCCGGTCCTCACCTCCCAGCCGGCGGCCGCCGCCAACGCCGCGGACACCAAGCCCGGCTCGGTCACCTATGCCGCGCAGACCGCGTCGAAGTCGACCGCCGACATCAAGGTCACCATGAGTCAGGGCACCGCGGTCGGCAGCGGAATCGTGCTGTCTCCGGACGGCTACGTGCTGACCAACAATCACGTGGTCGCCGGCGCCGGCAGCGGCTCGTCGATCCAGGTGACCACGACCGACGGCAAGACCTATCCCGCCACCATCACCGGCACGTCCCCTTCCTACGACCTCGCGGTCATCAAGCTGCAGAACGCCTCCGGCCTCACCCCTGCCACGCTCGGCGACTCGAGCGCACTGCAGGTCGGTCAGCAGGTGGTGGCGGTCGGCAGCCCGGAGAACCTGACGAACACCGTGACCTCCGGCATCATCAGCGCGTTGTCCCGCACCGTGACCGCGGGCGACGAGAGTGGCTCGGCTGTGACCGTCTACAACGGCCTGCAGACCGACACCGCGATCAACCCCGGCAATTCCGGTGGGCCACTGGTGAACCTGGCCGGGCAGGTCGTCGCGGTGAACTCTGCCGTCGACACCGGTCAGGCCGGATCGGGTGGGGTGCAGGCCTTCGGCCTCGGCTTCGCGATCCCGATCAACACCGCCAAGCGCATCGCCAACGAACTGCTCCAGGACGGACAGGCGACGAAACCCGTTCTGGGTGTGTCAGGTTCGCTGAACTCGAACTCCTCGGCCGACGGCGCCCAGATCACGTCGTTGCAGTCCGGCGGACCTGCCGCGCAGGCGGGTCTGAAGGCGGGCGATGTCGTCACCAAGATCGGCGACACCCCGATCAGCAACTATGCGGACCTGATGGCCCAGGTCCTCACCCACAATCCCGGCGACACCGTGCCGGTGACCGTCACCTCGGGCGGGCAGTCCCGCACCGTGCAGGTGAAACTGGGTAGTACCGTCGACAAGCAGCAGACCACCATCTCCGAGGGCGGCCAATCCGACGGCGGCCAATCCGATGGCGGCCAGGGCGGTCGCTCCGACGATGGCCAGTCCCAGGGTGGCCAGTCCGAGGGTGGCCAGTCCGAGGGTGGCCAGTCCGACGGCGGCGAGTCGCAATCCCCCTTCGGCTCAGGTGGATTCGGCGGGCTACTGCCCTGATCCGGGATCGGCCGTCTCCTCTATGAGGAACATCGGGTAGTCGGCCGCGATCGCCTCGAACTCCGCGACCGGACGGTCATGCGACACCGGCAGATGCGGGCGTGCGCCAGGCACCTGCTGCAGAAACTCTTTCAGCAGCCGCGCCCGACGCTCCACCGGCACCTCGGCGAGGTGCACCGGTCGGCGGCCTCGGCGGTCGATGATCGCATTTCCCTGCGCTGCACGGACATTGCGCACCCAGTTGCAGTCCTTGCCCAGCATCGCGCCGAGGTAACGACGACCGTCCACGACGGTCACGCCGAGCGGAAACCGCGTGGGACGCCCGGTCGTCCGACCCGGAACCTCGAGCGTGATCCAGTTGCGTCCCGGCGCAATTCCTTTGCTGAACATCCACGACCAGAACCGTGCGTACCGTCGCGCAGTGGTGTTGCCCTTGCCGCCGACATACATCTGCCGCAGCGAACGCGCCCGACGGTCCGCCAGCCGATCGATCAGCCGTGACGGTCGGATGACCCCGTCACCTCGTCCCATCCGTCAAGGATAGGGATCCAGGCGCTTGCCGCAACCAACTTGGCGTCGGCAAGCGCCCGGAGCCTTCTCACACTATGGAGTTCTCAAGGTGCGTGCGCGGTCCCGACCGTGGTCGGGTGCGCGGGAAAGGTGCTTCGCTGGAATGTGCTGCGCGTCAGAGGGTTACACAGGTTTGGGTGGCTGACTCTGCTTCATCGGCTGACCATGCTTCATTGGCTGACTGTGTTGTATCACCGGGCACCGACAAGTTACGCGGCGATGCGGTCGTCGAGGGTCAGGGTGCGTCGGTTGTAGGCCGGTAGCGGTGTGCGTGTCGGGTCGATCGAGGCTGGTGGGATGAGCCAGGGGTGGCGGTCGGCGCCCAGGACGATCTGCCAGTCGCCGTGGTGGATCTGGGTGTGACAGGCCGGGCACAGCAAACATCCGTTGTCCAAATCCGTGGGACCACCCTCGCTCCACCAGTCGATGTGGTGCACGTGGGTGTAGCCGGCACGCGCCCCACATTTGATGCAGCAGGCGTCGCGGATGATGATCGCCTTACGCAGGTGCGACGGGAACAGCCGTTTGTCCCGGCCCATCTGCAAGGGCACGGTGTCTCCGTTGATGATGACCGCGCCGATCGCCGCGTCACAGGCCAGCAGCGCGGCGGTCGCCGCGGTGACCGGACCGGTCCATCCCAGCACGGCCTGCTCGGGTGTATCGGCCGGAACCAGCACACTGACATGGGTTTTCGGTGGGGTGACCAGGGTGGTGTCGGCGACCGCCGCCGCCTCGAGGATCGCCTCGAGGGCATCGGCGTGGCGTTGCCCGGTCGAGCGGGCATCGGGGGAGCCGTCCGGTTCGGGGCGTGTGCCTGACAGTGAGGTGATCGCCGAGAGCAGTTTTTCCCCGGTGATGATGTCGACATCCCCGCGGATCTGGATGCGGCCGTC